>NZ_JACSWC010000099.1 GCF_016888165.1 Halomicronema sp. CCY15110 | reverse complement strand
TCAACTTTCGATACTGGTAGGTTGAGCGAAGTCGAAACCGGATTGAACGGGTACTTTATTTAGTTGCAGATCCCTAAACATCAGAGAAAGTCTGTGGCGTTGGCTCTGCGCCCGCCCCCACCCACTCCTGCTCCTTAAAAATGGTGGACTGGGTGATCGCACAGCTGTGTATCGATCATGAGTCACGCATCCCCCGAAAAATGGCGGCCCTCCCTACCGCTGCCTGACCTGGTGATCCGCAGGGGCAACGTCTATAATCACCTTTTGCCTTCAGACCATTGAGCAGGCGTTATGGTTCATCCCCGGTTGCAGCACATCCGCATCATTTTGCTAGAGCCAGCCGGGGCCTTGAATGTGGGAGCCGCTGCTCGGGTAATGGCAAATATGGGATTGTCACAGCTGGTGTTGGTCAAGCCGCACTGTGACCCGCTGGGGGAAGAGGCGCGGCGCATGGCGGTCCATGCCGGAGAGATCTTGACGCAAGCACGAGTGGTGCCGACCTTGGCCGTCGCTCTGACCGACTGCACTAAGGCGATCGCCACCACCGCCCGCGATCGCGCCTTAAATACAACGATGGAGTTGCCAGAAGTCGCTCTGCCCTGGCTAGTCGCCCCAGAGCCCGTGAGCGCTCCCGCCCCAGCGGCCCTGATCTTTGGCCCCGAGGACCGGGGACTGAGTAATGAAGAGTTGAACTATGCGCAGCGCTTTGTGCGCATTCCCAGTGATGCGAGTTATACCTCGCTGAACTTGGCCCAGGCGATCGCCGTATGTTGCTATGAACTGGCCCGAGCGACCACACCCCGGGGGGCGATCGCGACGCCGACCCCGCCCCCTAGCGAGGCAGCGGCAGCGGCCCTTGACCAATTAGCCGGTTTTCATCAACATTTAGAAGCCGTTTTGCTCAAGATCGGCTATCTTTATCCCCACACGGCGACAAGCCGAATGGAAAAGTTGCGGCGATTCTTTGTGCGAGCGGCACCGACTTCTCAAGAGTTGGCTATGCTTAGGGGAATTTTGCGGCAGACCGAATGGGCCTTGACCCAAGTCAACCCATCGCCCACTGATTCGTCCGACCTCCGTTCGCCAGACCCACCGCAGGGCTAGGGTAATACCAACGCAGCATCATGGCAGACAACAACTATCAGTCCAACCACGGCCAGTCACCCTTTCGACGTTATGAGCCCACTGGCAACCCCGGCGCACCCCAGGGCCAGGTGTTGCCTCTGACCCCGCCTCCGCTGACGGCACCTAGCGGTGGCACAACGCCTCCTTCACGCAGTGCCCGGCGGCGGCAGCGGCATGCTCGTAACCGTTGGCGACAGTGGATTCAGTCGAGCCGAACCGCAACAACGCCGCCCGCAGCGCGATCGCCTCGGCAGCGGTCGGGCTCAGAGGCGAGTCCCCCAAACTCACCCCAACGCATCAAAACCCCGATGCCACCTCAGTCAAGACCGGCTCCGTCTGCCCGGTCCGGCCCGGCTGAGCAGATGGCTCATGTTTATGCGCCATCGCCCGCCGACTCCCGCCCAGCTCGGTCTGCGGGCACTGCCCCGCGCCCCCAATCACGCACTGGCAACGGCTCAGAATCGCGGAACAAGGTTACCCCCATCCAGCGACCGGCCGCGCGATCTCGCCCGCAGCCACCCGCCACCAACGCCAAAACCCGCCGCCACCAACCGCGCCGTTCGGGTCGCAAGCCGCCGCCGCCTGTTTTGTATGGAATTCGCCTGTTGATTTTAGGCACTGGCATTGCCGCGATCGTGGGCACGGTCCTGTCTTCACTGAATTCGAGTGACCAGACGGCGAGCACTTCGGGCGATCGCCCCGTCGCCACAGAAACCGCCGCCCGGTCTGCCAATCGTGATGCCCTCACCCAACCGCTGCCATTGGCCGACGAACTCGTCTCTCTGGAAACCGACCTGGTGGCGCTGGAAACGATGACACCGGGACTGACCCAATCGGTCTTTTTCTATGACTTAGATAGCGGCAACTATATTGAACTGAATGGCACCGAACCCATCGCCGCCGCCAGCACCATCAAAATGCCGATTTTGGTCGCGTTCTTGCAGGCAGTTGATGCGGGAACGGTGCGATTGGATGAGGCTGTCACCCTGCGCGAAGACCTGATGGCAGGGGAATCGGGTGATTTTCAAACCCAAGAGATCGGCAGCCAGTTCACAGCGTTAGAAGCGGCCACAGCGATGATTGTCAATAGTGACAACACCGCCACCAACATGATTATTGAGCTGCTTGGCGGTACCCAGGTGCTCAATCAGCAATTTAGTGATTGGGGGCTGTCAGCCACCCTGCTCCGCAATTTATTGCCCGATTTAGACGGTACCAACACTACCAGTTCGGCTGATTTGGTGCGGGTGATGGCGCTCGTCGAACAAGGAGATTTGCTGAGTCGGCGATCGCGCGATCGTCTATTGGGCATCATGCAGCGCACGGTCAATCGCGACCTGATTCCCGATGGCTTAGCCGACGATACCGCCCTGACATTCAACAAAACTGGCGACATTGGCACCCTGCTAGGAGACGTAGCCCTGGTCGATACGGTGAACGGTCATCGTTATCTATTAAGTGTGTTGGTCGATCGCCCGTTTAACGATGGCCGCGCCAGCGAGTTAGTGCGGCGGGTCGCGGGTCGCATCCACGAAGAAATGAGTCAACCCGTGAGTCCGGTGGGGGGCGGTTTTCCTGACGAGCCCAGCCCTGCGACCCCATCCACTACGGACATCCCGGACGCGCCCTCGACTGCGCCGGCACCAGAGCCAACAACTTCCGCAGAGCCAGAGGCTTATGTGGAACCGGGCACACCGCTATCTGACCCCGAACTCCCTCCAGGTTAGCGAGCCAGAATTTTCGGTGGGCAACGTCTGAATTACCGGAATCGGGGTAGTCCCTAACGGGTCAGGATACGGAGCTGAATTTCTAACGAAGAGGCGATGCCGCGATGGCAAAACTCTGTAAACCTGGAATCAGATTGAGATTGATTCAAG
>NZ_JACSWC010000098.1 GCF_016888165.1 Halomicronema sp. CCY15110 | reverse complement strand
GGGCTTGCTCCTGGAGGGAGCCACTGCGTGAACGACAGGCTCAGCCTGAACGTACGGCTCACGCTCATCCTGAGCTTGTCGAAGGATATTGACGAAGTATGTCCAACCCTAAAATCAAGCACTGACAGAGCGCTAGTCAGCCAGCTTTTGGGCGCGGAGTTGTCCGCAGGCAGCATCTTTTTCCAGGCCACGCGAATACCGGACACTGACGGCGACATTGCGTTTTTTCAATTCGTCAACAAAGTCTTGAATTTGGTGATCGCTAGGCCGCTGATAGTCCACCTCGCTGATGGGATTGTAGGGAATCAGATTGACATGACTCTGAAAGCCCCCCACCATTTCCGCCAGTTCTCCGGCGTGGTGGGGCAGATCATTTAAGCCCGCGAGGAGAATGTATTCGAAGCTGATCCGTCGGCCAGTCACGTGGACATAGTCGTAGCATTCATCAATGAGCGTTTTTAGGGGATATTTCTGCGCACTGGGAATCAGCGTTTCACGCAACTGCTGATTAGAAGCGTGGAGGCTCACCGCCAGAGTGATTTGGAGTTTTTCATCTCCCAAGCGGCGAATCTGCCCCGGAATGCCCACCGTCGAAACGGTGATCGAGCGTTGGCCTATACCGATATCTTGATTCAGCGATCGCACCGCCTTCACCACATTCGGCGCATTCAGCAACGGCTCGCCCATGCCCATAAACACGATATTGCTGACCCGCTGACCAAAATCTTCCTGCACCGTCAGCACCTGATCCACGATTTCGTGGGTTTCTAAATTGCGCAAAAAGCCGCCCTTGCCCGTGGCGCAAAAATCACACGCCATCGGACATCCCACCTGCGACGACACACACACCGTCAGCCGCTTGACGGTCGGAATGCCCACCGCTTCGATAATGCTGCCATCCGTCAGCCTCAGCAAATACTTGATCGTGCCGTCGGGTGCCACGGAGCGAAAATGGAGCTGCGATCGCCCCACCGCCACCTCTGCCACCTCTGCCCGCCAAGCTTTTGAAAAGACTGTAATTTCCGTCAAGTTCCGCGCATATCGCTCATAAATCCACTGGTGTAGCTGTTTGCCACGATAAGCCGGTTGCCCCTGCCCTTTTACCCAGTCGGTTAACTCCTCCAGCGATTGGCCAAGCAATGGCTTCATCGTTGCAGGAGAGGTAGTGGCAGTCGGCATGGAGGACATAGGGCAGCTCACGAGAATGCCCCTCTATCCTATTACTGCCGCGCTGAGACGTGCACATTTCCCCGCCAACATCTGTCAGCAGTGCTAGAAAACTGCCGCTGACGGTCGGGAAGGAGGGGCACAGCAAGCCTGCCGCCAATCCCTTAAAATTTATGACTGGGTGCCGTTATGTATACAAGGTCAGCGCCAGTTTGGCTGCACCCGCGATCGCAAAGCCGTTTGGAGAAGTGGAATGGAGACGATTAATTGTGCTGAAGCCTGCAAGAATGGCTGCGTGTTGGGCGATAAGTGCCCCAATTTAGAATACAAAGAGCAGGCTGCGAAGTTTATTGAAGAAACCTCGCTTGATCAAATGCTCGCCATGGCGGACGAAGCGGTACGCCGCAAGATGATGGAGCGCGCTTCCCAGCCCCCGAAGTGGGTACTGCCAGAAGACTAATCGGCAACTGCCAGCGTAGGGGATGAGGTTCATCATCTGAATGCTGTGGCTGCCAGCCAGGGGAGAACATCGTTGGCTGGCAGCGATCGCAGTGAAATTACGACTCATCAGTTGTCGCTACTGCTCTGAGTTGAGAGCAACTCCGCCGATACATCATCCATCGTTTCACTCTCATCCGGAGTTGCCACCATGACCATCGGTGAGGTTTCTGCCTGATAGACTGGCAAATCGAACCAGAATGTCGTCCCCACGCCGACTTCGCTAATCAGATGTACCTGGCTGCTGTGTTTCTCGACAATATTTTTCACGATCGACAGCCCGAGGCCGGTGCCCTCCAAAGTATGCACTCGGTTTTCGACACGGAAGAAGCGATCAAAAATCGCTTCCTGGTCTTCGACCGCAATGCCGATACCCGTATCCGCCACCTCGATGCGAATAAATTCATCCAGACTATCGTGATGCTGGTGAGTGGGGAGTTGATAGGCCCGAATCATCACCTTGCCCCCCGCTTCAGTGAACTTCAGCGAATTGCCAATTAAGTTACCCAACACCTGTAATAGCAAATCGTAATTGCCCTGCACTGGCGGTAAACTCGCTGCGATTTCGTGGTGTAGGCTCACTTTTTTGTCCCGCGCGTTGAGTTGATAGGTGCGCAAGGTTTGCTCAATGGGCTGCGCGACTTCCACTTCGCCAAACTGATAGCGACGATTTGACTCCAAACGAGACAAATCGAGCACATCATTCACGAGCCGAGTCAGGCGATCGGTCTCATGATTAGTCGTTTCCAAAAACTCTTGTCGCTCTTCAGTACTCAGGTCATCCCCGTATTCATGCAGCGTTTCGATAAATGACTTGATATTGAATAAGGGAGTGCGCAGTTCGTGAGAGACATTGCTGATAAATTGACTCTTGGCCTCATTGAGCGCGACTTCCCGCGTCACATCTTGAACGGTAATCGCAATCCCTTTGACATTTTCGCGCGTCGGGTCGAGCACGGTATTCAGCAATACCCGAATCGTGCGGCTCGTCGGCTCCGTCAGCACAATCCGAAATTCCATGCCCTCAGACTCGCCTGCGGAGGCCATAAAGAGTGGCCGGGTGAGCTGTACCCGCACCGCATTGGGAAAATGCTGCAACACCGTGGCGTCAGCCAGATCGCGTCCTTCCCACCCAAAGATGCGGCGAGCAGCCGGGTTCACCAGCACCACATGCATATTGGTATCGAGCAAAATTGCGCCGTCAGCAAATGTAGAAACCAGAGTTTCTAGCTTGGCTTTTTCGGCGGTTAATTCTTCGATATTTTGCTCTTCGTAACGCTCTAGGCGCTCCGCCATATCGTTGAAGCTATAAATCAATTCCCCCAGTTCACCACCCAGGGGCAAATCAATCCGCTGTTGGAAGTTTCCCGCAGCGATGTTTTTCACCCCGGTCAGCAGCTCTTTGATGGGTTGGGTAATGGTGAGCGCATTGAATACAGCGCCCAAAATCACCATGGCCCAGATCGACACGAATACTGCCACGGTGACATCTCGCGTCAAGTTAGAGGAGGCGACAACGGTGGGGTTGGGATTGATTCCCAGGGCCAACACCCCCAGATAGTTACCGTCATACTTAATGGGGACAAAAACGTCGGTGACTTCCCCCGCCGGGGTTACATGCTGACGGACGAAGGGGAGATTAGCATTCCGAGCATAATCATCCGGCAACTGCATCCGGCGGCGCAGGGTGAGCGAGCTTTGGACGGACGCATCAGAATAGGGAATCCCAAAGTAGATGGAGCCTTCATCATCCGCATAGAGCATGTAACGCACACTCGACGTGCTCTGATAAAAGCTGTAAGAGAATCGCGCCAGTTCTTCGGTATCCCCGGCATAAACGAGGGGGGCGACGTTGGCGGACAAAAGCAAGCCCAAGTCGCGACCAAACCGCGTGTCATTGAAGCGCGCATCTTGCTGAATGGAGTTGACAGCCCAAAATGTCAGGCCACTCATGAGTAGGGAGACGACAAGGGTTGCCCCTGCCAATAGACGGGTTTGCAGCGTAAAGTCACGCCACCAACGCATCAAGACGTCCTGAATTTTTTTTAGCAGGCTGATCAACGCTATCTCCAGCTAGCAAATCGTTTGCGGTCTCAATCCCAAACCTGTCTCAAGCTCGAGACAATAGGAGTCACCGATCGCTGCTGCCAATCGCTCACAGCAGGGATTTTCTAGGTTAAGTCTATTGTGGCATGTCAACTTGCATTGGTAACGTGGCTAAAGGATGAGGCATCAAGGTACACGGGTATGGTAGTCAAAACCCTGCAGGACGCGATCGCAGTTGCCCAACGGATTTGGCAAGAGTTATGGCGACGGCGACGCAGCTTAATTTTTTGGGCGGTGTTTCCCGCCTTGATGCTGGTGATGAATAGCCTCATCTTGGCCGAACGGGCGCAGATTGAAACGGCAGCGGCCTATCAACAGGCTACCGCTCCCACGCTAGTAGGGGCAGCGCTCTTTTTTAGTTGCCTCGGCGGCAGTGTGGCCACCGTGGTAGCCGAGCGCGAACAGCAGACGCTGAAACGATTGTTTCTCTCACCGCTGAGCGGCATTGGCTACTTCTTAGGCATTTTTGTGGCGCATTGCGGTATTGGTCTGGCCCAGGCGCTGTTGGTGTGGACGATCGCGATCGCCGTCGGAGCCGAATTTACAGGATCGCTGCCACTGGCGATCCTGGTCATTTTGCTCAGTATTGCGGCCTATGTGGGACTGGGCTTTATTTTAGGAACGCAACTAGCGCGACGAACCGAAGACGTCAATGCGTTGGTGGCGGCCTTTGGGGTACCGCTGCTGTTGCTTGGGGGAGCCTTTTTGCCAATCCGCCTATTTCCCGATTCGCTGCTGTCATTGGCCGCATACAATCCGGTTTATCACATGATTTTGGCGTTGCAAGCAGCGGTAGACAGCGCCGAAATCAGCGAGCGCGAGGCGATCGCCCCTCACCTCACCTTTTTAGTCGGCTTTGCGGGGGCCATGGTCATCGCTGGCTGGGCCGCCTATCGACAAATGCTGCGTCGAGAACGCCAGCTGTAAACCCCGCTTTCTTTCCCGACAAAATTTCATCCCTGGAAACGGTAGCCTACTTATCACTCTCAACCCAAACAGTAGTCTATTTGTCAAACGCTCTTTACATTTTGTAAGATATTGATAGCCACTTGCGGAAGTTTGAGGCGATCGCGGGTACAAAAGACGCAACTTGCGCGTGGATTTGTCTCACACGTTCCGGCAAGTGTTGTTTCTCAAGTTGGACGATTGAACCATGAAAGAACCGATGAAACTCACTTTGGAGCAAAAGTTTAGTCTGCGCTCCTTTGAGACCCAAGTTGACAAGATGAGCCGTGAGCAAGCCCAAGAGTTCTTGGTCAAGCTGTACGAGCAAATGATGATGCGCGAAACCATGTACAAGCAATTCTTGAAACATGAGTGGGGGATTGACTCTGCGGCATAACGCATCGTTCTGAACAGTGACTTAACTCTAATGATCTGCATTGATGAGGTGCGACCTCCTTCTCTCGCTGAGTTCTACTCAGAATTGAGCCGGGGACGACGGGGCGTTTACCTTCTTCATAAGATCGGCCTTATATCTTCCAACTTTTTAACTGCAATCCTAACTGCTCGTATACAGCTCTCTTCAGTACAGCCCTTTTCAATGACTTGCTGTTAACCTGCGTGACTAGTACCGCATGGCGGAAATGCATATATCCTTAAGGAGTGAGTTTTAGAGGCTGACGTCGAATGCCTGGT
>NZ_JACSWC010000097.1 GCF_016888165.1 Halomicronema sp. CCY15110 | reverse complement strand
TCGGGCATTTATCCCCTGGCCCGCTTTGCCCTCATGTTCGAGAATATTGACCCGATTGTGCGGTTCTTTGGGGTCGGTACGGCGCTGTTGGGTGTGGGCTATGCCGTCTTTGAAAAAGACACCAAGCGGATGTTGGCGTTTCATACCGTGTCGCAGTTGGGGTTTGTGCTGGCGGCCCCAGAGGTGGGTGGCTTTTATGCGCTCACCCATGGCCTGGTGAAGTCAGCCTTGTTTCTGATTGCCGGGAATCTTCCCAGTCGTAATCTGAAAGAGTTGCGCCATCAGCCCATTCCGCGCTCGGTGTGGATTGCGTTGGCGATCGCCAGCTTTTCGATCTCCGGCTTTCCCCTCCTGTCAGGATTTGGGGCCAAAGTTTTGACGATGAAGAATCTGTTGCCCTGGCAGGTCATCGGCATGAACGTGGCTGCTTTGGGCACCGCCATTTCCTTTGCAAAATTCATCTTTTTGCCCCATAGCAATGAAGTGGAAAGTCCGGTCAAGCCTGGCTTTTGGGTCGCGATGGCGCTGCTGTTGGGCGGCTTGGTCTTTGCCAACGTCGTTTACTACGAAGCTTACACCCTGGGCAATATCGTCAAGCCCCTCGTCACGATCGCCCTGGGCTGGCTGGCCTACTGGTTCATTTTCCGGCG
>NZ_JACSWC010000096.1 GCF_016888165.1 Halomicronema sp. CCY15110 | reverse complement strand
GCTCAACTCTCGATACTGGTAGGTTGAGCGAAGTCGAAACCGGATTGAACGGGTACTTTATTTAGTTGCAGCTCCCTTAGTGGGTTAACGCCATGAGGTTGCTTGCTTCTACAGCTCGTAGCAGGCTAGGCCGCAGGCACTGGCTCAGAAAGTTGACATCAGAATTGCCGATGAAAGTGACTACAGCTGATTTATTGCCTTTGAAGATTTTTCACGCTTTATAAATAGACTTGCCAGAAGGTGCAGAAATTGCCGCCGAATTGCCCTCTGGTTGTTATAAAAGCGATATGTGTTAAGACCATTATCAATCCATGGTACGGATCACACCTTGGCGGAGAGACTTTGCGATGATGTCTACAGCGGGGTCGATCATCAAGATAGTGGGCTCTTTGGGAACGCTCTGCAAGTATGGCTAAGCAGTCTGGTGACAATTGGATAGGGGCTAATCAGGGACGAGCGGCATCGGTTTCTCAGGCCGATGAAGCTGGCTGGCCGAATGACTTAGAGCGGGCTCAAATTTACGCCCTGATTGATAGCATTTTGCCCTTCGAGGCATGTCTCTACTATCAAGTAGCGCCGCTCTCGATTGATGGCAGTTGCTTGACTATGGGTACCGTGGATCCGGATGATCCGGCGGCTACCGAATATGTCACGAAGCAGCTGTCTTATATCAACTACTCCATTCGCTTTGAGAAGATTGAGTCTGATTGGCACCGTGACCTGTTATCGCAATATCTCAAGCACACCGCAGAGAGCCAGCAGCAAGCAAATGCGGCCAGCCATGAGGTGGACAAGGCAGCCGCCGAAGCGGACAAGGCGGCGGCTGAGGCCGCAGTAGATGCAGCGGCTAGTGCGGCCTCTTCGTCCTTAGCCTCGGAAGCCGCGATCGCTCACGAAACAGAACCCATCGCGGGGGCGGCGATTTCTGACGAGCAGATGCAGGCGACCTTGATTTTGGAACAGGTCGAAGAAATGACCGCCATGCTGCCCAGAGACTTGACCTCTCAGTTGGTGGCAGAAGAACGGCAAGCCGCCGCATTGGCCGAGGTGTTCGAGCCCGCCAAGCCCCCGGTTTCAGAGGCCAGCGCCGCAGCGCCTGCACCCGCACCCACTGCGGAACCGGAGGTGAGGGAGGGTACCCCCACCACGAGTGAAGTTCCCCCGGTTATCGTACCGCCGTCCCCAGAAGCGCCACCTTCGACGATCGCGGAAACAACCCCTGAATCTGCCTCCCCCGCAGCACCGCCGCCGTCAGTTCCCTCACCGCCGCCTGAGCCGCCGGCTCCCGTCGCTGATGCGACCACCGATGAAGCCCATGATGACGATATCAGTCGTTTGTTGTGTGCGTTGCCCCCCAAAGTGCTGATGCAAGCCCTCTTGGATAAGGTCATTGGGGATGGAATTGGGCGCTTATATCTCAAACGTCATGGTCACTCCCACCAAATTTTGTGGAGCCGTAACGGCGTTTTGGAGGGACTCATCGAACCCGTTGAAAGCCAAGTGCTGCAAGCGGTCATCAATGAGCTCAAACAGTTAACCCATATGTCCGTAGCCCTTGTCACCCAACCGAAGCAAGTGGAGATCGAACGGACTCAGGATGGTCAGCGCATTTTGCTGCGGCTCAAGATCATTCCAGGCGATGAAACCGAACAAGCCACCTTGCAAGTGTTACGCGGCGCGGCGCTAGAGTTCCATCAGCAGTATCAGATTGATAGTATCAGTCGCGATGCGTTGGATGCCGCAGAAACCTTGAAAGCTCGACTGAGCGACATGCGCGATCGCGCACGTAAGTCGCTCAATTTTCAGCCGTCGCGTTCTAAAACTTTGAAATCCCTGGTCAAGTTATTAAAAGAGCTCGATATCCAGATGCAAGAAATTGAAGCGGCTTATCACGCCCATGAAGATGAGTAGGCCGGAATTGCAACCGCTTCTCAGGGATGGGGTTTAATCAGCAGTTGGGAACCGCCGAGATGGCGGTTCCCGGCCCGGCACAGTATTTACACAGTATGTACTTGGTCAGAATTGGATTTAGCTAATCTTGATTTTTAAGAGATAGACGACCTGCCAAAATTGGGTGAGCCCAGCGTCGGAGCAGCGTTAATAGGGACCAAACATTTGATTGGCGATTTCATTCGGGTCGTCGCTGTAGCAGAAATTAATGAACAGACCCCGAATCTCATTTTTGCTCAGGTAACCGTCTTGGTCTTGGTCGAGTTGGGGAAAGACTAATGGTGCATACACCGGGGACTCATTGAAAACAGCGAGCAACTGGCCCCATTCAGCTTGATTAATCCGCCCGTCTTCATCCTGGTCAAAGACGTCAAACACTAATTCAATTAAATCGCCAATCATTTCGGGGCTAGCACTGGTATCGGCTAAAACGTCGTCATAATACGCAAACCACTCACTCAAAGAGACTTCGTCATTTTTGTGGGTGTCGGCCTTGGCCTCTAGTCCCTGCCACTGTCGCATGAGTTTATCTTCGAGCACGATGCAACGGGGCGATCGCTTCGACCACCCCCGCAAGTTAGTCAGCTTTTTGAACATGAGCTCAAAGTCTTGCTTGACTAAGACGCCTGTATAGTCTGAGTCGTATAGGCTAAACAGCTTGGTCAACTTGCGTTTCTGAAGGTCGGTCAGCATGGTCTTGGCCCCATGAAATAGCGGTGGTCGCTCTGTCAACATCAGCCTACAGCAGTTTTTCCAAGGCCGCGTTCATCTGTTATGAACTTGTACGATGAGCGATCGCTCTCCCCTGAGTGGCAACACCTGGGAGCGTCACGGGCCTGACTTTCGTTGACCACAACCAAAAAGTTCCAGCCTTTAGTTGACGCTTCAGGGTTCCATTGTTAACCTAACAGAAGCGTTATCTTAAAAGTCCATGCAATTCAACGCCGAGCGATTTTATTTTTGGTTTTTTGAGGAGGTTCACTAGATGTGAATTTAGCTTTGGCTGAACTCTCCTAGTGAACCGCAGGCCCGCTCTGCGGTTTTCGCGTTTTTAAAGGATTACTGTTTCACCTACTCGACTAGTCATCATGGTTTACTCCGCTCCGGCTAACTGGTATTTCAACTTTTTCTTTTTCACTGGGATTTGCTCCGGGTGACTAGGCCATGATGCCTGTTAACAAACCCCCGGAGCGTCCTAGACGACCGGGGGTTTTTCAATGCTGCTGATATTCGACTGACTGTTACCCAATCACCATCAACCCCAATCACCATCAACCCCAATCACCATCAACAAGGAACCCAACCCATGCAAGATGCCAAACTCACTGCTAAAGCTCATGACGACCACGGCACCGTGATCGCGCTGAACGATCAGATCACCGTCGGCGGTGATGAGTTACTCATCGTCGGCGGCCCCTGCTCCGTGGAAAGCCTCGATCAGATGGAAGCGATCGCGACTCAACTCGGTCAGCACACCATTCAAGCGCTGCGGGGCGGCGTTTACAAGCCCCGCACCTCCCCCTATGCCTTCCAAGGGATGGGCGAAGCCGGGTTGGCCATCCTAGACCGAGTGCGGCGGCGCTACCACCTGCCCGTGATTACTGAAGTCATGGCCATCCATCAAATTGAAGCGATCGCGGCCCATGCTGATGTCCTGCAAGTCGGCAGCCGCAATATGCAAAATTTCGACTTGCTGAAAGCCCTGGGCGAAATCAATCAGCCTGTTGTACTGAAGCGCGGGCTGGCCGCCACCATTCAAGAGCTGGTGATGGCAGCGGAATACATCGCGGCCCACGGCAACCCCAACATCATCCTCTGTGAGCGGGGCATCCGCAGCTTCGACAACTACACCCGCAATGTGCTGGATCTGGGAGCCGTGGTGGCCCTCAAACAGCTGACCCACTTACCCGTGATTGTGGACCCGAGCCATGCGGCGGGTAAGCGCGAGCTGGTGCCTAGTTTGGCGCGGGCCGCGATCGCGGCTGGGGCCGATGGCCTCATGATTGAGTGTCATCCTGTGCCCGAAGAGTCGGTGTCGGATGCGCGACAAGCTCTGTCGTTAGAGGATATGGCCGCTTTAGTCGAGAGCCTGCGCCCCATTGCTACGGCGGTAGGCCGCACTCTCCCCGAAGCGATCGCCCCCCGGGAACCCGCATTGGTCTGAAGCATGGGACAAAGGGGCGAGGCGTGTAGTGGTCAGGCGGCGTCGCGATCGCGACGAGTGCGACTTGGCAGGAATCACGAAAGGGATCTGCCACTAAATCAAGTACCTGTTTAAGCCGGTTTCGACTGCGCTCAACCTACCAGTTTTGAGAGTTGAGCGGAGTCAAAACTCGGTTTATGGGAATCTTTTTTTGTGCGCAAGTCCCAGTAGTCTCCAGTTTTTATCACTCTCGCTCTCCCGCCTCCCCTGCTCGCCACAAAATAGCAGGCGCATTAACGCCACGTTCTATTTCTATGTGGACTGCGATCGCCGAATTTCCGCGCAAAATGCCCCTAACCGCCCGTAGCGTCTAAAGGCGACGTGAATTTTTCGGGGTCGCCATTGAATATGTGATCCTGCGGTAAATATCCGCGTTAGGCTAGAAAAACTGACAGCGTTTATCAGGTTGCACGGCGGTGAGTGCAGCAAAATCCGTTGGCGGCTTTTGGTTGCACTGGTTTGTGTGCAACGGTGCCTGATGCCACAGCTGTAGCCCTTTTTCCCAGGGTAGCCTTGGCGACAAGCTCGGGCACATTCCCTTTATATTTTTCCTGGCATCGGTTGCTATCCAGTTATGAATCCCATCACGCAGCTCAAAAAGAAACTGCCCTCCCCATTACGGCGACTAGCCGATTTGGCTTACAACTACTGGTGGAGCTGGACCCCGGATCGCATGTCGCTGTTTAGCACCATTGAGCCGACGGTCTGGCAAAACTGCTACCACAACCCCGTGGCGCTGTTAGAGGCGGTGTCCTACGAGCGGCTGTCGCAAGTGGCCGAAAATCCGGACTATTTGAAGCGGCTCCAGGTGCTGGCCAATCATTTTGACGGTTACATGCGTGAGCGCTCGACCTGGGGCCGCCGCGTCGCGCCTCATCTCACGCCCGAGGAGCCCGTCGCTTACTTTTGCATGGAATATGGCATTCACGAATCGCTGTATACCTATTGCGGTGGCTTGGGAGTGCTGGCGGGTGATTACCTCAAATCGGCATCGGATCTGGGCGTGCCCATGGTGGGCGTGGGGTTGCTCTACCATCAGGGGTATGTTTGTCAGCGCTTAAACCGGAGCGGTTGGCAAGAAGACTTTTATCGCGATAACGACTTTGAGCACATGCCGCTAGAGTTGGTGCGCGATGAGTATGGTCAGCCCGTGACGGTAAAAGTGACGGTACGCCAACGGACAGTGCGGGTGCAAGTATGGAAAGCCCAGATCGGTCGAGTGGATTTGTATTTGCTGGATGCCAATCGCCCCGACAACGATCCCATTGACCGCAAGTTGACCGGACAACTCTACGGCGGCAACCGCGAAACTCGGCTGGCCCAGCAAATTTTGTTGGGCATTGGTGGAGTGCAAGTGCTCCACACGTTAGAAATTGAGCCGTCGGTGTATCACATCAATGAGGGCAGTTCTGCCTTTGCCCTGTTGGAGGTGGTGCGTCAGGAGATGGAATACTCCGGCAGCACTTTTGATGAAGCGCAGACTTGGGTGCGCGATCGCTCCGTTTTCACCACCCACACCCCGGTGCCCGATGGCAACAACGCCTTCTCCGCCGACATGATGGATTCGTTCTTTGGTCATTACTGGCCCCAGTTAGAGCTGGAGCGCGAAGAGTTTTTGAATTTGGGGGCGCGCCGCATTGGTGACCCCTGGGAACCGTTTAGTTTGTCGGTGCTAGCGCTGCGGATGACTCGGCAGGCCAATGCGGTGAGTCAGCGCCACGGCGAAGTCTCGCGGGAAATGTGGCAAATCCTCTATCCCGACAAGACCGAGGAGGAAGTGCCCATTGGCTATGTGACGAATGGGGCGCACCTCAGCAGTTGGACGGCTCCCCTGCTGGTGGATTTGTATAGCCAGCATTTGGGCAAAAACTGGTCACAGCTGCACCTCAACACCACAGATATTTGGACCCATGTGGAACTGCATCTCGCCAGCCAAGAGATTTGGCAGAATGTGGATGCCATTCCCGAGCGAGAGTTGTGGCGACGACACTGCATTTTGAAGGAGCGCCTGATTGCGTACACGCGATCGCAGACACTGGCGTCACGATTAGAGCGTAAAGAAGCCAAAGACGACATTATGGCCGTCGAGCGGCTGCTCGACCCGAATGTGCTAACCCTGGGCTTTGCCCGACGTTTCAGTCCCTACAAACGCGGCGCATTAATCTTTAAGGATTTACAGCGGGCGATCCGCATTTTTTCCAACGCGCGACGACCGATTCAAATTGTCTTTGCGGGGAAGGCGCGCCCTGGAGATGATGAAGGCAAGCGGATTATTCAGCGGTTAATGGAATGGTGTCGGCATCCGGCATTGCGCGATCGCGTGGCGTTTATCGAAGACTACGACATGTTTACCGCCAAGCTCATGGTGCATGGTGTGGATGTGTGGCTGAATACGCCCCGCCGCCCCACCGAGGCGTGCGGCACCAGCGGTCAAAAGGCGGCCTTTAACGGCGTGATTAACCTCAGCATTGGCGATGGTTGGTGGTGTGAGGGATATCAACCTGGGCGAGCTGGCAAACCCAGCAATGGCTGGACGATTGGCGAAGAAATTGACACCAGCGACCAAGAACATCAAGACCAAATCGACGCCGACTCGCTCTACACTCTGCTGGAACGGGAAATTGCGCCGCTGTTTTATGAACGCGATCGCCACGGCATTCCCCACAAATGGATTGCCATGATGAAGGCGTCAATTCGCACCAATGCGCCCAACTTCAACAGCGATCGCATGGTGGCTGAATATGTCATGCGGGCCTACTTAGACGACCTCTCGACGCCTTTGTCGCTGAAAACCGAGCATGTGGCTTGACGGAGCGGATGCCGATGGTCATTTGGGAAGTGGATTGTTATCGGCGACCGCTGCGGGATGCGGCGGGTCAGTCGCTGTGGGAACTGTTGGTGTGCGATCGCCCGTTCCAGTTCACCTACGGGGCCACTGCGCCCCAGTCAGCGGTCAATAGTGATTGGCTCCGGCAACAGTTGACTATGGCGCTGCAAAAGTCCGGTCAGTCGCCCGACGAAATTCGCGTCTTTCGCCCCCAGTGTCTGTCGTTATTACAAGTGGCTGCCGAACCTTTGTCATTGCCGGTGGTGCCGAGTCGCACCACCCCAACGTTGAAACGCTGGTTGGTGCAGCGATCGCAGTGGTATCCGGCGCAACCGGAATACAGTGGCGAACCTTACGATCCCCTGGCGGTAGAGCAGCTCGCTCCCGTGCCCATGCCCGAAAATTTGTGGGGCGACCAGTGGCGGTTCGGCAGTCTCTCCGCCCAAGACCTGCAAGAAAGTTTGATCTACGAACCGATGCCATTCCAGGTTGTGCCAGCAGACTTTTTGCCCCTCAATCTGGGGCTACCCAGTACGGCGGCGATTCCCGGGGTGATCATTGATGCCGGACGGCGATCGCTGCCTCTGGCGCAGTGGCTCCAGGAGCAGCAGCCCGCCACGTTGACCTACATTCCCGGTGCGCCGGACGGCGTGATTCTGGCAGCGGGGTTGGTCGATCGCTGGGTGCTGACAACGTTTGAAGATCCACAAGTTGCCGCCGCTGGTCAGCAGTTCAATGAGCGCCAACAGCAAGCTCATGGCCTCCATTTTTTGCTGGTGCGCCCCGATGACTCGGGGATGACGTTTACCGGAATTTGGTTGCTCCGCCTGTAACCAGCCCGGAAGTCGCACCAATACTGTTTTTCGTTGGGCTAGCGAAGTCGCCAAACAAGAAGCGCCGTGGAGTCTTCAGGATTCACGGCGCTTAGCAAAGCGAAAAAATATGCGGTTGACTGCGAAGGTTTAGAAACCCTGGCGGGAGATCATTTTCTCTAGATCGGCCTGAGTTTGATGCAATAAATGCTCTCGGCGATCGCTGTTTTGGGCCAAAGAAGGTACGAGATTTTTAGCCTGGAGCGCCATATGCAGTTGCAAATGAGCAACATAATCACTGCAAGCTTCGCGAGTTGATTCGATACTTTGAGTGGAACGATTAGAAGCTGCCAGCACGTGCGATTCTCCCCGTAACGGAATTCAACTTTCTACAGTCTTGAAACTATCACGAGGTTGTAATATCTTTCGGCCCCCCGAAATGATCCGTAATGTTGACGGTGCGCCAGCCAGTCCCCTGGATGTGCTCCCTGAGCGTGGGCCACCAGCCTCGCCGTTGGGAGAAAGGATCGCGGGGC
The DNA here is from genome assembly GCF_016888165.1 of Halomicronema sp. CCY15110. Taxonomy (GTDB): domain Bacteria; phylum Cyanobacteriota; class Cyanobacteriia; order Phormidesmidales; family Phormidesmidaceae; genus Halomicronema. The sequence goes on along the minus strand of NZ_JACSWC010000096.1, from coordinate 611 downwards.
GGCAGTCGGTCAGACCCTGAGTTTTTTCTGAAGAGTACGGACGGAGCGGGCAAAGTACACTACGCTATCAACAAGTTTAGGTGGTGGGCGATCGCGGTCTGCACCTAGAGATTCACAGCTCTTCGCCATGGCAAGGGCACTGTGCGTGAAGATATTACCGACCTCTTGGCTTGTGACTCAGCACCCTCACATCATTCACCTCGATATTCTGGATACCGATTACGCCAAAATTGCAGCGGGCGAACGGATTCCAGCCGAGCGTCGGCAGCGCCTAGCATGGGGTGAGGCGACATTGAATCGCTTGAGCAAGCAGCTTGCCCGGTATCGCTACGACAGTCTCGATCAGCAGGGCCGCGACGATTTGCTGTGCAATATTGCCAATACCGCCGGACTCTTCACCGCTGCCGATATGGAAGACATCAACGATCGCCTCCGCCGGACGGGCTGCTTTTACCTGACCCCTGGCGAACGGCAACAGATTTTTAATTGGTTGCAAGACGAATTGGCGATCGATTTGGCGGTGGAGCCTGACAGCTAGTGCATTGTCAAGGTTGAAATTGTAGGTTGGGTTAGCGCTAGCGTAACCCAACAGAACCATTGTCATCGTTGGG
>NZ_JACSWC010000095.1 GCF_016888165.1 Halomicronema sp. CCY15110 | reverse complement strand
GCGATGACGAAGCAAGTGGTGGCAGCTAGGAGAGTGGGGATCATCAACACGCCGAACCAACCCACATAGAGGCGGTTCTCGGTGCTGGTCACCCACTGACAGAACTGTTCCCACAGGCTGGCGCTTTGGCGCTGCTGTAAGGTAGTTGTCATGATGAATAATTCCGAAGGTTAACTAAATAAATGTGTGACTGTTTATTAACTGCCACAGCTTAAATATACACATAAGTTTATGGTTTTGCAAGGTGAATTCCCGTCCTTAATGCCGCAAAACCTCGCGGACGCGGTAAATAGGCCGTCCTTGAGATTCGTGATACGTTCTCATTAATAATTCAGCTAATAGGCCAAAGCAGAGCAGTTGAATGCCTCCCAGGAGCAGCACGATCGTGAGAATCAGCAGGGGGCGATCGCCGATGGACTGCCCCATTCCTAGTTTTAAGAACGTCAAATAGCCACCCAGCAAAATCCCCAGAATGATGGACACGAGCCCCATCAAGCCAAACACGTACATCGGTTTGGTGAGAAAGCGTTTCATAAAATAGACCGTGAGCAAGTCCATCACCACGCGAAACGTGCGCCCCAAGCCGTATTTGCTAGCCCCGAACTGACGAGCATAGTGGTTGACCGGGACTTCCGTGATTCTCGCCCCTTCGATAAAGGCCAGGGCGGGTAAAAATCGGTGCAGTTCTCCATAAAGGTTCATATCTCTCACGAGTTCGGCTCGGTAAGCCTTTAAGGAGCAGCCGTAATCGTGAATCGAGACGCCCGTGACGCGGGCAATAATCCAGTTAGCAATCTTGGAGGGCAACAATCGGGTGAGCTGATGATCCTGTCGCTGTTTACGCCAACCGCTGACCAAGTCGTAGCCTTCATCCAGCTTGTCCATCAGCATGGGGATGTCGGCGGGATCGTTCTGCAAGTCACCATCCAACGTGATGATGACTTTGCCTCGCGCATGGTCAAACCCAGCGGCCATGGCCGCCGTTTGCCCGTAGTTGCGCCGGAGTAGTAGCACGGCTAGATGCGGATAGATGGCAGTGTGCTCCCTGAGAACGTCTACCGAGCCGTCGGTTGAGCCGTCATCTACACAGATGACTTCGTAGGTGTAGGCCAGCGGTGCCATAACTTCTGTGACGACTTTCAGGAGCCTGGGGATGCTCTCATATTCGTTGTAAATCGGAATTACGAGGGATAGGTCCAGGGATTCTTGAAGGCTGGCAGCCTCTAACGGCTTTGGGTCAAGCATTGTCGCCATAAGACAACCTACATCTGCAACACTAGCGGGAAATCTCCAGTTTAGATGAATGGCGGAATGATGAATGAGTGGTTGTCAGAAGATGACTGACCAGACCGCTTTTCGAGGGAACCCTTTTTCTAAGCGTTGGTAGTGGTGTTGGTAACTGGCTCTTTGGGGCGTGGAGTCGCGGCTTTGATACGTGAGATCGCGCTACAGTTGCCCTGGCAATTAAGGGGACGGTTCCCTGAAGCAGATCTGAAACTCATCGGGGTTATGGAGCGGGAACCGTCCCCTCATCACCCGGAGCGATCGCCTCCCTTTGCATCGTTCGGCGTGACGCGCCAGCAGCATCGGGCATAGCTTTGAACACCACCATCTGCCACAAATTCGCCCCCAGCGATTAGCATCTGCATAACCCTCATGGCAAAATCATGAGGTAATCACCGCCTAGAACGAGAATTTGACGCAATGACGGCTACTCTTCCGACCCTCTCTAGCCAGTACGATCCTTCCATTACTGAAGAAAAGTGGCAGCAAGTCTGGGAGGCCCGGCATGTCTTTAAGGCTGACCCTGATCATCCGGGAGAGCCCTTTTGCGTGGTCATTCCGCCGCCGAATGTGACCGGCAGCCTGCACATGGGCCATGCGTTTGAAAACGCGCTGATTGATACGCTGGTGCGCTATCAACGGATGTTGGGCAAGAATACGCTCTGGCTGCCGGGCACCGACCACGCCAGCATTGCGGTTCAGACCATCCTCGAAAAACAGGTTAAAGCTGACGGCAAAACCCTGGAAGACCTGGGCCGTGACCAATTTTTGGAACGAGCCTGGCAGTGGAAAGAAGAATCGGGCGGGACGATCGTCGGGCAATTGCGGAAGCTCGGCGTGTCGGTGGACTGGAGCCGCGAGCGGTTCACCCTGGACGATGGACTGTCGGCAGCGGTGTTGACCGCTTTCACCCAGCTCTATGAAGAAGGGCTGATTTATCGCGGCAATTACATGGTGAACTGGTGTCCGTCAAGTCAGTCTGCGGTGTCTGATTTGGAAGTGGAGCCCACCGAGGTGAACGGTCATCTCTGGCACTTCCGCTATCCCCTAACGGATGGTTCTGGCTATCTAGAAGTTGCTACGACTCGGCCTGAGACGATGCTCGGGGATACGGCGGTGGCGGTGAATCCGGAGGACGATCGCTACTCTCACCTCGTCGGCAAAACCCTGACCCTGCCCATTGTCGGTCGCGAAATTCCCGTCATCGCCGATGAATATGTAAATAAAGAGTTTGGTACAGGCTGTGTGAAGGTGACCCCTGCCCATGACCCCAATGACTTTGCCATGGGCCAGCGCCACGATCTGCCCATGATCACCGTCATGAATAAGGACGGCACCATGAACTCGGAAGCGGGGCCGTTTGAAGGGCTGGATCGCTTTGAAGCCCGCAAAGGGGTCGTCCAGCGGTTGGAGGCAGACGGCTTCCTGGTCAAGATTGAAGACTATCAACACACGGTGCCCTACAGCGATCGCGGCAAGGTGCCCGTGGAGCCGCTGCTATCGACCCAGTGGTTTGTCAAAATCAAGCCCCTGGCGGATCAGGCGCTCGATGCGTTGGATAACCACGACTCACCAAAGTTTGTACCGGAACGGTGGACGAAGGTTTACCGTGACTGGTTGGTGAGCCTGCGGGACTGGTGCATCTCCCGGCAGCTTTGGTGGGGGCATCAGATTCCGGCCTGGTATGCGGTGAGCGAAACCGATGGCGAAATTCGGGACAATACCCCGTTTGTGGTCGCCGCCAATGAGGATGAGGCCAGGGAGAAGGCGATCGCTAAATTTGGGGCCGATGTGGTGCTCGAACAAGATCCTGACGTGCTTGACACCTGGTTCTCGTCTGGTCTGTGGCCGTTTTCCACCATGGGCTGGCCCGACGAAACGGCGAAGGATTTTCAGGCCTACTATCCCACCAGCACGCTGGTCACAGGCTTCGACATCATCTTTTTCTGGGTGGCGCGGATGACGATGATGGCGGGACATTTTACCGACACGATGCCGTTTGAAACGGTCTACATCCATGGGCTGGTGCGGGACGAAAATAACCAGAAAATGTCCAAATCCAAGGGCAACGGCATCGACCCGCTGCTGCTGATCAACAAGTACGGCACCGATGCGCTGCGCTACACCCTAATTCGCGAGGTGGCGGGCGCGGGACAAGACATTCGCCTGGAGTATGACCGCAAAACCGACGAGTCGGTTTCGGTGGAAGCGTCCCGCAACTTCACTAATAAACTGTGGAATGCCGCCCGCTTCGTGATGATGAATTTGGGAGGGCAGACGCCTGCCCAACTGGGTGAACCCGATGCTCAAAACCTAGAACTGGCTGATTTGTGGATTTTGTCTCGCTACAACGGCGTGTTGCAGCGGGTGCATGACGACATGGACAAGTACGGCTTTGGGGAAGCCGCTAAGGAACTCTACGACTTCATCTGGGGCGATTTTTGCGACTGGTATATCGAGCTAGTGAAGCCTCGGTTGCAGGGAGAAGATGGTCCCTCGAAAAAAACCGCTCAGCAAACCCTGGCCTTTGTACTGGATGGGATTTTGCGATCGCTCCACCCCTTTATGCCCCACATTACGGAAGAGATTTGGCACACGCTGAATCAGGTGGACGAAGACCAGTCGCTGGCTGTGCAGTCCTACCCGACGGTGTATGCCAGCGCTATCAACCCGCAGTTAGAAGAAGACTTTGATCTGTTGATTGGCACCTTGCGCACAATTCGCAATTTGCGGGCGGAAGCGGGGATTAAGCCCAGTGCCCGAATTGAGGCGATTTTGCAATCGGCTAATCCGAAGGAGCGGCAGATTTTACAAGCGGGGCGGGCTTATGTGGAGGCGATCGGGCGCGTTGAGCAGTTGACCATTCGAGCTGAGGGCGAGTCCTCGACCAGCGCAACATCGGCCCCCGTGTCCCCGCTGTCGGGAGCAGCACAGCCTCGCACCAATATCGCTGGGGACTCCGCTGTTGACGGCGGGGAGGGCATCAAAGCCGAGATCATCGACTTTTGGGTGACCATGAGGCCGCTGCTAGAGGAGCCGCTGACCTATTTGCAACGGTTCTTCAGCGATTTTCGACGTCCGGCAACGACGTTAGGATTACTGTTTGCGCTGTTTATTGCGCTGCAAATATTGTCGGCAGTGCTCCAAACCCTGAACGATATTTTATTGATTGGGCCTTTGCTCAAACTGATTGGGGTGGGATACACCGCTTGGTTCGTCGCCCAAAACCTGTTGTATGCCCATAAGCGCCAGCAAACCTGGTCTAGAGTAGACCACTGGCGCAAAGAGATTATGGGCGAGGCGAAGGATTGGCTGGAGCGTCAGACGGCCAAGCCTACCACCACTGCTCAACCCGTCGCCCAGGAGGTAGCCGATCTGGCTGAGCAACAGGCTGAACCACCGATCACCCCGACAACCGAACCCGCGATCGCCCCGGAAACTAAGCTATTCGCGGGTGTGGTCGGCACTGTTCAGGTGCTCATTCCCTTAATGGGTTTAGTGGATGTGGACGCCCTACGAGCCAAGGTAGAGAAAGACCTGGCGAAAGTTGAAGGTGAAATCAAGTCTCTGAACGGTCGCTTGAGCAACCCTGGCTTCGTGAACAAAGCCCCCGAGGACGTGGTGCAAGGTGCCCGCGATGCCCTCGCTGAGGCTGAGACCCAGGCTGCCATTCTCAAATCTCGTTTGGAACGCCTGTAATCATCGTGGTCGGCTGGCGCGACGCATTCCAATTCCGTAGGGGCGAGGCATGCTCGCGATTTCATAATTGTTTATGTCCAGAACGTTACATCGAGCATGCCTCGCCCCTACCCCCGCCCCC
>NZ_JACSWC010000094.1 GCF_016888165.1 Halomicronema sp. CCY15110 | reverse complement strand
AGTTCTCGAAAGTGACGACTTTCTCACGATGAGACTACCGATACTTTGCTCCCAAAACTTTTCTGCACCAGTGAGGCAGTAAGCACTGGGTCGCGGTTGTTTGTGAACCAGTGCGGGCACCGGGGAGGTAAGGGGCCTGGGAGTTAGCGGGCGAGCGGTGTCGCGTTTAACGCTGCGATCGTGAGCGACACCCATGAATCGCCCTCTGATCGCCTCAGCTTGGGGCGATCGCTTCAGAATCCGCCGCTGGATGTTGACCGTTGCGCTGCATCGCCCCTGGTGCCAGCGCGTAGGTTTGGCGGGGAGTGCCAATGTCGATACCGTGCTCAGCCAGCGCTTGGCGCACTCGCAATCGATACTCGCGCCCCACCGCCCACTGCTGCAAAGGTTTAGTTTGAATCCAGATGGTGATCGCCATGCCCCGGTGAGACACCTCATCAATGCCCAGCACATCCGGCGGGGCGAGCATTTTGTCCTGCCAGGCCGGATCGTTGTAGAAGACTTGCGACAACTCTTTGAGAATTTGCAGCGCCTTTGCCGGATCGGTCTGATAAGCGACATCAATGCTGAAATTCACCCGCGACCAACTGCGCGTCAGATTTTTGACCTGGCTGATGGCGCTATTGGGAATAGTCACCAATTCACCATCGCTACTGCGGAGCTGCGTCACCCGCAGATTTAAGTTTTCGACCAGTCCGGCGGCATCGCCGAGATCAATCACATCCCCGATCGCAAACTGATCTTCCGCCAAAATCAGAAACCCATTCACCAAGTCTTTCACCAGGCTTTGGGAACCGAAGGAAACCGCCAGACCAAAAATCCCGCCGATGGCGACGACTGAGCCGGTGGGCACCCCTAACACGCTGAGCGCTAGCAATAAGCCAATACTCATGAGGAGGATGGTGATTAGCCCTTTGGCGGCCCCCGCAATCGTCGAAATGCGCAGCTGCCGCCGTTGCAAATCGCCAAAGGTCAGCAAATCGCCAAAGTCAAACCCCTCGCGTTCGGTGGTGAAGCGATCGATCAATCGACGCATGATGCGAATGACCAAGCCGGTGACAAACCACACCCCGAGCAGCTGAATCGGCTTGCCGACTAGGCCAGCGCTGAAGCGCTCTAAGTAAGGGAATTGTCGAAACAGTTGGTAAATGCCGAGATACCAAACTAAAACCACCAGCCAAAACAGCAGCCACTGTAAAAAACCCAGGAAGTTGAGGCGGCGATCGAGGGTCCAGACCTCATTTAAATGTTCTAGAAAGTGAGTGCGGTTTTGGATATTCTGCTGGCCCGGTGACGGCGACGCCATCGATGTTTGTTGTGGGTCCACCGGCACGTCTACGGACGGGGGGGTGCTCAGCGCCTTCTTGCGCTTGTGCAAATGGCGTTGGTGGCGGCGCACCCAAAACTTCAGCGCCGCAACGATGCCAGTAATCGTGATCAACCCAAGCAGCACGGCGATCGCCTGCCAGGCATCGCGGCGAAATTGCTCCGGCGATAGTTGTTGAATGCCGTTGCGCAGTTCTTCTGAAAGAATTTCGGTCCAGTCTTCACCGAGTTCCTGAATCGGGACACCCTGATAGTCGGCATCGGATTCGGTCACGGTGACCAACACCAAGGGTTGTGTGTAATGCTCATCCCGCGTGACAATGACATCGACATCGTTGAGCTTGGCCAGGCCCACCGTCAAGGTCGCCAAATCCATTGGCGGGTCGCGACGCCGCAGCACGGCGCGCTGAATCCGGGCATTGACTTCTTCCGCCCGCCGCTCGACGGCATTAGCGGGAATATTGGCGAGGGTGCTGCGATCGTACACAGTCGGGGCCGCCACTTCAAACAACACATCCCCCGTGATGGGGGAATGCACGGCGGCCACCTCAATGCTGCCCAAGCGCGTGACCGCTGGGGGGGGACTCAAGCCGTCCGCCCCGCCCACGCCCTCCGGCAAAGAAAACTGGGCCGGGCTCATGGTTGCCGTCAGCAGCACCCAGCCACAGGTCAGCAGGGCCATGACGACCAAGCGCCGGGTGCGGCTATGTAACGAAATGGGCTTGAGGGAATTCATGATGGCCATGGCGCAGCGTTGCAAAACATCGGTGCCGACAGACACCCTTAAAGTCGGGGTCATTCTACACAATTCACTCGGCGCTTGTCTGGGCGGGCGCTGCGGCTAGAACCGGCGATGCCCTGCCCCTTCACCAATGTCATGGATAGACAGAACGATGGGTTGCTCCAGCTCGACCCGGTCAGGCTTTGCGCTAGGGTGAACGATGTTTCGGGGGGAGCGATCGCGGCCTTCTGGCTAGTCCTTTCCCCCGATGGCCCCCGCCCACTTTTCCTGGGTTTCCCAGTGCGACGAAACGATGCCCTCAACTGCGCCAGTGTCTGACGATCTTGCGGTTTTTGATGCGGTGCCCGATGCCGGGGTGCCGCCCCAGATTCAAGAACGGCGTGCGATCGTGTTTCTCATCTTGTCGGGACTCTTTCTCGGCACGCTCGGCATGTTGAATATTCTGGGCATCAGCCGCTTTGTGAAAATCTTCAGTTACCACGGGCTGGATATTACTGTGGCGGTGGGAGTGCTCCCCTATCCCCTGACATTTCTGTGTACCGATTTGCTGTCGGAACTGTATGGGCGGCGACGGGCCAACCAAGTGGTCTGGGTGGGACTGTTGTTGAACCTCTGGGTCTTTTTCATCGTGTGGTTGGGGGGCGTCTTGCCGGGGTTTGAAGCCACCAATCCCGCCACTGGTGAAATCATGCGGGATGCCGCCGATCGCCTACCCATCTTTTTTGAGATTCGCGCCCTCACCTTTGGCACCGTTTTGGCCTCCATGATCGCCTACCTAACTGCCCAGTTCGTCGATGTCCAACTCTTCCACTTTTGGAAAAATCTGACCCAGGGCAAATATCTGTGGCTGCGCAACAACGGCTCGACCCTGCTGAGTCAACTGGTGGATACGTCCGCTGTGGTGCTCATTACGCATTTCTTTGCCGGCGTGCTGCCCATTGACTCATCACAGGCCCTGTGGCCTCAGTTAATGCTGTTTATTGCTTACGGCTACGCCTTCAAACTGGTGGCCGCTCTGCTCGACACGGGGCCGTTTTATGCCTGCGTGTATTGGCTCTCCAAATATTTGTGGATTGAATCACCAGTGTTTACCGCGTCTTCTCCGCCGCCAGTCGATGAGGTCACGTCAGACGCGTTGTAAGCGCACCAGATCATCTGGCGAATCGCTGTCGCGTCACTGGCACAACAGCTCAACACCAGCACTGCACGAATTCCTCCATGCCGTTCGAGTCGCGCCAAGAAAGTTGGACACTCGATGCAGCAATCGGGACACAGTAAGGCATAATCAGAACTCGGTTTGGTTTGGCGATCGCTGAACCGACCGGACCCGTAGTAGACTTTTCGCAGACCTCCACTCGACGTTTTATGACCCGCGTTGTTGTACTGACCTCTGGCAAAGGTGGCGTTGGCAAAACCACTTGCACCGCCAACTTGGGCATGGCCCTGGCCCAACAGGGACAGCGCATTGCTGTGATTGATGCCGATTTTGGCCTGCGCAATCTCGATTTGCTGCTGGGCCTCGAAAACCGCATCGTATTCACCGCCTTAGACGTGCTGGCGGGTGATTGTCGGCTGGAGCAAGCGCTGGTAAAAGATAAGCGTCAGCCCAACTTAGCGTTATTACCCGCCGCGCAAAATCGCTCAAAAGAGGCGATCACGCCGGAGCAGATGACCGAACTTGTGTCAAAGCTGTCAGCCGCCGAGTTTGATTTCATCTTTATCGACTGTCCGGCCGGGATTGAAGGCGGCTTTCGGAATGCGATCGCCGCTGCCAAAGAAGCGATCGTCGTCACCACCCCCGAAATTTCCGCCGTGCGGGATGCGGATCGCGTCATCGGCCTGCTCGAAGCTAACGATATTAAAACCAAGCGCCTCATCATCAACCGTCTCAAACCCGCCATGGTGCAAGAAGACCAAATGATGTCGGTGCAAGACGTGCAAGATATTTTGGCGATTCCCCTGTTAGGCGTGATTCCTGATGATGAGCGCGTGATCGTCTCCACCAACAAAGGGGAACCGTTAGTCTTAGAAAAGAAACTCTCCCTCGCGGGGGTCGCTTTTGCCAACGTGGCGCGACGGCTCCTCGGGGAAAAAGTCTCTTTCCTAGATCTCAACGCCCCCCACGACGATTTATTTTCCCGCGTTCGTCGGTTATTTCGGGGTTAAACTTGTGGCGCTGAATGACCCAACTGTCTTTACGAATTGCCCATGCTGAGTGAACTGTTAGATCGACTCTTTAATCGCGATCGGACTGAAACCAGTCGATCAGCGGTCAAACGTCGATTGCAATTTGTCCTGGCTCACGATCGCGCCGACCTGTCGCCAGAAATGGTCGAAAAAATGCGCCAGGAAATCATCGAAGTCGTGTCGCGCTATGTGGAAATCGACACCGACGGGCTGGAATTTGCCCTCGAAAACGACGATCGCATGACTGCCTTAATTGCCAATTTACCCATCCGGCGCATTCGCGCCCAGGCTGAAGCCCCAGCCCCTGGCAGCCCCACCGCATCAAGCCCCAGTAGCCCCGCTACTAGCGCCACCGCTGACACGACAAAACCGCCCCAGCCAGCCGTTGATACTTCCGTGGAGTCCTAGCCGATGCCGACCGCCTCAGACGGATCGGGCCTTGATGCTGCGTTGGCACAAACCGTTGAGGCTCTACATCTCACCGCGATCGACCGCCATATCTTTTTATGCGCCGACCAGACTAAGCCGAAATGCTGCGACCAAGCCGCTAGTCTTGCCGCTTGGAACTATCTGAAACGGCGACTTAAAGAATTAGGCCTCGATGCCCCAACGCCAGAGCGGGCCAGTTGTGCTTTTCGCACCAAAGCGAACTGCCTACGGGTATGCCAACAAGGCCCCATTATGGTGATCTATCCCGATGGCGTTTGGTATCACAGCGCTACCCCAGATGTGATTGAACGCATCCTGCAAGAACATCTGCTCGGTGGTCACATTGTCCAAGACTATGTTCTCGTTACCCAGCCTTTAACCCCTGAAGCTGTCGCCCTAGATAACTCCGTAGAATACTGACTCATCGCACCACCCTCAAAGACGCCTCTCGTTAAATACTGACGTAACTTAACGATACAAAGTCAGTTAATTCAGTAATTTTTCGCGTTGTTCGTAGCAGATTCCGTAAGAATGGGTAACCTGTAAGAGCATTAATAGACATCAGATTTTTACGTAAGCAGGCCAGCATGAAAGACGGAAACGCGGGGGATCAGAAGACGTTACTGCTCATTGATGATGACCCCAACTTGATCTTGCTAGTGAAGGACTATCTAGAGTTTCGCGGCTACAGCGTCATCACTGCAGAAAATGGGCGTGAAGCACTGGATGTGCTCAATGGCAACAACCCCGACATGATTATCTGTGATGTCATGATGCCAGAGATGGATGGCTACGCCTTTGTTGAGCACGTCCGCGATAATCCCGAAACCGAATGGATTCCAGTGTTGTTCCTCTCTGCGAAGGGGCAAAGCCAAGATCGCGTCAAAGGCCTGAATACCGGGGCTGACGTTTATATGGTCAAGCCCTTTGAGCCAGAAGAGTTGGTCGCCCAAGTGGAGTCATCCCTCAAGCAAGCGTCTCGCCTCATTCGTCAACAGTCGCGGGGTGGTTCCACAACGCCCACCATCAACGTGCCCTTTGATGTCGAACTCACCCCCACGGAACTCAAAGTTGTACAGTTTGTCGCTCGGGGCATGGCGAACCGCGAGATTGCGGAAGAACTACAGGTCAGCCAACGCACCATTGAAAGCCACGTCAGCAATATGTTGGGCAAGACCGGGCTCCATAACCGTACGGAGTTGGCTCGGTGGGCGATCGAAAATAGCAAGGCGTAACCGTCCATTTTTCCAAGATTTCCTCTGATATATGACAGCTAGTTTGATATGCTGGTTGTCCAGCGTGCTGGTGTAGCTCAGTTGGTAGAGCTGCTGATTTGTAATCAGCCGGTCGCAGGTTCGAGTCCTGTCACCAGCTTCAACCCCCAAAACCCCTGAGGGCGAAAGGTCTCAGGGGTTTTGGCTTATCGTAATCCAAGCTTAAAAAGGAGTACGTGGGTTCTAAAACTTTGAAGAAATTGGGTATCTTTTGGAACATTTTGGTGTAGTTCAAAGTTACCAGCAAGTTCATGCCATGTACTCAAAACCCCCAACAGGAGAGGCTCCGAAAGGTTCCGTGCAGGTCATCACGTCACATGGACGGTTGCCGCTCAGATTCCGGTTTGCGGGCGAACGGCACTATATCTCTGTCGGACTTCCTGATCGTCCAGAGGGGCGAAAACTGGCAGAAATGAAGGCCAGAAAGATTGAGCTAGATATGATTTCTGGCAATTTCGATCAGACCCTGGCGAAATATAAGCCTCAATCCTCCCTCAAGGTGGCATCGCCGGACATTACACCCAAAGCTACACCCAGGCTCTCAGAGCTTTGGTAGCTTTATGTAAACGCCAGGAAATCGGGGAAGTCACCATCAACTTTGAGAATGTATGGCTGGGTGTCTAAGCACCTCGACCATTGCCCGCACAAGAATCTGGCTGATTCACAGGCGGTTTTCGACTGGTTCACCTCTAATGTTCCTGCGGACTCTGCTAAACGCCTCATGATGCATCTGAGTGCTTGCTGTAAGTGGGCGAGAAAGTTAGAAGTTTTAGAAACCAATCTGTTTGACGGGATGGCTTCGGAAATTAAGGTCAAAAAGTCGGGAACGGAGGAGGATGAGATTCATCCCTTTACTCGTGAGGAACGCGATCGCATCATTGCCGTATTCAAACAGGATCGGTATTACAAGTTGGTAATGTTTTAGACCTGTGGAAAGCGGTCATATTGCACGACCAAATTCGTAGCGGTTAATAAACATCCCAATCGCGGTGTCGTGCAGCAAGACAGATTTGGAGAAGCCAATCGTTTTGCGGGCTAGACGCTTGATGCGAGCCCGCAAAGTGAGGTGCTTGCGCTCAATTCGTTGGGTATTGGTTTTGCCCACCGTGTGCTGTTGCGGGTCGAGTTGTCGCGAGTAAGCGCCCCAGTTGTCGGTGTCGAACGGCTGAATGCCCACGGGTGCGAGTAATGCCATCAGGGTAGAGAGGGCGTTATCTTCATGCGGAGCGAGGACGTCGGCAAGGACATCACCGCTGTGATGATCAATCGCGTGCCAGAGCCATCGTTGCTGTCGCTTCGACGGCACGAAGCTCCACCTCTTCAACCCGCACCACGATGACCGCTGGTGGCGCTCCTTGGCAGGAGGCTAAAGCCTGCTGGTTGATGGGTGACCGATGTCGATGTTTTTTTGAGTTCCTCAATCACTGTGGTGGGGCTAATCCCCAGCACCCGAGCGGGGTCGCGGATGCCACTATCCTTCATCGCCATCTCACTGACTTGCGCTTTCACCTCAAGGACGTGGCCCCGGTAGGTATAGTCGAGGATGAAGGAAGCCCGAGTACAGTTGGCATGGCGGCAGCGATAACGCTGCTGACCTTCACCACTTTTACCGTTCTTGACCACATTCGTTGTGTGGCAGTGCGGACAACCGACTGGTTCTAAAACCATCATGAACTCACAAGGTAGACCGCCCTGTTATCTTGACTCATTACACAGGTCTAGAACACCACCGGAGAGTCGTGGTCATTATCAAAAATCAGTGCGGATTTACAAGCACTCATCTGCAGGAGATGAGTAGTGCTATCCATTAGGAATAGCGTGGTATGTATATCCGTACCTTGACCGAAATGTAACGGAATGCAAATAAAGTTTGGGCGTGAAAGGGCCTGTATTGCTCAAAGGTTGAGGCCCAATTGCGCTGAGTGTGACAAGCCTAACAGTCGGTCGGCTGGACTGTCTTTAAGCTCACTGTAGTAAGCGAAACGAGGGGAGCTCATGCTACAGACAGTCCAGATCGCTGGGGGTGGCATTGCCGGCTTGTCAGCGGCTGTGGCATTTGCCAAGTACGGTTGGCAAGTCACAGTTTATGAAAAAAGTCCTGGGATTCGCCCCCAAGGCGCGGGGATCTATCTTTGGGAGAACGGCTTAAAAGTCCTCGAGGCCTTAGGCGTCTATGAAGCCACTATCCAAGACAGTATTCCAGCTTGGCGGCACCAAAAACGCGACCAAGATGGCACCGTCTTTGCCGAAGACTTTTTCTCTAAAGACAACCGACTTTATGTCCCCACTCGCGCCGACCTCCTCCATGCTCTCCATCGCGAAGCCTGCCGCCTCGGTGTCGAGCTTGAGTTTGGCATCGAGGTCATGGCCGCTGACCCGGATGGCACGATTCATCTAGCCGATGGCAGCAGCCGTAAAGGTGACTTAGTCATTGGTGCCGACGGGATTAACTCTAAAGTGCGGGATTCCTTAGGGTTGCTCAAAAGCCGTAAGCTCGCCCATCAGTTTGGCTATCGAGCGATGATTTCGCGATCACCAGCCGAACTCGAAACGGACGAAGGCCGCGGTCATTGTGAGCATTGGCATGGGGCTCGCCGGATTCTGTATGCTCCCTGCACAAAAGATCTGGCCTATATTCAGTTGACTGCTGTGAAGGAAGATGAGCGTGGGCAAGCACTCCCAGTCGACAAAGATTATTGGCAAGAGACTTTCCCACACTTGAGCTGGCTCATTGACCGGTTGCCAGAGGCTGGGAGAGGCGATCAGTTTGAGATCATTAAATTGACGAATTGGCAGCGGGGACGGGTCGTATTGATTGGCGATGCCGTCAATGCCCAGCCACCCTTTTTAGGCCAAGGTGGCGGCTGTTCTATGATGTCTGCTCTCGCTCTCGCGACTTGGATTGAGGAAGCCACCGCGATCGACCCGGGGATTGCGCTCTGGGAACGCCATGAGCGGCGACTCATTGAGTGGACTCAGGATGTGGCCTATTACTACGGTGAACTGGCCTTCTATCCCCCCCAACTACGCACCGCCATCTTTCGCTTTATTCAGCGCTCCGACTGGTTGAAGCGTAAGACGATTTGGATGACCGCGCTCCACTCGCCTAAAGGAACCGCTCAAACTCTCAACCATCAAGTCCTGCAGCCGCTGTGAGTAAACGCTTCCAAACCATTGACGTCGGTGGCCTAAAGCTATTCGTCGCAGCCATCGGTGGTGGCCCAGCCCTCATGTTTTTGCATGGCTTGGGCTGGGATCATCACCTATGGGATGAGGCCTTTGCTCGCTATGGCGATCGCTATCACGTCATTGCGGGCGATACTCGCGGACACGGTCAATCCGAACACCCCGATCGCCCCTACAGCATTCGCCAGTTGGCTGCCGATTGGTTCACCGTCTTGGATCACATGCAAATTGATCAAGCCATTCTGGTGGGCTTTTCCCAAGGCGGCATGGTCGCCATGGAAATGGCGCTGCAGCAACCAGAACGATTCCCCGCTCTGATGCTGGCCTGCACGACTTGCTGCACCCCCCAGGCCGTGTCCGAAAACCTGCAGCAGCGCCTGGCGACGTTAGCGCAAATGGGCGCGTTAGCCACCGCAAAACTTGCCAGTCAGTCCATTTTTTCGCCCCCTTTCATAGAGCAGAATCCTGATTACATCACCCAATTTATTGAGCACCGCGCCGCCGCCAATCAAACCTCCTTAAAGTTCGCTATGGCCGCGGTCATGGGCTTTGATGTCTGTGGTCAACTGGGCCAACTTACCCAACCGGGCCTGGTGATCGCTGGCGAGCAAGATACGTTAACCCCGCCCGCTACGGTGGCCGCCATTCATCAGCATTACCCCCACTCCCGTTTTGTCTGTGTGCCCAATACCGGGCATCTGATTCCCGTCGAACAGCCTGAGCCGTTCTATCGCCAAATTGATGCAGCGCTGGCTCGGCTGTCGGCCTCTGTCGCCCCTTAAATTGTCTATCGACCCAGGAACTGAATCACCATGAGCATCACCCCCGCAACGTTAATGACCCTTTGGCAAACAGTGCTGAAATTAAGTCGGGTCAAACCCGGTGAGCAGGTCGTTGTGCTCAACACCTACGACGGCTCAACCCCTTACAAGTCAGTTGCTCTCAGTCAGTCTGAAATTCTTGGGGCGCAAGTCAGCTATGTCGAGGTGCCCAGTCGCCACGGCCTGCCAGATGCCGTGCTGCCGCTTTTGCAAGCCGCCGATTTGATCATCGATCTCGCATTTATTTTGGATAGTCAAATTCATCGTTGCCGAGAAACGGGAACGCGAGTCCTGGTCATCCTCGAACCACCGGAAATTCTGGAGCGCATGCTGCCCCAGGTCGCAGATCAGCAGCGGGCGATCGCGGCCAAACATCAACTGGCCCAGGCCCAAGTCATGCATGTTACTTCCGCCGCCGGAACCGACTTCTATGCGCCCTTAGGCGAGTTTCCGGCGATGTGTCAGTACGGCTTTGCCGACGAACCCGGTCATTGGGATCAATGGCCCGGGGCATTTGTCTTTACGTTCCCCAACGAAGGCAGTGTTAACGGGACTGTGGTGCTTGATCGTGGTGACATCATCTTTCCGTTTTTTAGCTATATTCAATCCCCGATTACCCTGCAAGTCGAAAATGGATTTATTCGGGAGATCACTGGAGCGTTTGATGCTGACTACATGAAGGCATTCATGGCGCAGTATCAGGACAATAATGTCTATGCGATCTCCCATATTGGGTGGGGACTCAGTCACAACGGCCAATGGGAAGCGCTGGGTCTGTATGGCAAAGGGGAAACGGAAGGGCAAGATGGAAGAGCGTTTGCGGGCAATTTTCTCTTCTCCACTGGCCCTAACACCGTCGGCGGGGGGCAGCGGTCAACCCCCTGCCATTTAGATGTGCCCATGCGGCATTGCTCAGTTTATTTGGACGATCAACCGGTTGTTTTGAACGGGGAAGTCATGAGTGATCAACAAACTTCCCCCCCCTTGGCCATTGTTTAGATAATTGCGAGCCGCTACAACTATGTATGGAATCAGAGAAATTTTAGTCGCTAAGACGTAGTGGAGTCCAAGTCAGAGCGAGGTTTCAATGGGTTCAGACTCTATCAGCCACCGGCTCTCGACTTTAGCGAGATTAATACTCAATGGCAGAAGCCTGTCTCTATAACGCTTCTAGGCTTAGCGACCATTTTTTCTCCAACTAAGTAGCTGGGCCTAGTTAAAGGGTAACTAAGTAGCTGATTTCGACTCCGCTCAATCAGCGATATCACTGTCCAGGTAAGAGGTTGAGGGTTGAGCGGAGTCGAAACCCGT
>NZ_JACSWC010000093.1 GCF_016888165.1 Halomicronema sp. CCY15110 | reverse complement strand
CGCACGGTGAGTCGAGCACTGGTAAGGCATTGCCAAGTGACTACAGGAGAAGTTTTGGGCCTCCAGCATCCAAGTCTACTTCTTCATACAAGGCCAATTGCACCTGATCGAACTCAAGAGCTACAGGGCTAGATGCAAGGCGTAGGACTTGAGACTGATCAGAATTTTGTGTAAGCGGTCTAAAATCCCGATAATTCAGGAGGCCGCATCATGCCCAGAACAAGACAAGTCCCGAATCGCGCCGATGAGTTGCTAGACGAACTGCTATCCGATTGTCAAAGCCCAGAAGAGATTCTCG
>NZ_JACSWC010000092.1 GCF_016888165.1 Halomicronema sp. CCY15110 | reverse complement strand
ATAAACGAAAAACAGGATCAGCGATCGCGAAAATGACGGAAACGCTACAAGCCATACACAGCAACACTTTCAGCCTCAACACTCTATCTTGACCCCATCATACCCATAAAAATATTGTATCTCTACCCTCAAAAACGCCCCAAAAACCTATCGATCCATAAGCTATTTATATTCATAACCCTATCTTATACCCTTTTCCTATCTTTTACTTTGCCCAAAATAGATATAGTGAACGAACACAAAGCCGATCCCAGATACATCAAATCCCCATAACCCCCTATATTCAGGCATTGCAAAAGATAAGCACTCTCTATCTTTATTTCGATCCTCGCCCTTTCTATATCTTTTTCTTGTCCATCCTTATCGTTAAGCAAAACATATATAACGATGCTGAAACACGATCGCTTATCTGGCAAAAAAAGGATCTTTGCTCACACGATCTCGCCGAAAAAAATCATGCCCCCGTACTGCGCTATCGCGCTGATGTCCCCTCACTCCAACAGGGCGTTAGCCCCTCTAGTCGCCATACCAGAGCAGTCAGGGCAATACACGCGACACTGACTCAATCCCCCTCAGAACGGCTCTCAGGCATGATGG
>NZ_JACSWC010000091.1 GCF_016888165.1 Halomicronema sp. CCY15110 | reverse complement strand
TTCCAGGCTGAGCACAACATCTTGATGCACCCCTTCCACATGATGGGTGTGGCAGCAGTGTTCGGTGGCTCCTTGTTCTCCGCCATGCACGGCTCCTTGGTGACTTCCTCCTTGGTGCGTGAGACGACCGAGACCGAGTCGCAGAACTACGGCTACAAGTTTGGTCAGGAAGAAGAGACCTACAACATCGTGGCGGCTCACGGCTACTTCGGTCGGTTGATCTTCCAATATGCGAGCTTCAACAACTCTCGTTCCTTGCACTTCTTCTTGGGTGC
>NZ_JACSWC010000090.1 GCF_016888165.1 Halomicronema sp. CCY15110 | reverse complement strand
CTCGATGACCCCATGTTTTCTGGCAGCATCCTACTACAACATGACTTGTGTGTACTTAGTAGCCCAGTTTTGGGAGAGGGATTTAGGGTGAGGGCGAATATGTGTTAGGCAAGTACGTAATTACCTTAAAAAAGGGGGCAGACCCAAACGAGATGTGCATCGCCCGTTTTCCTACGCGCAGCGCATGCCCAGAAGGCTTTAGGGGGCAGCGACAGCGGGGGATCTGCCCGGATCGCTTGATTCAGAGATGTGTATAAGCGACAGCCTTGCTAAGGAACTTGCGCGTAAAAAAGATCCGCCTGAACCGAGTTTCGACTCCGCTCAACTCTCGATACTGGTAGGTTGAGCGAAGTCGAAACCGGATTGAACGGGTACTT
>NZ_JACSWC010000009.1 GCF_016888165.1 Halomicronema sp. CCY15110 | reverse complement strand
AGGGGTTACACACCCCGTCCTACTAAGGTGTGGCAGCGCAGTTTAGCTAGATATGCTGACTGTAGCTGGAGAGGTGCCGTGTAGACGGCTTGCCGTGCCACCTCATCAAGGGGGAGATGCCGCAACCCCATTTCCCATTGCAGCCATGATGCATCCGACCCCGATGAGTCTGCGGTGTGTAACCTCTTGACTGGCCTACTTTCCAGAGTTTTTTACTCTTTTTTTGACGGTGTAGAACGCCTCTAGCTCTAAAATCCAACGCAAAATCAAGGGGTTACACACCCCGTCCTACTAAGGTGTGGCAGCGCAGTTTAGCTAGATATGCTGACTGTAGC
>NZ_JACSWC010000089.1 GCF_016888165.1 Halomicronema sp. CCY15110 | reverse complement strand
GTGGGAAAGCTGATTGCCGAGTTCAAACGCGCTCACCCAGAAACCCGGGTGGCCCTGCGGCGCATGGACGAGCGGGATATCAAACCACAGAAAGGCTTCGTAGGACCAGAATTATTCGCGATCGCGACAGAGCAACCAAATGCCATGAGCCGAAATATTACTCGCTGCGGTTTTGGCAGGCATGGTTTTGTGCTGTTCTAAACTCGTCATTACAGCCTTGGCTTATTCAATTATTGCGTCGTAGTTCTCAAGCGTTTGCTCCGCAGAATGTCTAGTACCGCATGGCGGAAATGCATATATCCTTAAGGAGTGAGTTTTAGAGGCTGACGTCGAATGCCTGGT
>NZ_JACSWC010000088.1 GCF_016888165.1 Halomicronema sp. CCY15110 | reverse complement strand
TAGCCGCCCCCTTGCCTGGAATCCGAGCGATTCCCCGTTTGCCCTATGCAATCTGCCGACACCCAGCGAGTCGAAGCATTTATTGAAAAATGGCGTCATTCGGAAGGCAATGAAGATGCCAATGCCAAGCCTTTTTTTAGCGAACTTTGTCAGGCATTGGATGTCGATGGCCCACCGCCCAAAGGCAGCCCCGGCAGCGATGACTATTGTTTTGAAAGGGCGATCAAGTTTTACAGCCAAAAGGGCAGAGCCGTAAGCGCGCCGATTTTTATAAGGCCGACTGCTTTTTGATTGAGGCGAAGCAGGGCAGCTACAGCAGTCACAAAGGTCATGGCAAGCGCGGCACGAATGCCTATCGCGATGCCATGCAGGGAGCGTTTAACCAAGCCCGGCAATATATCCAACTGCTCGATGCGCCCGCACTGCCGCCGTTTTTGATCACCTGTGACATCGGCTCACACTTTGAGATTTGGGAGGGCTTTAGCGGGGAATATGGCAGCTACGGTGCCCGTGAGCGGGTGAACCTGGC
>NZ_JACSWC010000087.1 GCF_016888165.1 Halomicronema sp. CCY15110 | reverse complement strand
CGCGGTTTCTGAGTCATCTGAACATTCTCCTTCCTTGTCGACTCTGCGGGAATGCCCACTTTTTCGAGGTAAGGTCACCTAGATAGTGATTGTCACTTTCAACAATCAGGCGACACGTTTTTTTGGGTGCTAATGGCATCAAAGGCAAAGACCACCCCCTTCAACGCGAGATGCTTGATAAATTCTGGCAACGCTGCGTATTCTCGTAACTTCGGGCTCTTGGCAACTTTTGGTGATCCAAATTTTGTGTAGAGAGGTACATAGGGACTAATCTCCGAGATCAGGGTCCTATGGAACTTCTAGAGTATTTCTTGCCTGATGTCTCAGCACTGAACCTGAAACACTGGGAACTGGAT
>NZ_JACSWC010000086.1 GCF_016888165.1 Halomicronema sp. CCY15110 | reverse complement strand
CAACTCTCGATACTGGCAGGTTGAGCGAAGTCGAAACCGGATTGAACGGGTACTTTATTTAGTTGCAGTTCCCTAACATCCAAATTGTTAGGACAGACAAGATGCCTGCCTGGGGACAGCCGAGGCGGCTATCCCAACTTATTCAATTCTCGTCCCTAAGGGATCCGAGTTATGGCAAGCCGTAGTTAAGTTGGAACGGTTGCAATCGCTGCAGCCTAGTACTCAACGGCATAAGTCCCGATACTGATCCGCCCTCATCCCCCAGCCCCTTCTCCCAAAACTGGGCTACTAAGTACACACAAGTCATGTTGTAGTAGGATGC
>NZ_JACSWC010000085.1 GCF_016888165.1 Halomicronema sp. CCY15110 | reverse complement strand
CTCACAGATGGCTCCCCTTCTCAATCTGAGAATCTAGCTACATCAATACTCTCAGGACTTTTCTGCACCACTAAGCGTTATATCTGAAACAGATGATTGTTTTTTGTGGGGCAGTGTGCACGAATGGTTACATATAGCCAGTTCACTCGAGTCTGTCACTTTAAATACCATCAAGAACAACCGAAGCTTTGGTTGGTGTAGAGATTCTGATGAATATGATTTGGCACGTGATAAATTATTAAACAGCTTTGTCCAAAAGCTTACTATCTTTAATTTTGTTTGGGGGGCTCTTGAATCAGCAATTGACATAGTTAAGCCTCCTAAGCACCCTGAAAAAGATAAACGAGGCAAGATTAGTAACACGTGTTATTTGATAGGGAAAAGATTTAATGCTGATTCACAGGTTTCAGGCTTAGAAGAAGCAAACATTGCTTTCAAGGAAATTTCTAGTAAGTGCTTTGGACTCGAGCGAATAAAAAATAGGATTTCAAGGATACAAGATTATGGAGAGTCAGGAGTTGGCTTATACGCTGTCTACGAATTGAGAAACTTATTTGCGCATGGTAGCATTTCGTTTCCTGAACCAGATGAAGACAACGAGCCAAATAGCCCATATGACTCTTTAGTCGAACATGCTACACGGATAGTTTTACTTTCAATTCAAATGCTAATAATTCATCATTTTGATGCAAAATTTGATGCAAAAAATATGAAATATGGCATAACTCAGATTTAAAGATGCTTGATGATGTTTTACGCTCATGTCATTTAGAAGAAGAGGCCAATAGTGAACAACTGAGTTTGTTGTGATAAGGAGGTACGGGAAGCCAACCGCGAGTAAAATAAAATCAGATATGAGTAGAGTGAATATTATTAGAGGAGAGCATATCTTGAATATCAGCTTAGAGCTATCTTCAGAGCTAGAACATGAATTATCCACTGAAGCATCTCAGCTTAAATTACCCTTGACAGAGTATATTCTACGAGTTCTCTCCTTCCGCCCTTTTCTCCAAAATCCTCCGAAAACAGGGTTGGAGCTCGTGGCTTACTGGGAAAGCGTTGGGGTAGTCGGTTCTCGACCTGATATCACGGATAGTCAGGAACACGCACGCAAGTTGCGCGACCAAGCCGAACACCGTCAGCAGGCTTAGATAGTGAATGTACTTGGTTGATACTGATGTCATGATTGACATCCAGCGGAGTTACGCGCCTGCACTCGCATGGTTTGCCTCAGTCTCAGAACTGCCAAGCATTCCTGGGTTTGTGGTGATGGAATTGATTCAGGACGCTCAGAACAAGCAACAGGTTCGTAAAGTTCTACAGATGGTGGCTCCGTTGCAAATCGTTTGGCCTACCGAGACTGATTGTGCTCGGGCTCTGTCTGATTTCACCGTCTATCATCTGTCCCATAAGGTCGGTCTAATTGATGCATTGATTGCTGCTTGTGCCGTTGGGCGCAATGCAACTCTCTGTACTTTCAATGTAAAGCACTATCGAGTTATCCCAGGCTTGAGCATGGAGCAACCTTATAGCCGCTGAACCGCCTAACACTGCGTGGCAGCGGACGGAACAGAGGTTATCTGTGGAAATTGAGGAATCTACCGCCGCCGCACTTCACCATTAACTAGCCAGAGTAGTTGATCAAACCTGGCCTAGCTCATCATCTACAGTGTCAAGTTCAAATTAATCACTGGCGGAGGTGCCAGCCGCGCGGTTGGGTAAAGGTGCGAATGCCCTCTAGCGAAAGGGTGGTGCCGACACCAGAGTGGCCGCGTCCTGACCAGGGAAGTTGGGGGCTGACGCGATCGCAGCAGTTCCAGTAGGCAGTGCCGCTGTTGATTTGTCCCAGGATGTGGATGGCACGGGAGCGATCGGCACTATACACGGCGGCGGTTAGGCCATAGTCAGTATCGTTCATCAGGGAGATCGCCTCGGCATCGCTTTCCACTTTTTGAATCCCAATGACCGGGCCAAAGGTTTCATCGCGCATCACGGCCATGTCATGGGTGACCTCCGTAAGCACCGTGGGCGCAAAATACCAGCCTGTCCCATCAATGCGGTGGCCGCCACAGTGCAGCGTCGCCCCTTGAGTTACGGCATCTTTGACTTGACGCTCCAGTTCATCCAGGTGAATCTGGCGGCTGATCGGGCCTAAGTAAGTGTTGGGATCGGTGGGGTCGCCCATGACGAAGCCCTGAACCGTCTCCAGGTAGGCGGCTAGGAATTCCTCGTAGATCGCCGCGTGGACGTAGATGCGCTCGATCGCACAGCAGCTCTGACCATTGTTGTAAAACGAGCCATCGGCGACAGCAGCGGCAACGGCAGCGACATCCGGCACATCGTCACAAATGTAGGCGGGGTCTTTGCCCCCCAGCTCTAGCTGCACCTTGGCGAGCTGAGCGGCGGCAGCGGCGGCAATTTTTTTGCCCGTCGTGTAGGAGCCGGTGAAAAACACTCCGTTTAAGGGCTGTTCCAGCAGGGTTGCGCCCGTCGCGCCGCCGCCGATGATGGGCACAAAAATGTCTTCGGGAATGCCGGCAGTGTGAAGGAGATCAGCGATCGCCAACCCCGTCAAAGCCGCAAATTCCGAAGGCTTATACAGCACCGCATTCCCCGTCAGCAACGCGGGGATGAAAACGTTGGAGCCGACAAAGTAGGGATAGTTCCACGCAGAAATGTTGGCGATGACGCCCAGTGGGTCATAGGAAATGACTTCCTCTAAGTCCCCCGTACCAGGAATCCCGATCGGTTCCTGATGCACCACATCCGGCGCGAGCACCTGGGCCACGTGGTCGATGAAAAAATTCAGCCGGGTCTGGGTCGTGGCCAGCTCATTGTTGGATTGGGTGATGGGCTTACCGGTTTCTGCGGTCAGCGTCGCGGCCAAATCTGCTTGCCGCTGGCCGAGCAGGTCACGGAATCGAGCGATCGCGGCTATTCGCTCTGCCAAAGGACTGCCCGCCCAAGCGGGCTGAGCCTGCCGCGCCGCCGCCGCCTTTTGCTGAATGGTGGTGGCATCGTCGATGGGAATTTCTTTGACCAGCGTTGCGGTCGCCGGGTTAATGATCGAGAGGTGGGTTTGCATGGGGAGTCAGGGGGTAGGGGAGTGGATGGGGTGATGGGGTAGGGGCGAGGCCTTCTCGATGTCACGTTTTGGCAAGACCGATGTTTGATTTTGAGAAGGCCTCGTCCGTACGGCATGTCGGGGAATGCAACATTTTGCCAGACCGATGCGTCGCACCCATTTTTTGAACTCGGATTCCAGATGCCACCCCATCACCCCATCCCTGCGGGCAGCCGCTTCGTGTCTACACCCCGTCACCCCGTCACCCCATCACCCTGTTACGCGGCGAAGGCGTCCTGGTAAAGAGCGTGAAAGTCGGCTTCGGTGACTGGCCGGGGATTCATCGGATGACAGCCATCCTGCATCGCAACGCCCACCAGCTGATCAGTGGCTTTGGTTGAGATTCCCAGATCGGTCAGCGTGTCGGGAATGCCGATCGCTTGTCGCAAGGCCAGAATCCACTCGATGAACGCTTTGCCGCTGGTGGCTCCGGGCTGCACGGTTTGGGCCATGCGGAGGAACTTGGCAGGCTCAGCGGGCAGGTTAAAGCGCATGGCGGCGGGCAGCATCATGGCATTAGCCAGACCGTGGTGGGTGTCGCACACCGTCGAGAGGGCGTGGGCGCAGGAATGGGTGACCCCCAGCCCTTTTTGAAAGGCGATCGCCCCCATCATCGACGCATTCAACATGCCGCCGCGTGCCGTCAGGTGAGCCGCCTGTTCAGCTTCGCTAAGGGATTCACCCGCCGCTAACCGTTGCGCAAAGGTGACACAGTCTTTGAGATGGATGGCGACCAGGTGCAGCCCTTCCAATGCAATGCCGTCACAAATGGGATGAAACCCTTTCGCCAGAAACGCCTCGATCAAATGGGTCAGGGCATCCATGCCGGTGGCGGCGGTGATCTTGGCGGGGAGCCCCAGCAGCAGTTCCGGATCAGCCAGCACCACCTGGGGCAAGAGTTGCGGATCAAACATGATCTTTTTGGCGTGGGTAGCGTCGTCAGAAATGACCGTGCTGCGACCCACTTCGCTGCCGGTACCTGCGGTGGTGGGAATCGCCAAAATCGGGGGAATTGGCTGATCCACCGGACGGGCATCGGGGCGACCGTCTTCGTAATCAAACAGATGACCAGGATGATGGGCCATGAGAGCGATCGCTTTGGCCACATCCATCGGCGCACCGCCCCCCACCGCCACAATGCCGTCGGCTTCGTGGTCTTTGAATGCGGCGAGTCCGGCCTCAACCTGGGAGACGACAGGATTGCCCCATACCCCGCTAAAGGTCGTCACTGGCAGGTCGGCCAAGGAGTCGATCAGAGTGGGAAACCAGGGGAGCTGAGCAATGTCGCGATCGCTCACCACCAGTGGCCGTTGCAACCCCAAAGCTTTGACCTGAGCTAACAACCGACTCCGTGCCCCCGCCCCAAAGTGAATCATCGTGGGGAACTGGTAAGTATGAATGGCACTAGCAGTTGACATAAGCCTCCATTTCCCAAGGCGTGATCTGCGAGGTGTACTGCTGCCACTCCCCGTACTTAAATTCAAAGAAGGTTTTGGCGGCGGCGTCACCGATCGCCCCCATCAACAGGTCGTCTTGCTTCAGGCACTCCAGCGCCTCTAACAGGCTGGCGGGCAACACGTCCAAATCCGGAAATTCCGAGCCGCGCACAAACAGGTTCGCATCAATACGGGGGCCGGGGGTGAGCTGCTGCTCAATGCCCTCTAGACCAGCGGTTAAGAGTCCGGCCAGCGCTAAATAAAGATTGACCGAGCCATCAATGATGCGACATTCAAACCGTCCCGCCTCCGGAATCCGCAGCATGTGGGTACGGTTGTTGCCCCCGTAGGAAATGTATCGCGGACTCCAGGTACTGCCAGAGGTCGTCATCGTGGCACCTAAGCGCCGGTAAGAATTCACCGTCGGACTACACAGCGCCGTTAGCCCCTTCGCATGGGCCAGCACCCCCGCGAGAAACTGATACCCGACGGGGGAGAGCCCGCCATCGTCCGCCCCCGCCTCAAACACATTCGTATCCCCCTGCCAGAGACTGTTGTGGACATGCGCCCCGTTCCCTGTGAGGTGGCTGAACGGCTTGGGCATAAACGTGGCGGTTAACCCTCGCTGCTCGGCCAGGGTTTTGACCATGTATTTGAAGAAGACGTGGCGATCTGCCGTGACCCGCGCGTCGTTATAGGTCCAGTTGATCTCAAACTGACCGTTGGCGTCTTCATGGTCACACTGGTACGGCTCCCAACCCAAATCTTCCATGTAGGTGACCAGGGTGGAAATGAAATCGTATTGCCGCATCAAGTTGAGCTGGTCATAGCAGGGCCGCTCGGCAATGTCTTTGCTATCGGCGATCGCATACCCGCCATCGGTTTCCTTGAGCAAAAAAAATTCTGCCTCTACCCCGGCTTTGTAGCTATATCCCATCTGCGTGCAGCGATCCAAGGCGCGGTTCAAAATCATGCGTGGCGCGGCGGCAAAGGGTTCACCGTCAAAATACACGTCGCTCGCTACCCACCCGACCGTTGGCTCCCACGGCAGCACGATCAGAGAATCGGGGTCAGGAATGACCGCAATTTCCGCCGCGTCCGGCCCCAGCCCCAAATTGGAGGCGAAGGAAGCAAAAAAGGCACCATCTTTTTCAACCGAAGCAATCTTTGCCGCTGGGACTAATTTGGCCCGGGTGCCGCCCAAGAGGTCGGTGTAGGAAACCAAGAAAAATTTTAGTCCGAGTGCTTTTGCCTTTTCTGCAAGGGATGCTTGCTGCTGCACTGTGCCAACCATGCCCAGGGTCTCCAGATTCACTACCACAAGAGCTGATTTTGAGGGGCAAAAGCGCTGTGCTTTGTATGTTTTGATACACTTTTTCGTTGTCGTAATAAAACAACTGAATTCAATTAAATCGGCTGCCGAATCTTTCAAGTTAGACCGGCAATTCCATCGAGCCCCATGATTCTCGATATCGGCTAAACCAGACGCACTGACTCAGCAACGGAGCTGACGAAGATCGCCAAAACTTTCGCCCTCAACTTCCAGACGGGATTGCTCGGAATTGACTAGCGCTCGAAATATCTTTGCCTTCGGTCTACCAAAAAGTACAAACCCGCAAAACACTGCCATCAGCTTTCCTCTAGCTGAGTGAATTTCCTAGTGTTTTTAGGGCGGGTAGCAACTGATACATTCCAAAACTGGTATTAGTTGCAGACTCTTAACAAATTAATTGGCATTGTGAACTCAAGCCTTGCCAAGTGAGCGCGATTGCGGAAGTCACTTCAGGATTTATTGAGTCGATCCTAGATTCTCATGGAGTTTGCGATCGCTCATGTTTTTTGTTCTCTGAGTACTGCGCAAGTGACTCGTAGATTTTCGCAGGTTATTTGGATTTCGAGAAATTCAAAGGTTTCGGGCAGTTTTTGGACCTGCAAATCTGATGCATTTCTTAGGGATATTCTCACCCTGTAGTGTGTTTGTCTGTTGTTTAGGAGTTAGGTATGGAGCCTGAAGCACAAGCGTTTTTAGGAACCTTTGTTGCAGAGTCCTATTATTACTGGGCCTCTGTGTTCATGTTGATCATTCACGTGGGCTTCTTGGCTTACGAGGGCGGCGCTTCTCGCGCCAAGAACGTGTTAGCCACGATGGTCAAGAACCTGCTGACCCTAGCCGTAGTCGGTCTTTCCTTCTATTTCTTCGGCTATTGGGTCTATGCCGGGTTTTCAATTTTTCCGCGGTTTGGTGGCATCCTGGGTCCCTGGAGTTCAGCACTGCCGGAAAATCTGGGTCCCCTGGATGGCGAAGGGCTGCTGGATTTTGTAGCCGCAACTTATCCTTGGTCGGCGTCGATGGGCCCCAACATTGGGGATAATCTGACCGGCGTTTTCTTCTTTGCCTTCGCGCTGTTTGCAATGACGACGGCTTCCATCATGTCGGGTGCCGTCATCGAGCGGATTCGCTTAGGTGCTTACTTGATTTTGGCCTCCATCTTAGGTGGCTTTTTGTGGGTGGTTGCAGCGTCTTGGGGCTGGAACTACTGGGGTTGGTTTAACTCTATGGGCTACCACGATTTCGGCTGTTCTGCGGTCGTTCATGGGGTCTCCGGTTTCTTCGCACTGGGCGTATTGATCAACTTAGGGCCACGGATTGGGAAGTACGATTATCAAGGCAATCCGCGCACCATCATGCCCCACAACTTGCCCCTCACAATGGTGGGCTTGATGCTGATTTTCGTCGGCTTCTATGCCTTCCTGGCCGGCTGTGTGATTTTCTTGCCGGGGGCGACTGTCGAGACTTCGATCTACGGTTCGCCAATGACGCTGGCTTCAGTCGGGGTTAACACCACATTGGCCCTCTGTATCGGTATTGTGGCGGCTTACCTCGGCTCTAAAGGCGATCCGTTCTTCACTATTTCTGGCGGCTTAGCTGGAATTATTTCGGTGGGGGCTGGCCTCGATCTGTATGCTCCGCCTCTGGTGCTTCTGATTGCCTTTATCGGGGCTTATACCATGCCCTTTGTCGGCAAACTTGTTGAAAAGATGGGCATTGATGATGCGGTGGGGGCCTTTGCGGTTCACGGTTATTGCGGCGTGCTTGGCTCGATGGCGGTCGGGGTCATGGCGACGGGATATTCCGTGGGTACCTTCCCGCCGACTAACTTCATGGCGCAGCTAATCGGCACTTTCCTCTGCACGATCGTGCTCGGTCTGATTCCTGGGTATGGCATTAGCTGGGTGCTGAACAAGCTCAACTTGTTGCGGGTACCGCCTGAGGAAGAGATCGAAGGTCTCGATTTGGGTGACTTTGGCATCGAAGGCTATCCTGAGTTTTCCATGATCGCAGAGGACGATGCGATCGATGAGCCAGTGCGTGTCCCTTAGATCGGTCGAAGGATTGACGTCATTTGGAGAAAAAACAGTGATTACTTGGTTATTGGGGGCAGCAAGCCCATTTCAAAGTTGGGAAGAATTTGAAGGCGCGATTGACGGGCCAACGGGTGGGGCGATTTACACCTTCGCCGATCGCCCTGTGTTAATCGGGATTATGTTGGTCGTGGCGGCACTCATATTTTTGTACTTCCTCTATGCCTCCTTTCATATCAGCGGGGGCGAGTCTACGGCTAAGAGTCCTTCGACTTTGGGCCTGTTGCTAGTGGCGGGGGCAGCTTCGGCGATGGCTTCGTTGTACGAAGGTTTCAATGAGCAAAATCGGGTGCGGGAGGCGGCTCGCCCCGGTGAGGTGACTCAGGTTAGCGAGACCTCTCGTAAATTGCCAGCGGCGATGGTTGGCATGATGGGCATGGTTGGCGTGACCAAGCGCAAAAAAACGAGCCGCCGCATTCGGCTCAATCGCTAAGGTTTCTGCTTTCGCATTTCTTTGGACATAAAATGTCCCTACTCAAAGCACTTGAACGGTCGAATTCGATTCGTTGTTCAGGTGCTTTTTTGATGGGGGGTGGCCGCAGTGACAAACGCCTGAAAGAGTTTGATCTGATAGCCGTCATGGATTGACATTTCAGGATGCCACTGCACGGCCAATAGCCACGGATGCTGAGGATAGGCGATCGCCTCAATCAACCCATCGGGAGCCTGAGCCGCGAGTTGCCAGTTGGGGGGCGGAGTTTTAATCGCCTGATGATGCCAGGAGACGACGGGAATTTGCTCTGACTCGAAAATCTCTGCCAGGTAGCTATCTGGAGTGATTGTGACTGAATGCTGAACCGGCTGGGCACGAGTCTGCACGTTGGGCGGTTCGAGCCGATGCGGCATGGTCGTGAAAACATCCGGCACGTGGGGAATCAGGTTGTCGCCACCACTGGCCAGGTTGAGCACCTGCAAGCCGCGACAGATGCCAAGCGTCGGGATATCCGATCGCAGGACCTGCTTAGCCAGGTCGAGTTCGAAGCGATCGCGCTCCTCATCCAGGCTATAAATCATCGGGTGTGCGTCGCCCCCAAAGCAAGCGGGCGAGACATCCCCGCCGCCGCTGAAAATGATGCCATCCAAGCGATCGAGCAAAACTTCGGGGTGCGCTTCCCCTGGGGTGAGCAAAACGGGAACGCCGCCCGCGAGTCGCACTGCCTCTAAATAGTTGGCATAGAGACGAAATTCATTCATCGCATTTCGCCCATAGCTGGTGATGCCGATTAGGGGGAGCATAGGGGGTAAATGAGTGAGAGGGTGATGGGGTGATGGGGGGTAGACGCAGAGTGGCTTCCCCCAGGGTTGGGGTGATGGGGTGATGGATTAACGACTCCTCTACTCCATCACTCCCCTACTCCCTCTACCCTAATGCCACCACTACTGGCGCGATCGCATCCTCACAGTGGCTAGCCAAATGCCGCGATCGCTGGCCATCCTCAGTCCACAAAATGGGGAAAAAGGATTCGTCCATCACATCGCTGTCCACCTTTTTGTAACGACCGTAGATGTACCCGGCAGGATGCTCGCTGAAGCAAGCTTCAGAACTGATGGTGTGAATGCCGAGGCTGCGCCGGGGATGGGTCGCGCTCAAATTTTTGCCCGAGCCGTGCCAGGTCAGTCCGTGGTGAAAGGCACAGCCCCCAGCGGGAACCGTGACGGGGACAATTTCCGGTTCATCCACACCGGCGGCTTGGGCGGTTTGCTGCATGGCCCAGCGATAGTCTTTGGTCGGCGCGTGAAATTCACCCACCACAGATTTCAGCAGGGGCCAGCGATGGGAGCCGCGCACGTATTGCAGGGTACCGATTTCCAGATTTACATCGTCGAGGGCAATCCAGCAGGTCACCATCTCGTTGGGCGTCAGATAGTCAATGTAAGCGCCATCCTGATGCAGGGCAATTTCCTTGCCGCCACCGGGGGGTTTAAACCACAGGCTGTCTTGACCAATGCGGGCACCGGGCCAACCGGCAAGTTGGGCACTGAGACGACCCACCTCAGAGGATAGAGACACGCTGGCGATGGTGCGATCGCACTTCCAGGCATTGCAGATTTCGCGGGTGACATCCGGCAGACTCAGCCCCGGTCGCCAGTACCATTCATCGGGATAGATACCCGTTTCAAACTCACCATGAAAGAGCGGCTGAATGCGATCGCGCAGCCGTTCCACGAGATCCATATCGATGAAGTTTTCGAGAATCAGAAACCCATCGGTTTGATACTGTTGCAGTTGGCGATCGGTGAGTTGAATCGGTTGCTGGGACATGGGTCTATCGAACCGTGGTAGGAGTGAATGGACTTTAAATTGTGATGGATGGAAGGCCAGTTAGGAGATGGACGGCTAGCTTTTTTGTCAACCTTCAGTAACAAGTCGTTGGCTGGGAATCATCAAGAACTGGCTCTGCCGACAAGTCGCACCAGCGTTTTGACAGACACCGCTAAATACCGGCTCACTTCGCAATATACCGTTGCTTTCCCACCTCAGTTTGTGAATCTGGTTACGACTTCGAAAGTCTGAATGCTGCACAATGACAATTTTGCTGAGGGCACTATCAGTATGGAATTGGCTACGTTAACGCCGGGGCAACTCACCATTGGGGCCAGCGATTTTGACGCGCGGCCCATGACCTATGTCGAAGACGGGCAGCGCTGGGGCTACGAACCCGATGTGGCGCGGGCGGTGTGCGCCAAACTGGGGCTAGAGCCGGTGTGGCTGAACTTGCCCATGGCCGAGTTTTACAGCACTCTACAGGCCAAAACCTGCGACCTTGTGTGGTTCAACCAGGCCGTCACACCAGAACGGCAGAAACATAGCGTCTTTACCCGACCCTATGGTCTGTTTAACGAAGCCATTATCGTGCGGGCCGATGACGGCATTGAGTCGGCGGCCGATTTAGCCGGACGCAAAATGGCGGGACTCGCCGACAGCACCAATGTCGAATTGGGGCAGCAGTTTGAGGGCGTAGAGCTGATCCCGTTTCCGGGCACCGACAAGGTGCTGCAAGAGATGCTCGCGGCCCTGCGCACGGGTGAGGTCGATGCGGTGGTGGATGATGAACTGGTGTTAGTCACCGCAGCGGAAGCAGATCCCAGCTTGCGTCTAGCCATTACGGTGGAAACATCCCATCCATTTGCGATCGCCCTGCGCCCCGATAGCCCCGATCTCCTAACTGCCCTCAACCAGACCCTCGATCAGCTCGAAGCCGACGGCACCCTCCAGCAATTATGGGAAAAATGGATTCCCTGGCGGCCCTTCCCCTTTGTTTAACAAACCCACTGCAGGGACCCGGTCCCTCAGTGTTGACCAGAGTGTGTGGGTATTCCCGACAGGGACCGGGTCCCTAAGCCGCCCACCACCGGCATCGGCCATGGCTCTTTAATCAGGTTTCAAGCATCAACAATGTCAGAATTGCAGTTTAAATCCGCTGCTACCGCCATGTCCTTCGATGATGTGCCGCCGCCATTGAGCCACCTGGTGGCGGAATACCGCATCGAGCCGTCTACCGCGATCGCCTATCCCGTCAAAGCGGGGCAGTACATCCAGATCATCGATGTCGAAGGCTCCCAATGCTCAGACTTTCTGGCATTTGCGGGGGACCAGTACCAGGAAGCCCTCGATAGCACTGTGACGCGGACGCTGTTGGGAATGGCGATGCCCCAGGCAGGACTGCTCAGCAAATACTTTTCCCAGACGATGCAGCCCCTGGTCGAGGTCATTCAGGATACCTGCGATCGCCACGACAGTTTCATGCTGGCCTGCACTAATAAGTATTACGAGGAAGCGGGCTATTTCGACCATCCCAGTTGCAGCGACAACTTCAACACAGTGCTGGCCCCCTACGGCATCGCCCCCCGTCCCGGCTGGCCTGCAATCAACTTCTTTTTCAACACCGCTGTGGATGACAGTGGGGCGATCGCCTCGGGCGAATCGTGGTCGCGTCCCGGGGATTACGTGTTGCTCAAGGCCCATCAGGATTTGCTCTGCGCCAGTTCCGCCTGCCCCGATGACATCGATCCGGCGAACGGCTGGTTCCCAACCCCCGTCCATATTCGTATCTATGCCGCCGAAGCCAATTTCCCCAAAGCGATTGGCCGCCGGGCCGCGCGGGAACTGCCCCTGCGCCTAACCCAAGACAGTGCGTTTACCCCCCGCGTGCGATCGCTGACCCAAAACCTGGTGGAATATAACGGCTTTTGGGTGCCCGTCAGCTATCCCCACGCGGGCGATCAGGCGGAATATTGGGCGCTGCGAGAGCGGGTGGCCCTGATGGATCTCTCCGCCCTCCGCAAGTTTGAGGTCATCGGGCCAGATGCCCTGGAGTTACTGCAATGGACGTTTTCGCGCAACGTCGCCAAGCTCGCGATCGGTCAGTCGGCCTATGGCTGCCTGCTCAATCCCCACGGCGGCATGATCGATGACGGCATCGTGTTTCACCTGGGCGAGTCGGCCTATCGCTACGTGGGCAACTGCGACACCGATGGGCTCTGGCTGCAACAAGTGGCGCACGAAAAAGACTGGTCGGTTTCGGTAACGAATAGTAGCGATCGCTGGCACAACCTCGCCCTTCAAGGCCCGCATGCCCGCGATTTACTGTGTCCCCTCGTCGAAATTGACGCCGAGTGGGACATGACTGATTTCAGCGAGTTGAAATTTTTCCGCTTTGTCACGGGCACGATCGCGGGCATTCCGGTGCTGCTATCCCGCACGGGCTATACCGGCGAGCTGGGTTACGAGCTATTCGTGCATCCCAACCGGGGCGCTGAGCTGTGGGATGTGCTGATGCAGGCGGGAGCCGCCTACGACCTCTTGCCGTTGGGGATGCAGGGCCTCGATCGCGCCCGCATCGAAGCGGGCCTCCTGGCCGCCGGACGGGAATTTAATGACTTGATTTCGCCCTACCAGGCGGGCATCGGCTGGAGCGTCGGCCTGAAAACCAAACCAGATTTCATCGGTCGCGCCGCGTTAGAGAAACTCCGCGATCGCCCTCCCTTTGTCGGGGTCGGGCTGCTGTTAGACAGCAATGAGGTGGCCTGTGGGGGACAGGGCGTGCACCCTATCGGCGATCGCTGGCGAGTCGGTCATGTCACCAGCGGCACTTTCTCCCCCATCCTCAACCGCAGCATTGCCCTAGCCCAAGTCGCCCCCGAATACGCCCAACCGGGAACTGAGCTAGAAGTGGGCTTGATGGATGGCCTCAAGCGCCGAGTCCGGGCGGAAGTCGGTACCCTTTCCCTCTATGACCCCACCAAAAGTCGCGTTAGGGCATAGGCAGAAGATGCCGGGCGGCTACAGCAGCTAAGATAAACTCACTTTCAATGACCAGTCGATCACCAATCCGGTATGGTTCAGTCCCCTACTCAACTTTTGTCGCTAGATGAGTTTCTGCTGCTGCCAGAAACCGAACCCGCGAGTGAGTTTATTGATGGGGTTTTGACTCAGAAACCGATGCCACAGGGAAAACATAGCCGCCTTCAACGTCGATTTTTGAGCTGCATCAACCATGCCACTGACGGCATTGCTGAAGCGTTTCCAGAGCTGCGCTGCACATTTGCTGGGCGCTCCATCGTTCCCGATGTGGCGGTTTTTCAGCAGCAACGCATTCCTCTAGACGAGACAGGAGAAATCGCGAACGTCTTTCTCGTTTGTCCCGATTGGACGATTGAGATTCTTTCACCTCAGCAGAGCGTAACTCGCGTTACGAACAACATTTTGCATTGCTTAGAACATGACGCGGCTATGGGCTGGCTAGTCGACCCAGCAGAACGGTCAATTTTGGCTTATCCCCAAGCCCAACAGCCTAAACTCTTTAGCGGTGCTGCGGCTCTGCCCGTTCCAGAATTTGCCAAAAGCCTGAACTTAACGGTGGAACAAGTGTTTGGTTGGTTAAGGGCAGGTAGCTAGGGTGCAGTTATGACCAATACGATTTCAGCTTCAAAGGTCGATGGGGCTCAGACAAATTCCTCTGACTATTGGCTGTGGGACTTTGCGGGAGTGGATGGCTTGCAGGCGGCGATCGCCCTCTTTTCCCCAGCCATTTCCCACCTTTCCCCTTTCCAATCGCTGACAGCAGAATTCGGTCAACAGCCCTGTTCGGTGCTGCGGCTGTGTGAAAACAACTTTCGGGTAGCGCTGCCGGAGCCGATGGCGTTTGACTCTGCGATCTCTGCACTCGAACTCAGCGTCTGGGTCAAGCCCTGCCCAGCCGCTACCCTGCTGCTCCCGGTCGAAGCTGGTTTGGAACGGCTGCGGGCGATCGCGACCACCAAGCCCATTTATACGCTGCATCCATTTCCCTGCGATCGGGCCGTTCCTGCCCGCATTAACGACCTGGCGATTCTGGCCTGGCATCATTCCTGGCAGGGGCAACCTCGGCTGACCCTCCAAACCGCCCAGGAAAATGTTGAGGCCATTCAACGGGCGCTGACCTCCTAATCCTCTACGAAAATCCGATACTCATTGCCCTCACGGTAGATCACTGAGAACTTCGCCCAGAATTTCGATCATCTGATCAATGTGGGATTTTTGCAGCATCAGCGGCGGCGACAGGGCAATGATGTCGCCAGTAACGCGAATCAGTAGTCCCCGCTCAAAACAGCGCACCATACAGTCATAGGCTCGCTGACCAGGGGTTCCAGATCGGGGTGCCAACTCAATGCCCGCCACGATGCCAATATTGCGAATATCGATGACCTGGGGCGATCGCCGCAGGGAATGTACGGCCTCTTGCCAGTAGTCCTCTAAACTCGCGGCGTGTTCAAACAGACCTTCTTCCGCATACACATCGAGGGTGGCGATCGCTGCTGCACAGGCTAGCGGATGCCCAGAATAGGTGTAGCCGTGGGGAAACTCGATCGCCGCCTCGGAGCCGTGCATAAAGGCGTCATGGATTTCTTGCCGCACCAACACCGCCCCCATCGGTACGGTGCCATTCGTGATGCCTTTGGCTGCGGTGATGATATCGGGCACCACCCCAAAATAGTCAGCGGCAAAGCCCGTCCCCAGGCGACCAAACCCCGTGATCACCTCATCAAAAATCAGCAGAATGCCGTGGCGAGTGCAAATCTCCCGCAGTTTTTCTAAATAGCCAACTGGGGGCACTAGCACTCCCGTCGAACCGGCGACAGGCTCCACAATCACAGCCGCAATGTTGGACGCGTCGTGCAGCGCCACGATCCTTTCCAGCTCCGCCGCCAGATGGGCACCCCACTGAGGCTGTTTCTGGCTGAACGCATTCTCCGCCAAATTGTGAGTATGGGGCAGGTGATCGACACCGTTCAACAAACTGCCAAACAGCTTGCGATTGCCGCCAATCCCCCCCACCGAAATGCCGCCAAATCCCACCCCGTGATAGCCCCGCTCGCGACCAATCAGGCGCTGTCGGGTGCCCTCACCCCGAACACGGTGGTAGGCGATCGCCACCTTCAAAGCCGTATCGACTGCCTCTGAGCCCGAATTCGCAAAAAAGACCCGGTTCAAGCCCTCAGGGGCCAGCTGCACCAGGCGATCGGCAAGCTGAAACGGTGCCGGATGCCCCATTTGAAAGGTGGGAGCATAGTCCAGGGTCGCGGCTTGGGCCTGAATCGCCTCCACGATTTTGGCGCGACAGTGACCAGCATTGACGCACCATAGTCCCGCCGTCCCGTCCAAAATTTGTCGCCCGTCTTGACTGGTGTAGTGCATGTCTTTAGCCGCCACCATCATCCGAGGATGGGCCTTAAACTGGCGGTTCGCCGTGAATGGCATCCAAAAGGCATCTAAGTGCTCAGGCGTTGTCGAAGATGTGAGGGGCATGGGCGAGGGTGTCAACGGCTGCATCGTGGTTCCACTCCATAATCAAGGGTCTGATTATCCTACTGGAACGGCGATGCAGCCACTGTTCGGGATAGAACAAGAAGCCCCGAATTGATGGTCAATTCGTCCAGCAATGGCGTTAGATCGCTGACCGTTTGGTTAAGCAAAAGACATTTTGGCGACCACACCGCCGCTAGTATCGAATCAATCAATCGGCATGGAAGGTGCGACGGGTTTGTATCCTTATCATGGGCTGAGCCACATCTAGATTAGAGCGCGGCGTTTTGTTGGGAGCAAGCGCTCAGTCTGGGGATGGGTCGGCAGTTGTTTGTTAATACAGGCGTGTAATGCCCCCAACCGTCTTAGTCGTACAAAATACAGCTCTCGATCCCACGGGAATACTGGGCGAGGAGTTGATGAACTGTGGGGCTCAGTTAGTCACCTGGCTACCTGAGCAGTATCCCCAGCCCCCAGTCGGAGACTACGCCGGACTCATCATCATGGGAGGGCCGATGGGAGCCTATGACGACGAACAGTTTCCTCACCTGTCGCGAACGGTGGCGCTCATCCAGCAATTTCATCGGGAAGATAAACCCATTCT
Organism: Halomicronema sp. CCY15110; assembly: GCF_016888165.1. Classification (GTDB taxonomy): domain Bacteria; phylum Cyanobacteriota; class Cyanobacteriia; order Phormidesmidales; family Phormidesmidaceae; genus Halomicronema. The sequence goes on along the minus strand of NZ_JACSWC010000085.1, from coordinate 2,182 downwards.
GGGCGTATGTTTAGGGGCGCAGCTCATCGCCCGCGCCTTTGGCAGCAACGTTTATCCCCACACCACCCCCGAACTGGGGTTTACCCCTGTCACAGTGGTGGATGTCGCCGCTGGCGAACCCTGGCTCAAAGACTGTCCGGCAGACCTGCAACTGATGCAGTGGCACTTCGACACCTTTGATTTACCCGCGTCAGCGACGTTACTCATGGCGAACGACACCTGCCAACACCAGGCTTTTCGCATCGGCACCAAAATTTATGCTTTTCAGTTTCACCTCGAAGCGACTGCCGAAATTATTGCCAGTTGGCAAGCGATGGAAAGCGACTGGATTCAGGCGAACTATCCGGGTCTGGCCCAACAGTTTCAAACTCAGGTGAAAGCCTACGGAGATGAGGCGATCGCCTTTGCTCGCCAGGTAGCCCAAGCCTGGTTTGCCCTGCTGCCCACGCCAGCCGCATTATCACCCTAATGGGAGTAGGAGAGTAGGGGAGTAGGGGAGTGTTCTCTATCACCCCGCCACCCCATTACTCATCCACCCCGCCACCCCGTCACCCCGTCACCCCATCACCCCTTCACTATCCACCCACTTACCCAAACGGAGTCCCACACCCATGACCACTCGTGTTGCCATCATCGGCGCTGGCCCCTGCGGCTTGTCGCAGCTCCACGCCTTCGAGCAGGCTCGCCTTAAAGGTGCCGATATTCCCGAAATCGTCTGTTTTGAAAAGCAGTCGGGTTGGGGCGGGTTGTGGAATTTCACCTGGCGATCGGGCCTCAATGAGCACGGCGAACCCGTTCACGGCAGCATGTATCGCTACCTGTGGTCAAATGGCCCCAAGGAGTGTCTGGAATTCGCGGACTACACCTTTGATGAGCATTTCGGCCAACCGATTCCGTCGTTTCCGCCGCGCGAGGTGCTCTATGACTACATCACGGGGCGGGCCAAGAAAGAAAACCTGGAGCGCTACATCCATTTCAACACGGCTGTTCGTTATGTGGAATATCTCGAAGCGACCGACACGTTCCGGGTGCGCGTTCAAGATTTGGCGGCGGATCAAGAACGAACGGAAGAGTTCGACTATGTCATTGTCTCGACCGGGCATTTCTCAGTACCGAACTTGCCGTACTTTGAGGGCATCGATCGCTTTCCGGGTCGGGTGCTCCACAGCCATGATTTTCGCGAAGCACGGGAGTTTACAGGCAAAGACGTGCTGGTGGTGGGAAGCAGCTATTCTGCCGAGGATATTGCCCTGCAAAGCTATAAGTATGGAGCGCGATCGGTCACGATTAGCTATCGCACCGCGCCAATGGGCTTCGATTGGCCAGAGGGCATTAGCGAAGTCCCTCTACTCACCCGCTTAGAAGACAAGGTAGCCCATTTTAAGGACGGGACGAGTAAAGCGGTGGATGCGATCGTGCTCTGTGTGGGCTATCAGCATCACTTCCCCTTCCTGGCCGACAATCTGCGTCTGAAAACTAAGAACCTGCTTTATCCTGGCTCTCTCTACAAAGGTATTTTCTGGGAGCCGAATCCAAAGCTGATGTACATCGGCATGCAAGACCAGTTCTATACCTTCAGCATGTTTGACGTACAGGCCTTCTATGCCCGTGACGTGGTGCTGGGCCGCATCACCCTGCCGGATGCAGCGACAATGGCCCAAGACATTGGCCTCTGGCAACAGCGCGAAGAGGCGCTGAAGGATGCCTTTGAGCAAATTGATTACCAGAAAGATTACATTGTCGAGCTGGCCGACTGTGTAGACTACGCGCCCTGCGATTGGGAGATGACCACCGAGTTATTCAAAGAGTGGGAACACGACAAAGAGCACAGCATCCTCGGCTATCGCGACAAGGCCTTTACGTCTCCTTGCACGGGCACCAAAGCACCTGTGCATCACACCCCCTGGATTGAAGCGATGGATGATTCGATGGCTTGTTTTTTAGAAAAGCAGGCGGTCAAGACCCCTTGACTTACAACCCGCTCTTTAGGCGCACGGTCAGCCGACATCGTCAACCGATAGAAACCGTGACCTTTGGCATTTGACGAGTCGCTTGGCACAGAAAATCGGACCAAATCGCAGCTCGTATACTTTAGGGCCATATAGCAGCCCTCTAAAGGTGTTTTCAATACCGCTTAATAATTGCTGTCACTCAGCCCGAGAGGAAGACGGAGCTAGTGAGG
>NZ_JACSWC010000084.1 GCF_016888165.1 Halomicronema sp. CCY15110 | reverse complement strand
GGGAGTTCAGTCATGACCAAAGCCTAACATCCTCTGCTAGCTCATCGCTTGAGTCAACCTGGTTGAGCAATTACTAACTATTTATGTGAGGTGATGAGGCGGGGCATCCTGCGGCAATCAGACGATCGCTGGCGGGGGGCAGTCAGGGCCAAATAAGTCGGAGTTTTTCATGCCCTGGGGAACGGTATTTTGCCGATTGTCTGTAGGGCTCTTAAGGTTTATTTCAGTGGCGATTTTGTTGCGTTGGATATGCGATTCTAAACAGTGTTAACGCAACCCAACGTTTGAAAACGATTTATTAACATGGCAGATCCTAATCAGCCGACGGTCATTGTGACAGGTGCCTCTTCTGGGGTCGGGCTGTACGCGACTAAAGCCCTGGCCCAGAAAGGTTGTCACGTGGTCATGGCCTGTCGCAACCTCCCAAAAGCCGAAGCCGCCGCCAAAGAAGTCGGTTTGCAGCCAGATCAATACACCGTGATGCCCCTTGATCTCGCGAGTTTGCAGAGTGTGCGTGATTTTGTTGAGGCTTTTCGGGCCAGTGGTAAAACACTGAAGTCTCTGGTGTGTAATGCAGCGGTTTACCTGCCCCTAGAGAAAGAGCCGCAGTACAGCGAAGACGGTTACGAAATCAGCGTGGCGACCAACCACTTGGGGCATTTTTTGCTGTGCCATCTGATGTTGGATGACCTGAAAAATTCGTCGGTGGATGACAAGCGGCTGATTATTTTGGGCACGGTGACGGCCAATCGCAAAGAGCTGGGCGGCAAGATTCCCATTCCAGCCCCGCCCGATTTAGGCAACTTAGAAGGCTTTGAGCAGGGCTTTAAAGCACCCATTTCCATGATTGATGGGAAAAAGTTCAAGTCGGGAAAAGCCTATAAAGACAGCAAGCTGTGCAACATGCTGACCACTCGTGAGCTGCATCGCCGCTATCACGATGCCACGGGCATTACGTTTAACTCGTTGTATCCCGGTTGTGTGGCGGATACGCCGCTGTTCCGCAATCATTTCAAAGCTTTCCGTACGATTTTCCCCTGGTTCCAAAAGAACATCACGGGCGGCTATGTGTCGCAAGAGCTCGCGGGTGAGCGGGTAGCGATGGTGGTGGTGGATCCGGAATTTAAGCAGTCGGGCTATCACTGGAGTTGGGGCAATCGGCAGCAGCAGGGACGGCAAGCCTTTGTGCAAGAGTTGTCGGCGGAAGGTAGTGATGACCTGAAGGCCAAGCGGATGTGGGAACTCAGCGAGCGGCTGGTCGGCGTGGCTTCGATGGTGAGCACTTAGGTTGCGGCGATCGCATCGCCACCTAACATCTTAAAAACGGTTTCTGCCGGAGGGCGCTGAATGCAGCGATCGCTAGAAGAAGCCGTTTTTTGTGGTGTTCACTTCTTTTACAAAACCTATATTTTGCGGCGGACTGCTGGGGATGCGCCCTAGAGTCAAGGCAGGGCGAGATGCGCCCTGATCGTCGGCGTCTTGGTGGCTTTCTGGCCACAAACGCTACGGCAAGGCGTGATGAATTAGCGTAGCGTTTGGCTAAATCGCTGTTTGCTGTCGTGTTACTTTCTATCCTTTGAGACTTATGACTCAGACATCCTCCGCTGTCGCATCGGCCACGGACACCGCCCAAGATTGCAAGTTGGCTGTGGTGAAAACGTATCGAGACTACCAGGTCTATCGCATTAGCCCGGAAGATCGGAATCGTCTGGCGATCGTGTTTGATCCGAAGACCGCCGATGTTTCGTTGACCTACTGTGTGGAAATTTTTGAGGTCGGCGGGGAGACGCCATCGCATCGCCATAATTCGGCGGTGGAGATGTTTTATGTGCTGAAGGGTGAGGGCGAGGCCGTTTGTGATGGCCGGGTCGTGCCGCTCCAAACTGGAGACAGCATTTTGATTCCCAACAGTGGCACCCACGAAGTACGGAATGTGGGCAGCGATCGCCTCTATATGCTCTGCATCATGGTGCCGAACGAAGATTTTGCGGAATTGATTCGCAATGGGGTACCCGATGAGCTAGATGAGGAAGATTTGCGGGTGTTGAGCCGCACGGATGTGTTGATGCCCTGTTAGGGGATTGACGAGAGCGTTCAGGTTCTAGCCGGGGCCAGTGCTTGGGTGGTTGGGTAGCTGGGTGGCTGGGTAAGTGATGAGTTGCATTTCATGCCTGTCTTGCAATCGGCTTTACGCAGGAGTGGGCTCTGGCGGGGTGGGCTGGGCGAGCACTTTAATGGTGAAGGCCACAAAAGCATAGAGAATGATGGTTTCGCCGCAGAGTTCGGCAAATTCTTCGACGGTGATGCGCAAATATTCGGCCCAGGCGGCGGCTTCAGCGGAATTTTGAGTTGTCGCAGTGGCGATCGCTCCTTTCAGGAACTCGGCCCCAAAGCCCCCGCCGAGGAAGATGGCCATGCCGGTCGCGACCCGGATCAGGGTGATGCGATGGGTGCGCCAGAGCCAGACTAAATCTTGCCAGCTCAGGATTGGAATGGCGGTGAGTAGGCCGAGATAAAGAAATTTCCAGTTGATTTGGTCGAAGGTGAGGTGCAGCTTGGTGAGTTCGTCGATGCCACCAAAGATGCACAGGATGGCGAGGGCGGTGGGCAAGTACCAGGAGTAGGGAGCCTGCAAGCGCGATCGCTGCCCCAGCAGCACTAGGCATAATCCCCCAATGGCGAAGAGATGAGCCGCTTGCAGCAACGAGGGCAACGTGCGCAGACCGTTGAAATCGAGCATGACTGGCACCGTGCCCCGTTGCACCATGGCGAAAAAGTAGGCGCAGGCAAGACCGAGTTCTAAGCCCATCAGGGCGATCGCTCCTTGGCGCAGGATTTTTTGGGTAGGCATCAATGATTAGGAGGTCAGAGTCTATGCTCAGCTTGCCCGAATTTAGGGTGCAGTGGCCTGCGGTTGGAGTCGGATTTCGTCGGTAGAATAAGCGGTGCAAGTTGAACGATTAACGGCCCGTGAGTGACGTCCTAATTTCCCCGGCAATTTCCCCTACGCTTTGCTCCGAGTCGCCGCCGCTACGGTTAGCAGTGCTGGCCTCGGGTCAAGGCAGCAACCTGGCGGCGATCGCCGATGCGATCGTCCAGGGAAAACTCAATGCGACCATTCAGGTAGTGATTTACAACAACCCGGCGGCGAAGGTTGCAAAAAAGGCGGAGCATTACGGCATTCCCACGGTGCTGCTCAATCACCGCACGTTTACGAGTCGCGAAGCCCTGGATACTGCGATTATCGCAACGGTGCAGGCCCATCAGGCAGATTGGGTGATTATGGCGGGGTGGATGCGGCGCGTGACGGATGTCCTCATCAATGCGTTTCCCCAGCGCGTTTTGAATATCCATCCCAGTCTGTTGCCCAGCTTTCCGGGGGTGCGAGCGGTGGAGCAAGCGTTGGCAGCGGACACCAAAATTACCGGCTGCACCGTTCACTATGTGGAGTTAGTGGTGGATAGCGGTCCCATCATCATGCAGGCGGCGGTGCCAGTGCTGCCGGATGATACCCCAGCGACTTTGCAAGCGCGGATTCAAGTGCAGGAGCATCGCATTTACCCAGCGGCGATCGCCCTGGCGGGGCAACATCAGCTTAGGGATTGGCGGGAAAATTAAGATCCCGGTGGTGAGGGTAGGTGAGTGGATGAGGTGGTGGGTCGGTGGGATCGATTCAAGTGAGGAGCCGGTACTTTTATTTCAAGCACGTCCCTTAAGGCAGTGGGGTGACGGCAGGAGATTTCTCTGTCGCCGCATCGGGGGTGAGGGAAGAGAGCCGTGCAGCGGTACCACCGTCGGAGCGGGAGCCGTGCAGCAACGTGTAAAAGCAAGGAATAATAAACAGCGTCAGCAGGGTCGCTAGGGACAAGCCGGAAAAAACCACAATGCCCATGGGTTGTAAAAACTCGGAGCCGTCGCCGATGCCCAAAGCGAGGGGGAGCAGGCCCAGAACGGTGGTGACCGTGGTCATGAGAATGGGGCGCAGGCGCTGGGGGGCGGCTTGCAGCATGGCGGTCGCGCGATCGCAGCCCTGCTCGGCATAAATTTGGTTGGCGAGTTCTACCAAAATAATGGCGTTGTTGACCACGATGCCCACTAGCAGCACGGCACCCACGATGACCGTCGCCCCAATCGCGGTCTGGGTAACAAAGAGTCCTAAAATGCCCCCAGCCAGGGCCAAGGGAACGGTCAGCATAATCACCAGCGGATCGATCAGCGAGTTGTACTGCACCGCCATGACGGTAAACACTAGGAAGGAGGCGAGGCCGCCGAGGGTGAGCAGCGATCGCTGGATAGCTTGGTTGGCCTCAGCGCTGGAACTTGGAAGCACGGTGACGCCGTCGGGCAGGTCAATGGTGGCTAAAATGCGGTTCATTTCAGCGATCGCATCCCCCAGGGTAGCGCCATCGGTGAGCCGTCCTTCAATGATGAACACCTGACGCTGGTTAATGCGCTGAATTTCGGCGGGGGCTTGGCCGGGTTCGACCGCAGCGACATCGCCCAAGCGCACCAGTTGGCCACCGTCGGCGTAGACAGGCAGTTGCCGCAGCTTGGATGGCATATCGATGGCGGCGTCCGGCAGTTGCACCCGAATATCTACGAGGCGATCGCCCCGCTGGAGTTGGGTCGGCACCGAGCCATCAACGAGGGTTTGCACGGTGTCGCCGATGGCCGTGGCCGAGAGGCCCAGGTCAGCGGCTCGTTCCCAATCGGGGCGGATTTGGGTTTCCGGCTGGGGCGGATCCGCATCGGGACTGTAGCTAGCCAGGGTCGCCTGCTGGTCAAACGTTTCGAGCACCTGACGCCCCGCTTGTTGCAACCGTTCGCGATCGGCGCTTTGCAAAATTACATCGACATCGGCCCCACGCACGGGCGAGTTGCTGGTGATTAACCCGCGTACCGATTCTGGTGAGAGCCGCACTCGAATATCCACCAGATTGAGGTCGGCCAGGGCTTGATTGGCTTGCGCCACAAACTGATCAACTGGGGTGCCAGGTTTGAGGGTAACGGTGCTGGTGCCCCGGAGCGCATTGGCACTGGTACTACTGGCAAATAAGAAGCCGCCGGAAGTGGTGAACACGTACTCGGCATTGGGCTGCGCTAAGAGCACTTCATCAATCGCCGACATGACTTTGCGGTTGTCGGCTAAGGGGGTGCCAGAGGGGAATTGGGCAAACAGCCCAGCTTGCCCGGTATCAATAGAGGGCAAAATCTCTTGGGGAATTTGCCGCACCATCAGCAGGCTGCTGCCGCCCAATACAAGGAAGGCGATCGCAATGATGGCCACGCGCTGACTTAACACCCGACCAAGCAGCCGCTGGTATTGCCGGGTTAACCCCTTTAACCGCAAGTCAAACTGCCGTACTGGGGGCAAGTCTTTGACCCCACTGGATACTGGCATCGCGAGCAGACGAGCGGCGAGACTCGGCACCACCGTCAAGGCGACGATGAGGGAGGCGGCGATCGCAAAGCTGATGGTCAGCACCAACTCATTAAACAGTAGGGCAATGAAGCCCCCGATGAGCAAAAAAGGCAGCACTGACACCAAATTAGTGGAGGTCGAAGCTAACAAAGCCGACTCTAATTCCTGGCTGCTTTGCTCGGCTTGGGCAATCACCCGGCCGGGTGGAGTCGCCGCGCCGCCAGCCCCACCCTTACTGGCGTGACGGCGACTCACGTCTTCTGCGCCCTGGGCAATATTTTCGAGCATCACGATGGAGTTATCGACCACGATGCCGACCCCCAAGGCTAAGCCACCGAGACTAAATACGTTCAGCGAGAGGCCAAATATCCCAATTAAAATGATGGCGGCTAGCGCGGCGAGGGGAATCGCCAGCACAATAATCAGCGTTTGCCGCAGCGACCCCAAGAAGAAGAAGACGGCAATGGCGGCTAAGGTCGCACCGGTGAGCCCGGCGGTGGCGACATTGCGAATAGAGTTTTGCACAAACACCGATTCATCCAGCGTGATGTTAATCGTGATATCGGCCGGAAACAGGCCAGCTGTTTGCAATTGGGCCATGCGATCTTTGACGACATTGACCACGGCCACGGTGTTGGCATCGGGCTGTTTTTGTACGCTCACCTTGACGGCGGGCTGTTGGTTGAGGGAAACGTAGATGCGCTGTTCGGCGGTACCATCGACGACGTCGGCAAAGTCGCGCAGATACACTTGTTGGGGGGCATCCGGGTCGCCCACGGTAAATTGCAAATTGCGCACCTCGTCAGCATTGCCAAAGCGCCCGGCGACGCGGGTCAAGGTTTCGGCATCGGTGCCCCGAATGCGGCCACCAGAAGTGTCTTGGTTGCGGGCTTCTAGGGCTGTCAGCACATCGGCTAAGCCTAACCCTAAGGCTTGTAGACGGTTAGGGTCGATGTTGACTTGGATTTCCTCTTCTAACCCGCCGGAGACATCGACGCTCGCCACCCCTGGCAAGGTCGTCAGTTCCCGCGCGAGTTCTTCTTCGGCAAAGATGCGTAACTCGCTGCCTGGCAAGGCCTCTGAGGTTAACGCCAGCTCATAGACGGGTAACTGAGACGGGTCGAATTTGAACAGGCGTGGTTCGCCCACGGTGTCGGGCAATCCGTCGCGCGATCGGTTCAGCGTGGCGGTGGCATCATTGAGGGCTTGGTCAATGTCGCCCCCTGGTTCAAAGAACAGGTCGATGCTGATGCGACCTTCGCGGGTTTGAGAATAGATCTGCACCACCCCTTCGGTGGCGGCCAAGCCTTCTTCTAGGGGACGGGTGATTTCATCCACGGCGACTTCGGGGGAAACACCGGGGGCATCGAGTCGCAGGCCAATGCGGGGGTAGGTGATGGAGGGCAGCAGATCAACCGGCAGCCGCGTGATGAAGAAAACTCCCATGACGACCACCGCGATCGCGAGCATCAAAACGGCAATGTGACGACGAATGGCGAGGGTGGTGATGCTATTGCGGGGAGAGGAAGTCATAGGGGTGAGGGTAGCTGGGTATGAGAGGGGCCGGGTTGCGGAGTCTGAGGGTCGAGATACCTACTCGGTTTCGGACAAAACGCTGAGGTTGACGACTTGGCCGTCGCTGAGGTCGCCGCTGCTGCGGACGACAACGACTTCCCCCGCTTGCAAGCCGGATACGATCTCGACGCGGCTATCGTTTTCGCGGCCGATTTCGACGGGGCGGGCCTGGACGGTGGCTTCTTGGTCGTTTACTGCGGTCAGCACAAACAGAGTGGTCGCTTCATCGGTGGCGATATCGAGAGCCGTTTGGGGAATGGCGACGCGATCGCTGCCCGCGCCGGCTAAAGTCACCCGGGCCAATAGACCGCTACCAATTTGTCCTGAGGCGTTGGGAATCGTCACTTCGACGGGAATGAGGCGAGAAGTGGGATCGGCGGCGGGAGCGATGCGGGTGATGCTGCCAGCGATCGTCTCGGCGGGAAAGGCATCGAGCTGAACGCTCACGGGCTGCCCGACGGACACTTGCGCCAGGTCGCGATCGGAAACTTCGATAACAACTTTGATCCGGCTCAGGTCGCCAATTTGCATCAATTCGTCACCCGTTTCGGCATAGTCACCCACTTCGATGAACCGCTCAATCACGGTGCCGGAGAGGGGCGATCGCACCACCGCGTAAGACAGTCGCTCTTGGGTCTGATCCACCACGGCCTGTTGCGCGTTGACCCGCCCTTCGGCGGCACCAACGGCCGCCTGACGAGTGCGAATTTGCTCCTGGGTGGATTGCAACACCTGCTGTCCTGTATCGACAGTTAGCTGGGCTTGTTCCGCCGTTTGAATGGAGACGGCCCCATCGGTAGCGAGTTGGGTTAAGCGATCGGCTTCAGTTTGTGCCTGCTGAAGGCGCACCTGGGCGGAATTGTAGGCGGTTTGGGCGTCACTCACCGCTGCCTGGGCCTGGGCCACTTCGGACTTGCGGGCTTGCAGTTCGGCCTGGGCTTGGTTCACCGTGACGGTTAATAAGTCGGCATCCTGGCGGGCCAAAATGTCGCCATTGCCCACGGCATCGCCGACATCAACGGTGAGCGCGGTGACCTGGCCCGCGACTCGCGATCGCAGCGCCACCGTTTGCACCGGCTGGGTTGTCCCCGTAAAGGTTAGCCCCGCCTCAAAGGTGCCAATTTGGGCGACCTCCGTGTTGACGGACACGATTTCTTCCGCCATTGCGGCTTGAGGCGATCGCCCTAAGCCGCCTTCGCCTCCCGCACAACCAGCCAACCCCAGGAAGCTAGCTGCCAGCATCACCCCACTAGTGGCGAGCCGTAGCCGATATCCAGTCGATAATCGAACATAAGTTGACGTCACGCTTTCACCTCTTAATCCGATTCCGACCCATGGTCTTTGAAATACCCAGACGCTCAGTAATGTATACCGGGCAGCCTCTACCGACACTGGGATGGGCGACCATTGTTGTCACCCATTAGGTAAATCGAAAGATTTAATTTTTTCTATAGAATAACCCCAATTATTAATTATTGTCGGTGGACTTGGTAGCATTGCACCAATTGCGTCGATTGGTGATTCACCAGGATTCTCAGGGTTTCAAAAGCCCAATTTCCCGCCTAAACTGGAATCCACCCACTCATTTCTAGGCGGCCCCATGAATCGGTCGGCAATTATCGAGCAACTCCAACGTTTTCGCCACAAATATCTGTCCACTGGGCGGCGGGTCTCGCTTCAACAGCTGAAATACATGACCGACAGTCTGTCCGATGAGTCTCAGGCGGGCAATAGCTTTCTCGTATTGACCTTGGGGTCTTGCATAATTGCCACATTTGGCTTGCTCTCCAATAGTTCAGCGGTCATCATTGGAGCCATGCTGATTGCCCCGCTGATGTTGCCCATCCGCAGCTTATCGTTTGGCATTTTAGAAGCCGACAAACCCTTGATCCGCACGAGTGCTAAAGCTGTTTTTATTGGGACTGGTGCAGCGATCGCCGTCTCCATGCTATTGGGCATGGGGGTCAACTTGTCGGGTTATGGCAGTGAAGTATGGAGCCGTACTCAACCTAACCTCTTAGATTTAGGGATTGCGATGACCGCGGGGGCATTAGCCGGATTCGCCAAAATTGAGGCAAAAATTTCGAGTTCACTGGCGGGTACCGCGATCGCGGTCGCCTTGATGCCACCCCTTTGTGTCGTTGGACTGTGGCTGGCTAAGTTTGAGCTGCGCTGGGCTTGGGGGGCACTGGTGCTGTACCTCACCAACCTGCTTGGCATTACCCTGGCCTGCATGTTGGTTTTCTTGTGGGCGGGGTACTCTCCCGTCATCAAAGCCCGGCGACCTCTGGTATGGACAACGGCCTTGACGAGCTTACTCATGCTGCCACTGGGGGTGACCTCTTATCGGCTGCTCGTGCAAGATCGCCTAGAGTCCAACTTGGAAGAGGCTCTGCTAGATAGAACCTTGACCTTTCAACGGTTAGAGCTAGTTTCGCTAGAAACCGATTGGTTCCCCAACCCGCCGGAAGTCAGGCTATTGGTCTATGCCAATGAACCCGTGACGCCCGTACAGGTCAATTTGCTAGAAGAGTTCGTCGCCGGCGAAATGGGCCGCCCCTTCACCCTAGTTTTCCAAGTTGCTCAGCTCGAAAAGGTGACCAGCGAACCCACGCGATCGATGGATGACGCGGACTCCTTAACGCCGATGCCGTCCCCAGCCCCAGCTCCATGGCAGCAAAACTGAACAAGACTTACCGAACCAACATTCTGGGAGGCTGAGCGCGATCGGATAATGCCAGCGGCCTCATACACTTTCAACAAAAATAACCCTCCGCCATCGGTGCTGCCTGCTCCAGACATCTCCTTGAGCGATACAAACACATAACACTGGGACTTCTCACACAAGGTCGCAGCATTCTTTTTCTGAGACCCACTAAAACAAACGTAAGTCCCCAAAAAAGACAGGTCGCGACAATCCTGATCAGGGATTTATCAATCCTGAAAAAAGACTAAGTTAGAGACTTTTTGGTCTCATTGAAAGACTTGGTGCTACCTAGTTATATGTGTGAGCAACGAAGTTTGAGGCTGTGTTCGGGGTTAAATGAGTAATCGTGCAGAAACTCCTGCTACGGCTAGGTACTTTACAGGGCAAGTATTCTAGCTAAACGGCTCATCAAAATCGCTGGCTATACGCAAAAACCTCATGGCACCGAGTTGGACAGACTCTGGTAGGTCGAAGAAGAAACGTCCCAGCATCTGGATGTGAATATGGCCCAGCGGTGATAGTCGCTCCATATCTTCCGGTCTGATATCCATCCCCTGCTGCCGCAGATACTGGAGCACAGACTCCATATAGAGGGTGTTCCAGAGCACGATCACGTTGACGACTAACCCTAGCGCCCCGAGCTGATTTTCTTGGCTTTCTCGATAACGTTGGCGGAGTTCTCCACGCTGCCCATGAAACACTGCTCTGGCTAGACTGTGCCGACTCTCCCCCGGTTAAGTTGGGTCAAGATCCGTCGCCGATGGTTCTCATCATCAACGGAGTTGAGTCGGTATAACGTCTTCGAGATGCGCCCAGCCTCTGCCATCGCCTTACCCAGAGTGGACGGTTTTCCACCTCGTTGCAGGACTCGCATAATCTCTAAAGCACTGACCGTTCCCTGCTTTAAGGAACCAGCAATGCGCAGCATGTCATCCCATTGCACTGCGATCAGATGGGTATTGACTCGTTGTCGTGCCAGTCTATCCAACACCCCGTAGCCAGCGTCGGCATCAATGCGCCAAAACCTGGCCTCACCCACATCTGCCAATCGTGGACTGAACTGATAGCCCAGCAACCAGAACAAACCAAAGACGATGTCACTGTAACCGGCCGTATCGGTCATCAATTCCTGGGGCCGTAAACTGGTTCGCTGTTCTAACAACCCAACCAAAACAGCCAGGGAGTCACGCAATGTCCCTGGTACGACCAGGGCATGAAACCCCGTGAACTGACTAGAAGTGAATTGTGATAAGTGATGCCTCGCCCTTGGTTAAAGTATTTGGGGTTGGAGCCAGCGTTGAGAGTGCGCACCGGGACCACCAATCGGAGCCCATCAGCAGAGGCCACGTCACCACCGCCCCACGCTTGCGCCAGCGGAATCTGGGTTTGAGCATCAACTAACCGCGCATTGGCCAGGGTCAGCGTTTCGGGCCGAATGTAATTCTGTTTCACCTAGTTCAATCGATGTCCCGTCAGGGCTGGGTTATCCTGACGATGTTGTAAGGGCCGTAAGCCAATATTGCAGGCTGAAGCCATCAGCACCGAACAGAGGCTAGTCGATAAATCTTGTCCCCGTGATGCGCCTTCATTCGCGTGGGTAACGTAAATTCGTTGGTTGTGTTTTCGAATGTCTCATTTAGGATTCAAGATGGGACAGTGAGCAAATACACTGCCCGCATAAATTCGGCAGCTAGAGTTACTGTCACACAATGCTTGCAGTCTTAGCGACCAAAATTTCCCGCGGCTAAAACTAAGTCGGAGAGAACTTGAAGAGCGAGTGTGGGAATAAAGCCTTATCAAATTATGACGTTCTCATACAAATGAGACAGAGCAGAAATGCGTATAAACCCTAAATCAAACATCAATAAGGGATGTTTGATTTAGGGTTTATACGCATGTGCGGATACATAGGATGGCTGAATTTTGTCTTTCATCGTTATCTATTCCCAAATCAGGACAATGGATTAAGTGTGAGCAGACTCGCGAAATCGGACAAATTGAGTCGTTTAATGGCCAAACAGTGTGCGTTTCTCTCGGAGACGGTATCACGCTATATGCCACCCCTGAAGGCTTGAACCATCTGGGGCTTAGTGGTGCAGAAAAGTCCTGAGAGTATTGATGTAGCTAGATTCTCAGATTGAGAAGGGGAGCCATCTGTGAG
>NZ_JACSWC010000083.1 GCF_016888165.1 Halomicronema sp. CCY15110 | reverse complement strand
GGCTACTAAGTACACATAAGTTATCCGTCATGACTGGCCCGTGATTCAGCCCCCTAAATCCCCCAAATTTGGGTATTTATAGACTTGGCTAACCCAACCCCTCATCCCCCAACCCCTTCTCCCAGAACAGGCTACTAAGTACACATAAATCCCTCCTGGGCTAGTGACCATCCCTGAAAGATGGCCTCAAATTTCCTGAGCCCCT
>NZ_JACSWC010000082.1 GCF_016888165.1 Halomicronema sp. CCY15110 | reverse complement strand
CCCCAGACTTTAGCGGACGAGCCAATATCAGAGTTGCTTTAGGCTTAATCCATAGAGTGACAAAGGTCTGCGCCCAGGCCAATGGCCCAGTCCCCTTCATCCCCCATTACGCTACGAGCATTGTTGTCGTCTCTACGCGAAAAAGGGACCGGGTGCCTTGGGGCTTATTGACACATATTGCATCAGTGAATCCCAAGGCACCCGGTCCCTGGCAACCTCAAGGCACCCGGCACCTAGAGAAGCCTAGTCTATCTGCAAGTGGGCCTTAATTTCCGGTAGCTGCTGCTGGACACACTCGTAGCCCGTTTTGATAATCGCTTCAGCCTGATGAAAGTCAAAGATGCCGTGGTGACTCAAGGGCGGCTGCAGCAGAATCTCCGGCGGATGCTCGGTGAGCATATTCTGAGTGACGCGCTGCTCCATCACGTTGAGCGATACCCCAATCACATCAAAAATGTTGGGGCCTTGCCGCTCTTCTGGCAGCCAGTTGTCTAACTTTTCTTGCAGCTGATCTTGCAGGGTTTCGTACCGGTCTTGGAGACGTTGCAGCACTTTAGCCGCACGGGTGCTCTGAAATTGCTCGGCCAGGCGATCAATTTGTTTGGGCAGGATGTCGAGATTGCTCTCGGAGTCTGAATTTAGGGGATTGTCGGACTCAGGGACGCGATCGCCGTCCGCCGATTCTGAGGTCGAATTGTCTGATTGATGGCTGGTTGACGATGCGGTGGGGTCAGCGCTGATGTCCACAGCTGCTTCATCCGGCGAGGTGGGATGATTCAGATTCACCGCCAGCACCACATCGACCCCCAGGCGGCGGGCCACATCCACGGGTACGGGATTCACAATGCCGCCGTCCCCCAGATGGCGACCGGAGTGCTGGAAGGGCGTAAAAATGCCAGGCATTGAGATGCTCGCGCGGACGGCATCAGCCAGTCGTCCCTGCTCTAAACAGACCGGGCTACCGGCTTCAAGATCAGTCGCGACGCAGCAAAAGGGAATTTTGGTGTCTTCAATTTGGCGATCGCACAGATGCTCCGAAAGTAAGTCGTAGATGCGGTTGCCATCGAGCAACCCGGTGCTGGGAAAGACCACATCAAAATAGGAAACGATCGCCCGCCAGTTGAGGGATTGGACAAAGGCTTCGAGTTCATCGAGTTCATCCGCCGCATAGATGGCACCGACAAACGCCCCAATGCTAGAACCCGCGATCGCGTGAATCTGAATGCCCGCCTCCTCTAAGGCGCGAATGACGCCAATATGCGCCCATCCCCTCGCCCCGCCACTGCCTAGCGCTAGCCCCAAGGTCTTAACCAAGCCTCTGACTCCTTGTGGTTGATGACAAAAACAGCATACGTGCTGATCACCCATTTGCCTGATCGGGCGGAACATGTGGTCCCCGTGCAAGCAATCGCCGGTGGTTGGCATTGAGAACGATACAGCAGCAGGGCCATTTCATTCTTATAGAGTTCATAACGTACTAGGGCCAGCCCTCTAAAGGTGTTTTCAATACCGCTTAATAATTGCTGTCACTCAGCCCGAGAGGAAGACGGAGCTAGTGAG
>NZ_JACSWC010000081.1 GCF_016888165.1 Halomicronema sp. CCY15110 | reverse complement strand
GCCATCGCCTCCTTGACCGGCTATGACTTTATCCTTGAGGCTCTATTCTATGCAGCTTTATAGAGAATTGGTATCAGGCATAAGGGTTCTGATAAGGTTAAGAGCCCATTTTGAGATGGGCGATTATATGGAATGACATTTCCCTCTTCTATGAAGATATATCCTTTGCTAAAACTCAGCGAGGCTAGCGAGTGGTTCTACGGGGCCAAGCGATCGCCGCTGCCCGGTGAACTTGGGCGTTAGCTGACTCTAGCAAAGCCGTTGCACTCCTCCTTGAAAGTCACCGATTGGAGCAAAACATACTTCCGGGCAATCAGTCGGTAGGCCACCCCAACTGTCAGGCCCTTAAAATTAAAGACAAGCGCTTGAGGGCAACTCTATGCAAATTACCCTGAATCTACCTGACAACCTCAGCCAAGCCGAAACCTTTAACCAGGGTGATTGGCTCCGAGAGATTGCCATTGCGCTGTTTCAGCAAGAGCGGGTTTCCCTTAGTCGCGCCAGCAAGATTGCCGCGATGGAAGTCATGGACTTTCAAAAACTGTTGGCAGACCGCGGTATTTGTGTTCACTACGATGTAGACGACTTTGAGCAGGATGTTCAGCATCTGCGCGATCGGGGCTGGCTATGATCATTGTCAGTGATACCTCAGCCCTCTCAAATCTTGCCCTCGTCGATCATCTCTGGTTATTAGAAGCCATTTACCAAGTTGTTATTGTTCCAGATGCAGTTGCCAGGGAACTAGCCGCGACCAGCAATCTCACCATTGCAGGGATTCTACAACTGAGCTGGATTCAAGCTCACCCCCTCACCAACTCCCAACTTGCCAACCAACTTCAACAAGAACGGGGTCTGGATGCCGGAGAAGCAAACGCTATAGCCTTAGCGCTTGAGCTACAAGCTGATGATTTGCTGATTGATGAGCGCTTGGGACGACAAGAGGCGGTTCGGCTTGGGCTATCGATCATCGGTATTCTGGGTGTTCTGCTGGTTGCTAAACGAAAAAGGCTGATTCCTCAAGTTCGACCCGTTATGGATACCTTGATCAACCAAGCTGGCTTTCGCGTTAGCCCCCAGCTGTATAACCGTGTTTTAGCGTTGGCTCAAGAGCCTTAGTAAAGTAAAAATGGGGCGGTTTTGGAGAAAGTCAGCTAACACTGCGTTGATGCGAACGTAGCAAAGGTTATTGGTGAGAGTCTGAGGTCAACTGCCGCCGCACAATTTAAACATCAAAGATCACCGGATAGTTGTCCTGCGCCGCAAACATCCTGACCTTAACGGTCATAATTTTTCCAGTGCTAAAGCTAAGCCAGCCCAGCAGGCGAAATAGTTGGGCTCTTCTGTTGGAAACCCTGATAACCCATCCTTTAAAGTAAATATAAATGCTATGAGGGCTACTGCATGATGGTGGAGCTACTTTCAAGAATTACAGTTAACCCTAAGCAATGCGGTGGTCGTCCTTGTATTCGAGGGATGAGAATTCGAGTGTCAGATGTACTCGACTTATTTGCAGCAGGGCTAAGTGCAGGAGACATTTTAGAGGAAATGCCCGATCTTGAGGCTGATGATCTAAAGGCATCCCTGCTATACGCCTCGCGAAAACTTAATCACCCGGTTTTAGTGGGATGAAAATCTGGGTAGACGCACACTTGTCTCCGGCAATTGCGACATGGATTACCAGTACGTTTGGCATTGAAGCAATAGCATTGCGCGAGCTGGGGCTAAGAGATGCTGAAGATCCTGAAATCTTTGAGGCTGCAAAAGTCCAACAAGCTGTTGTGATGACAAAAGATAGTGACTTTGTGGACTTGGTTGAGCGCTTGGGTTCGCCGCCACAAATCATTTGGTTGACTTGTGGCAATACCTCTAATGCTCGGTTGCGTGAGATGCTTAGCGAGACGTTACCTAGAGCTTTAGAACTCTTAGCTGCTGGCGAGACATTAGTAGAAATTAGTGGCGGCTAGCCGTGCAGGCTAACAAACCTGGTGCCGCCTCCCAAGAGGCTTGGGGGGCGGCAAAAATCTCGGCAACCGCTGACCAGGAACGTTAAAAATAACCGGATAGTTGGCCCACGCCGCAAACACTAAAACCGTAGCGACCATAATTTTTTCGTTGTTAAGGCAGAGCCACTTCGGCAAGCGGTTCTTTGTATACGGCTAAACGATCGCTTTAAATGGGCGTATTAATGGCGGTGAGATCGAGTTGGTAGCGGTACAGGGCGACGGGGCGATTACCCGCGTCGAAATAGTTGGGTTCTTGGGGCGAGAGGTAAACTGCGGTGATCTGGTCAGCGGTGACGTGGTTGTCATCGACTTGGTGATAAGCCGTGGTGGTTTCGACCTCGTTGAAATAGGGCTTGTTGCCGCCGCGAAACAGTTGCTGAAAGAATTCGGTGGTGATGAAGTCAGTGTCTGACGGTTGCTCGATCGCGCGTCCGGTCACGGTGGATTCCAGCATCCGGTAGTCCGCCAGCATTGTCAGTTGGCGATTGGGATTTTTGTCATCGACGACGACTTTTTTGACCGCCTCTTCGCCGAGATACGCTTTTGCCAAGTTCAGACCATTAAACGCGCGATCGGCCACAATCTCTTCATGGGCGAGCCGAGGTCGCAGCAAATAGCTGCGCGTATATGAGGTCATGCGCGGTTCAAACCGGACTTCGCAAGTGATCGGTTCATTTAAAAGGCTTTGATTGCTTTGAAAACCCGGCGTTTCAATGTCGGGGGCGAGCGGTGCGGCGGTATCTACCAAAGTGCTGGTCATTTCCCAGGTGCCCGCCAGCCAATCCGGATACACCAGATCGCCAATGGGGGGACGGGTCGAGGGCTTGTCCGTCCAGTTAGGAAAAGCCTGGAGGCGATCGCTCAGTGGCCCCGCCCAGGCCGTGCCACTGCACAGCAGCCACACCAAACCTAGCAGCACGAACCAAACGATATATCGACGATTACGCTTTACAGACTCTCGGGCCATGTCACTTCACATTGCAGTCGCCAACCAATAGTGTCAAAGGTACGGCATTCAACCTGTATCAGCAAACGCATTTAAAGGTGCCAGTCTTGAACTGAGGGTCGGAAGTGCTGGTCCCACATGGACGACTGGACGCTGAATTGAAAATGAATATGCGATCGCGGCCTGATCTGAGAAGCGCGATCGCAGCATCCCATTTTGATGAGACTGACATAAACTGGCAGTGCATGATCGGGGCGAACCCACTCCCCCTACTGCCACATGACGGAATTACCCCTAAAAGCTTTACAACAGCGGCCTCACAATCCCATCCGCCGATCACCCTGGCTTAAGCTGGCCGTCATTAGCGGCGGCGGGGTGATTGGGGGACTGGCAGCTTGGTGGGTGAGTGAACTTTTGCTCAACCGAGCCAGTTTTGTCTGTTCGGTGCCGGTATTTGTCCCTCAGCAAATTACGGCCTGCCGTGCGCCTGTGGCCAACCAGCCGATGCTCCCCACTTTCGTCAATCATTTTCAAACCACAGCGCAGTGGATGGATCAAGCAGTTGCTGAGCCAGTTCCGGGAGTGCCGTTGCATCCGATGACTCGAATGACTGAACAACTCCCTCAGATGCCAGCGGGGATGGGGTCGACGTATCCGTTTGGACCACCCTCCTTTACTGACTCAGAACGGTTGCAGGTCGTGGTCGCTCAAATAACCGCGATCGCTCAGGCTTCGGAATATCCGATGGATGCCCTGAGTATTTCTCTGGTCGATTTGAGTACAGGCGAATATGCTGGCTTTGGCGATCGCACGCCGCGCTATCCGGCCAGTGTCATCAAGCCTTTTTGGGCGATCGCGGCCCTCGCCCACGGTAAAACAGGGCCAGATATCGAAGCTGCCATCACCTATTCCGATAATGCCGCCTCGAATCGCCTCCTAAACGGTGTCGGCCATGAAGTGATGCGAGACTACTGGCAAGCCGCTGGATTTTCGATTAGTGCGCAGTATCCCGTCAATGTCTGGGTGAGCGATCGTCCTGGTAACAGAGTGACAACAGCTGATTTGGTGCGTCTGCTGCACGATATTCAGTCCCCGCAGGGACATCGGCGGATCGCCCAAGCCATGCGACACGACATCGACGCTGAACACAACGATGGGGCAGGAGCGGTGCAAGGATTTCTCGGGGCGGGACTCCCCGGCGGTGAGTTATTGACGAAAGTGGGTCTGACCTCTGGAGTCCGGGCCGAGATGGCAATCCTTACCCTGGATGACCAGCCTTATGCGATCGCCATCATTGGCGCTGATCTAACCTTTGCCCGATCCGAAAGTATTTTTCCCGCGTTCGGTGATCTGCTCTTTCAACTGTTATAGCCATCCGCGGTTAGGTTCGCGCACCTTAATGTGCTAAGCGCCTTGTGCTTAACAGGTTTCACTGTTGCCTTTTGAATTTTGCCATCTCGCCCCTGCCCTTATGAGCCAGCAAAGTCAATAGGCAACGCAAAAAGGCGCTCCCCCGAAGAGAAGCGCCTTAAGTTCTAACTCAAACTAACTGAGCAGGTGAAGCCTAACCGATGATTTCGGGAGCCTCAGCCGCTGCCAAGTCGAGGGGGAAGTTGTGAGCATTGC
>NZ_JACSWC010000080.1 GCF_016888165.1 Halomicronema sp. CCY15110 | reverse complement strand
ACTTGAATCAATCTCAATCTGATTCCAGGTTCACAGAGTTTTGCCATCGCGGCATCGCCTCTTTGTTAGAAATTCAGTTTCCTATCCTGACCCGTTCGGGACTACCCAATTTAAAAGTCAAAGAGAGCTCGACGCGAATGTCGAACTCTCTTTAAAGCTATTGAACTGTTGACTTCCGAACTTGATAAAGTGTACCTAATTAGTGATGGTGTACTGCTTTACTTACTAGGGTTTACGACGCCTGACAACACTTTCCTAACATTCAGTAGCCTTTAAGCTAAAGCTTCAGACACATTTCAGTGCTGTTTTACGTTAACTCTGAGTTGTTTTTAGAGGATGCAAGAGATTCAAAGTGTTTTTGAAAATGCCTTGCGTGGAGGTATTCAGTTGTTTATTTCTTATCTATTAAGTTAGCACACTCTTCTCAGAAAGAAAGTGGGTTCATGCAATGTAATTTAGTTCTAAAGAAAGGTTGACGCTTGTGTAATTTTTCGAGCAGACTTTGCCAAAGTTCAAGATTTGGGAGTTCAGGATAGCCGCACGGTTCCCATTAGGGCCTCACTGGTGCAGAAAAGTTTTGGGAGCAAAGTATCGGTAGTCTCATCGTGAGAAAGTCGTCACTTTCGAGAA
>NZ_JACSWC010000008.1 GCF_016888165.1 Halomicronema sp. CCY15110 | reverse complement strand
CGGGAGGCACCCGTTCTGGCCACGTTTGACAAAAGTGATAGAGCAGTGAAGATTTGCCAATACGCCGCTCCCCCACCCCGTTGATACTGGTGGGTGGGCACCGCTCATTCAATTAGTTAGGGTAGCGAGGTCATCCTTGCGGCCAATCAAGCTTTGTGGGTGCCTGATCATTGGCCCCGCAACAAAAGGGCAGGGAGAGCGGGTTGGCGGCGGC
>NZ_JACSWC010000079.1 GCF_016888165.1 Halomicronema sp. CCY15110 | reverse complement strand
TCGAACATGAGGGCAAAGCGGGCCAGGGGATAAATGCCCGACTTCACCACCACCCCCGACAACATGGCCGACACGGGGGTTTCTGATTCGGAGTGGGTGAGGGGCAACCACAAACCCGATACGAAAATGCCGCCCTTAGTCAGTAAGCCGACAAAAATGAAGGCGATCGCATCCATCGGTGCATCCGCCAGGGCCGTGAACGCAAAGGATTGCGTTTGTTGATACACCAATGCCGCCCCCAGCAGGAAAAACAGCAT
>NZ_JACSWC010000078.1 GCF_016888165.1 Halomicronema sp. CCY15110 | reverse complement strand
TCGAACATGAGGGCAAAGCGGGCCAGGGGATAAATGCCCGACTTCACCACCACCCCCGACAACATGGCCGACACGGGAGTTTCTGATTCGGAGTGGGTGAGCGGTAGCCAAAGACCCGATACAAAAATGCCGCCCTTAGTCAGTAAGCCGACAAAAATCAGGGCGATCGCATCCATCGGGGCATCCGCCAGGGCCGTGAACGCAAAGGATTGCGTTTGTTGATACACCAATGCCGCCCCCAGCAGGAAAAACAGCAT
>NZ_JACSWC010000077.1 GCF_016888165.1 Halomicronema sp. CCY15110 | reverse complement strand
GCTACAGTCAGCATATCTAGCTAAACTGCGCTGCCACACCTTAGTAGGACGGGGTGTGTAACCCCTTGATTTTGCGTCAGATTTTACGGTCAGAGGCGTTTCACATGCTCACAGAGGGGGAAGAAAGACCCTCAAGCGCACGCCAGATCAGGAGTTACACACTCTGCTCCACTTGGGTGTAAGCAATCCTGGTGTTGTTGATCGGTTGCAGTTTCGGCGTCAGGAACGTTTCTCTCATGTTGTGGATGCCACAGATGAAGATATTTCCTGAGGGTTTGAGCACTACACTGGGCTTCCTGGCAAATCAAAACTTGGCGAGCTTTGACCCCATTCGGCATACCATCAGGACTGGCATGGATACGGGCGATCGCTTGTTGAATGCGCGACAATGCCGCCTGGGCCTTATCGTCGTTGTCTGGTCCTTTGGGCTCATCAACTGGTTTGGCTTTGCGCTGCCGCTGACTGTAGGGATAATAACGATTATGCTTGCGGTTGGTTGCAACCCACTCGCGCACCCGCCGCTGATAATCATTCTGATGACCACAGAACTCCTTAAAGCCAGGCAAGGTGGGTACTTGTTGAATCGCCCAATCTCCTACCTCATCCCATTCCATCTCTAGAAAAATGCGGGCATACTGCAAGAGTTTCTGAATAATGAAGTTGGTTTGCCCTGGACGGGTCCACCCGGTTGCCATGATGCCTTCTAAGTCTGCTTTCCACTGAGTCGGGCTATTTTCTGTTAATGCGTCATGTGACTTCGACCAATCCCAAGTGGGCTTAGCCTGAGCGATCTTTTTATTAAGCAGTTCCATATCCTGGACTGCCGAGACTTTATTCCAGGTATCAATGAAGCGATCCAAATCCCGATGTAAGGGTTCAAAATTCTGGCCCAGAACATAAGAACCTATTTGCAGTGGCAATCGGTGCGCCTGATAATTTGAACCTTTTCTCTTTACGTTAGGGAAGATTTCTAGCTGCCCGTTTTGAACAGTAAACCTTTCTTGTGTAAGTTGCTCACGAATAGCCAAGGCTAATCTGAAGCAAGAAACGGAATCTGGCAAAGGATAATAAACATGCAACCCTCCCGATGAACTGGAGCAAATTAGTATGTAGTCAAACAACCCAATCTGCTGAAGTGCGTTGAGGATGCCTGCATAGTGATGGTGATTGTTTGCTGGATGATATGCACTACCAATGTCAATATCCAGCATCAGGTACTGTGTCGTTCCCGCTTCACCATAACGATTGCTTTGAAACCTCACCCCAATAACTTGCTCTGGATCAGCCCAGCGTCTGTATAGAGATGCGGCGCTGAGCGGATGATTTCTTTTGTAAGTTTGCCAACTTAGTTTTCCAAGTTTGGCGGGGGCAAAGATAAAGTCCCAGCCATGAAACTTCGCAAAAAAGTCCAGGATTTTTCGAGTTGGCTTACCATTGGTAGAAGTAGATTTTTTCCGAACAGCCTTACTTGACTGTGCAGACAACCGAGAATTTACTCTTGTGGCTTTAGAGTTTCTTTCTTTTCGGGTATCTGCCTGGGGGTAAGGCTTTTTCTTAGCCTTACTCATTGAGTTTTGTTAGTTGATTGTGCTGAAAGTTCTGCGTCTTGGCTAATCGCCTTAGCTGCTGAGAATCGCTCAGTTGGTGAATCGATAAATTCACCAACTGAGGGGACTACCGTCAAATTACTCTCCAGCAGATAAGGCGATGCGCTAATCGAAATAGCCATCGCCTCATCTCCTGTTTAATTTTGACTGGACTGAGAAGAGCGACCTGGACGCCGTTTTTGATTGGACAGCAGCGATCGCTGGTACTGCTCAATCGCTTTCTGGTGCGCTTGCGGGTCATTCCGGTTCGCTAACCAGTCAGCTAGCAACGGCAAGTTGTACCGGATTGTGCGCCGATTCAACTTAACCCAGTGGATGTCTTCAATTAGGATTTTGTCCTTAAGCCGATATTTTTTTAGGGTTTCAGGACTTAAGCCGATCAGCTCTGCGGCTTGGTGTTTGGTTCCAAACTGAGAGGCTTCAAGAGAAGAATTGATATTCATCGCATGTGACTCCGCCTCTGAGGAGACGGGAAACGAGATATGGAGACATCCCTGGCTGCGACAGCGCAACCTCAAGTAGGGCATCCTCTCGTCCGTGGCAAAAGAGCCACAGTGCGAATTTAGGCATTCCACATAAGTGGACAGTTCAAAATTATCTCACGTTACCCAATACGAGCCGAAACTATACAGTTCTTTACGGTCAGTCTTCTTGGTCGATGCCTCAATTTCTCAAGTCGGTTAGGCTCATATGTTCTGACGACTGATTTTTGGTATCCAAGGGGCTTCAACAAATGGAAGCCCCGCGATGAGATCTCATAGTTGACTATCGAAAGATCTTAACTAAGCGCATGGCTTTTTGGGTGTAAATTGGGTGTAGGAACGGATGAATGCGGCTGAAAGTACTGAATTATCGATATTCTTGTCAGCTTCCCAAGCTGAATGTCGTGAGTTCGAGTCTCATCACCCGCTTTTGTCCATTAAAGGATTATTTTTCCAGATTTAAAGGATTAATTTCCAAAATCGACGGAAGAATGAGGCTTACAGGCGATGCATACCAAAAAAACAGCTTTTTGATAGCAACTCATTTGATTTTTGCCAGATTTAAAGAACTAATTTCCAATTTTGGGAAGCTGACGTTCCTTTCACCTCATCAAAGTCTGATGGCTACACAAAGCTTACTTACTTGCAGTCTGGTCTGAGGTCTCTTATCCCATCAGCATTGAAATGCAGGGATGAAACTCCACAGTCAATACAGATCCCTGTATTGTTGTCTTTCTTTCATCCCATCAGCATTGAAATGCAGGGATGAAACCCCGCAACCTGTAAACCTTGCGCAGCCAGCCCTCTAAACAGAAATTTGGCAAACCTCTAGGAAGGTGTTCCTAGAAAGCCCTTAGAAAAATCTCATGAGATTAAAGATTCTCCGAGATCCCTGCCATACAGTGGTTTTCAGGAATGGCAAACCTCCCAGGGAAACTATCCATGCTTAGGTTTGCCAGAAAGTGATGGGTCCCCTTGCTCGGGGCTTTTTGGTAGCTGCCACGACACGTACGCCTGTATCTCTATAATTAATGGTGAGACCGTCAACTACAGAAACATTGCCCCTTGGATGCTGGCGCGACCCAACATCTTGAATGCAGCAAGCTGCACAAGAGAGCAGACAACTACAGCAGGCTGGAAAGCAAATAAACTCACCCTGCACTTATCGACAGTCCTTAAAGAACTGACGCGCAAAAGAATATTAATCTTTTCAAGGTTCAAATGTCTACGCTACGTGATTGCGCTCGTGATGACGGCTAGGGCCTTCTCTTGCTCGTTGCCGTGTTTGGGCTGCCGTCCTTTACAAACCACAATTCCTCGTTGTTTGGCAGCTTCAGTAATGTACTGTTCCAGTCGTCCAAAACTCCAACGGTGAAACTCGCGGCGATATTGTTTCGCATATTGAGCTTGCAATTTTGCATGGTGGGGATACTTCTTTCCGGCTCTTGCCTGAATATCACTCTCTACGCTTTCACGGATATTTCGCAGCTCTGGAAGTGAGATCGCTGCGGCTTGTCGGCGGACTGCCAATTCAGTCACTCTGGCTGCAATCAGGCGATCCAGGTAATCACCCAACCGCGATTCTGCATCATGCTGATGGTAGTCACCTTGCTTTTGCTCAGCTGGTCGCTGGCAGAGATTGTAATGCCGCTGTCGTCGCCATCGGCGTAAAAGCTGTTGCTGTTCATGGTGAAGTTGAACAATACTCTGGTTGTTACGGGGAGATGTGATGCCTCGTATTTTCAGCAGTGAGTCAGTAGACCAATATTCCGACGCTTGGTTGCTCTCTTTGTTAAACACGATGACGGTAACGGGTTCATGACGGCTTAGGCTAATGCCCACAAAAATATTGGGGTTTGGCTGGTAGATTTGGCATTCAGGCCGTTCAGCAGGTCGATTCTTTTCCAATCGGCTAATGCTGGTTTGCTTGGCTTTGAAGCGTGATGCCTGATTCTCCGTCATAGTGATGGACGGGTCAGCGGCTTGTCGCTCTTGAGTCTTCTTAACTAATTTTTTGGCTGCATCCAATTTCTGCAAACGGACTTGTTCCGTCCCTTGTTGAGTAAGGAGGCGAATGTCAAAAGTACAGTGCAGATAGAGTCGGTGCGTCTCCCAAGGATAATTAATGAGGCAGAGTTCGCCTTTCTCCAGAGACTCTCTAAGATGAGAGTCCTTGCGGAGCATTGCTTTCTGACGATTTCGGCAGCCAGCAGAGGCCTCGGGATCAACTTTCCAGATTAAGCAGGCAGAGCGTAACGCGAACAATCCCTCTCCGAACTTTTCGTCTTTGGGGAGTTGCTGATTACTGATGTAATCAGTCGCAAATTGACGGAATGTCTTCAACTGCCGTCGATCGCATTGAATCTTACACTTGTGCTCGTCAAGCCCCTTAAAACGAACCTGCAGCCGTTCATTAGGACGCTTTGATTTGCGTGACCTTTTCTTGGCAGATCCGGTTGCAGCAGAAGTCGTGTCATTCAGAATATCCCAATAGAGATCACTGGCACTTCCAAACAAAATTGGATATGGCAGCGTATTCAGCTCAGAAATCTGTTTTTGGATACGCCATTCGTCAAACTCTTCGGGATCCCAATGTTCAGGGGAACAGTCTGGCAGAGCAACGGCTATTTCCAACTTTTCCACAAACCGCTCATGGTTCGGATCACGCCCCTTAGGCAAACGACTTTGTAGTTGCTCGGTCAGACGTGCAATTTCAATTCGTTTTCTGTCAATGACGTGTTGAATAGTGTCAGGAGTATCTTCTTCCTCACCGACCTTCATATCATGGCGTAGAAGATGGCAAATTGCCCGATGTTCCAGCTCCTGAGTCGTTTCGTCGTAGCGGTCGAGCAGGTACTTTAATAGTGATTTCGGCTTCTTATGCCGTTTTGATTTCTTGCCTTTTTTAGTTACTTCGGATGGCGGAGATTCTAAATCTTGTTCAGCCTGTTCTAGAATTTTCCGGGCCTTAGCTTGTACCGTCTCAAAGCTCAAGTCGCTAGACAATATCGATTTGAGATCCGCTTCAATCGCTGCTAACCATCGACGCTTTCCCTCTAGTTGCCACTGGCGTCTCTTTTGTAGTGCTAACCAGGACTTGTAGACATAGCAAACGATTAATTCTGCAGAGGTCAAAAAACGTTTGGGTAACTGCGCATAATTGGGCTTGGCCTTGAGTGGTTTCAACACAATACGAACGGCTTCGCGGTCAATGGTTCCCCTGCGTTGCCACTGCGGAAATTCGGGACGGTTAGGGACAGCTTCCAGGAGCTCGTTGACCAACAGCGTATAGCTGACCATCGTTTCCCAGAAGTAGCGCCGTGTCTCGGGGCTAGCGCACAGACAGCACATGATGGTTTTCATATATGCGGGAAGATTAGGTTGACTCATTTCCCGAGTTTCGATCTGAAATAACTAGGATTCACTCTACCTCAAGGATTGCCACTATGGCAAGTACATTTGCTTCTATATTGTGCTCTGAATACTTCTCGGTAAGACTAATAGGCATTGTTGTGCTGGTTACAGGCAAACCACCGGATGGAGTTAGAAGCCTTTCTCAATAGTTGGAATGTTACGCGGGAAGAACTGGCGTTCATTTGTGATTGTTCGTTGACGACTGTAAACCACTGGTTTTCTCAAGGAGAACATCGCCGGGTACCTGGCGAGGGGCATAAGCAACGACTGGCGATCGCTCATCACATTTGGGTGACTGTGGCGACTGAGCCCAACTATCTCTTAACCCTGAGAAATATGTACCATCCTGATCGACGCAAAAGTGATTTGTAGATATTGCCAATTGGCAATGATTTGTGACCTACATAGCACAACTCTGATATGCACGACAGGTTGATAGGGCAATATTTGACGCTGGAGGAGTTTTGCACCTGCACGCAGACTTACCAAAAGTATGCCGATCAGATTGATCCCTATCCGAAGAACTGGGAGGAAACGATTCTGGCTTTAGGGGCGTTGTGTGAGCACATCGTCGATCCGGTAATCGACGAATTTGGGCAAGAGCGTTTTCAGCTTACCTATGGGTTTTGCTCAGCAGATTTGAAGCGGTGGCTGGCGAAGAAAGATCCGGTGACGGGAGTGAAGCATGGTGTCGCCAGTCCTGACCGAGATCAGCACATGGCCCATGAGGTGAATCGGAAAGGGAATTACTACTGCTCGCGGTTGGGGGCGGCGGGTGATTTCAGGATTGTCGATTTGTCGAGTGACGAGTTGGTAGATTGGATTGTGGCGCGGGAGTTGCCGTTTGACTCGCTGTATTTTTATGGGGCAGAGCGACCCATCCACGTTAGCTATGGGCCGC
The DNA here is from genome assembly GCF_016888165.1 of Halomicronema sp. CCY15110. GTDB lineage: Bacteria > Cyanobacteriota > Cyanobacteriia > Phormidesmidales > Phormidesmidaceae > Halomicronema. The sequence goes on along the minus strand of NZ_JACSWC010000077.1, from coordinate 3,081 downwards.
AGCAGAAGCGGGATCTTTGGGCGTTTACCGCGAGAGGCACACCGACTCGTTATGCGATTGGGCCTCAAGGTGGTTAATGGCAGGATGCTGATGCCAATCAAGGAGCAGGGCTATGTCGCGTTTGCCTCGTCAGCTCCAGTTGGGTTATTGCTACCACATCACAACTCGGTGCAACAACCGAGAGTTTCGGCTCATGCGGTTGGCGTGTCGGCAGTTGTTGTTGGCCGCCATCAAACGCTGTCAGGATAAGTTTGGCTTCAAGTTGTATGCTCTGTGCATTATGAGCAACCATGTGCATTATCTTCTAGAGCCGCCAGCCCCAGAAGATTTGCCCAAAATTATGCATTGGCTCAACTGGTACACGGCGATGTGCTTCAATCGCCTGTTGCACCGCACGGGGCACTTTTGGGAAAAGCGGTATCACAGCACGGGGTTTCCTAACACGGACAAGCGCCGGGCGCTGAATACGCTGCGCTACATCCATGCCAACCCCAAAGCTGCTGGCATGCAGCAGGGGTTTTTCTACGACTACAGCAACTACGGTAGTTATGAGCGCTTGACTGAAGATGGGCTGACCCAATGGCATCCGGCGTTTTTGGCGTTGGGCCTCACGTTGGACATTTGTGCGGCGGCTTATCGGCAGTTTTGCCAAAAGTACAAGCCGAAACCGAAGTCGGAAAAGCGTAACCATTGGGGCAGTAAAAAACTGGCCGCCTTGCGGCAAAAAATGAAGGCCAAGAAGGTCAGCCCTGGGCAAAAAAGCCTCTGGGACGATTGGCAAGTACCGATTGATGAGGTGGTGGAAGTCGCCAAAAAGTTTGTGCTGGCGAATTGTTTTAATCCTGACATTGCCGGCCTGCAATTTACGGATACGACTTAATGGTTGGTGCCAGGTAACGGTTGGCTGAAACCCTCGTTTTGGCGTTGAAAAACAACCGGAAATAAAACTTACGGATCGAGCTGAAGCCCTGATATGCTACAGTTCACAAGTCTGGATGCGAGAGAAGAGACCCCCACCCCCCAAAACCACCACAAAAAACCAACCCCCACACACAACTCCCCTCACCCCACTCACCCCACCCGAGGGGGAGGTGTCCCGCCGGGGCTGAGGTATTAAAAGTCACCTGGTCGTAAGAGATGTAACTCTCATTTACGCGCCAGCCGTTGCGATCGCTCATTTTGTCATAGGCCGCGATCGCGGCATCTCTATCTTCGCCAAAATCAAGCTTACCACCCACCTCAACCCAGATCTGCTTTTGCACACTAAAGCCAAACTTGCCGCCGCTAAAGTGAACCCACAGCCGATCAATCGTCAGCAGATCCTTGCAAGGAAAATTACGCGCCTCATCCAGGGTTAGATAGCGGCGTTCTTCAGCATCTTTTCCCGCCGCCTTCAGCATCACCTCAACCGTTTCCTGATCGGCTTCTTTCCACTTGCCCGCCCGCAGCAATTCTCTTAAGTGGGCATAGTCCACACCTTGTTCAGATTCCAGTGAGAGCTCATCTGAGATGTCAGCCGATGCAGTCTTGACAGAAGCCGCCTTAAAAGAATTGGAAGCAGTCACAGATTTAATAGTTTGTGCTACCAGGTCAATCTGATAGGTATTGAGCACGGGCGCGATGTCTTCATCACGCAGTTTCAAAATCCGCTGAAAATATCGCAAGTCATTGATGCTACCAATGCTCATCTGCGGGTCATACTCCAGCGTGTCTTTTACAGCCGCTTCAAACTCGTTGAGCTTTGCCCAAAACGCTTGATAAGGCTGCAACACTTCATCAATGATGTGCTTTGCCTCTGGTGCAGGCAACCTCAGTTCTTGCGCTCGAAATTTAAAGGCTCGCCGATCAATGGGCGAAAACTGACCGCGTTTCAGTTTGGCCCGTTCATCAACCTCTTTGCGAAAGGCTAGCTTTGGATCACCCTGGGGCGCACGGGCAATAAAAATCTTGTAGCCTTCCTTTACCGCGTAGATTTCGGGCTGCATCGTCGGCGCTTGCTCTTGCACTTTTTCGCGGGCGTACTCGTGCAGTTCATCCACGGTAATTTGTCCATTACCGTCTTTATCCGCAGCCCCGGTTTCTAACCCCTGCACCAGATAAGTCGTGTAAAGACTCGCGCCCTCCCGTTCATAGGAAACCTGGGTTGCCGTCGAGGAGGTCAACACTGCGCGACCTTCGCCCCCCAGCTGGGCTTTGACATTCACGGCTTCATCATCTTTGGCCTTCATGTCACGGGCAAAGGCCCCGCTAAAGCAGCAGTCTAAAATCAGCACTTGCCGCTTTGAGCGGCTCTGGCCCATATAGCCCTGCAACGCCCCAGAACTGACGGCTGTGCTGGTAAGAATTCGTCCTTGAAGGCTTTTTTGCGTATTGCTGGCGGCAAAGTACAGCACACCACTATCATCCCGCACCCCATGACCAGAGAAATAAAGCAGAATCAGATCATCCCGATCACGATTGTCAGTAAACAGCGTTTCGATCGCCACTTCCATCGCGGTGCGATTCGGATTGGGTAAAACTTCGACCCGATCGAATGCGCCCACATCAGGACTTTTCAGCACCCGCTGCATCGCTTGCAGGTCTTCCTGAGTGCCTGGCAAACTCGTCAGGGCTTCGCCATAGTCACTAATGCCAATCAGCAGCGCAATTTTTGCCATCAACCGTCGTTGGTCTCATTCTTTACTACTCTAACCGTGAGGTGAGAAATTTTCTCCAGTGCGGCTAATTGTTGCTCTAGCTGCTCTTCGGTGCGATATCTCAGCTTCACATCGCCATACTCAATTTCCAATTCGGCTCCAGCAATGCGGTGTTTGAGCCACTTGAGTAACGTGACTATGTTTGCCACATTGACTTCGGCTTTTAAAATACCGAGGTCAAACCCCCCTTGTGCAGCTTTGCTGCCTTCCGGAATATCTGTACCCCTGGCTAGTTGCGCATCTTCGACTAAACCGTCTTTTAGATCGGCCACCAAATTTTGTGAGTAGGTTTCCAGTTCTTCTGGGTCAAGCCTTAGTGGTGCAGAAAAGTCCTGAGAGTATTGATGTAGCTAGATTCTCAGATTGAGAAGGGGAGCCATCTGTG
>NZ_JACSWC010000076.1 GCF_016888165.1 Halomicronema sp. CCY15110 | reverse complement strand
CTACGCCTATCTCCACAGTCAGCAGTTTCAAACCTGAGCTTCAGGGGACGTTCCCCTCCTCCCTCTGGCTAAAGTTTGACTGGTTGGGCGAGCCAATAGGGGACCGTCCCCTAACTGGCCAAATCGTGGAATCCGGCACCCATGAAGAATTACTGGCGCGGGGCGATCGCTACGCCTATCTCCACAGTCAGCAGTTTCAAACCTGAGCTTCAGGGGACGTTCCCCTCCT
>NZ_JACSWC010000075.1 GCF_016888165.1 Halomicronema sp. CCY15110 | reverse complement strand
CTTATTTGGGATGGTGCTGGCATGATCGGCTACCTAGACCTGCTATTGCGGCTGACCATCTGGTTTTTGCTGACGGCAGATCTCAGGCCCGCCAACATTGTGATGGGGGTCTGTATCGCCTTGATTTTGCCCCGCTCAGGCGCTAATACTGGTGGGGGTAATGAAACTGTCGCGCGATAACCCCACACTGGATACTCAGGAAATCGAGCGGAGCCATACGCCATGACGATGAATACATTCACCATCCTGTGGATTGCGCTACCGCTATTCTTG
>NZ_JACSWC010000074.1 GCF_016888165.1 Halomicronema sp. CCY15110 | reverse complement strand
CACTTTGAGATTTGGGAGGGCTTTAGCGGGGAATATGGCAGCTACGGTGCCCGTGAGCGGGTGAACCTGGCGGATCTAAAGCAGCCGGAAATGTTCGATCGCTTCGTCAAAACCTTCACCGACCCGCAAGCGCTGAACCCGGAGAAGTATCGTGCACGGGTGACGCGGGAGGTAGCGGCAGAGCTGGCAAAGCTGTCGCGCTGGCTAGAGGAGAATGCCCCTCACCCTAAATCCCTCTCCCTGGAGAGCTACGGTGTATACATAAGTCCTTAATGATGTCGTTACCAGCTTTATGGCCCCCTAAATCCCCCGATTCCGGGGGACTTTGCCGTTAGGTTCCCCCCAGAATTGGGGGGCGGAGGGGGGCAAAGGCAGAATTTTGATCTCCCATGCGAGATGTGTATACACGGTAGCTCCTCCGGGAGAGGGGCCGGGAGAGGGGCCGGGGGTGAGGGCACCGGAGGTGAGGGCATCCAAGGCACCCTACCTGGCACCGAAATCCCCGCCGCCGCGATCGTCGAACCCGTCGAACAACAAAAGTGGCCCACCCAGCCCAAAGCCCAGCTCGCCGCCATCCGCGACCTGCTGCGCACCACCCCCGGCGACTGGACCACCCCACAAATCGCCGCCCAATTCAAAGGCCGCACCATCCAGAAAAAACTCGACGCCATTACCGCCAACCTCGAACGCCTCGAATGGTTCGGCCTCGTCATCCCCGAACAGCGCGACGGCCTCACCTATTGGCACTCCGCCGATACCACCAAAGCCGCCTAGGGATCTGCAACTAAATAAAGTACCCGTTCAATCCGGTTTCGACTTCGCTCAACCTACCAGTATCGAGAGT
>NZ_JACSWC010000073.1 GCF_016888165.1 Halomicronema sp. CCY15110 | reverse complement strand
CCGCATCCGGGGGGACAAAGCGGCGAATATCGAGCAGGCGATCACCGCCTACCAGCAGGCCCTCACGGTGATGACGCCAGATACGCTGCCTAACGAGTGCCGAAAAACCGCTCGCTTGTTAGCGAACCTTTATGCCGATGAAGGCCGCTGGGCCGACGCGATCAGCCCCTATACCGCCGCCCTAGCTGCTGCCGAAGTCCTGTACCAGTCGGCTCTTTCTCAAGCCAGCCAAGCGTCGGAACTCTCAGAGACTAGTAACCTCTACCGTCGAGCCGCCTACGCCTATGCCAAAGCAGGTGACCGACAAACTGCCGTCGCCACCATCGAGCAAGGTCGGGCCCGCAGCCTCCGCGAAACCCTCCAGCGCGATCGGGCCGATCTAACCGCTATCCGCCAGATCAATCCCCAGTTGGTCGAGCGCTACGCTGCCGCTGCCGCTACCCTCCGCAATTTAGAAGTCAGTGAGCGTAGCACCCGCCTCAGCGACAACCAATCTACAGATATCGAAGCGGCGTTGCGACAGCAGGGCACCGAGGCCCGCCAAACCCTACAAACCTGCATTGCCGAAATTCGCCAAATCCCTGGCTATGATACCTTCCTGGCCTTGCCCACCTTTGCCGACATTGCCGCCACCCTGCAACCGGCCCAGTCCCTCGTCTACCTGATCCCGACCCCCAACGGCACCCTTACCCTCATTTTCCAACTCCAGTCTCGCGAGGTCGGGCAACCTTCCACGCCTACCATCACCCCGGTCTGGCTCGACAGCTTCACCGAGTCTGAGCTGCGGCAGCTATTGGTCGGCGAAGAAGATAACGAGAGCACGGGCTGGTTCAAAGCCTACTATCAGAGCGTGTTAACTCCTGCCGATAATCCCACTCTTAAGGCCCAAAATCGAGAGCGATGGTTTAAGGAGCTAGATCGCATCACCAACTATCTCTGGGATGCAGTCATGGCTCCTATCCTCTTGAACCTCTCCCCAGCCCCAATCCCCAATCCCGAATCGCCCCTTCCCCCCACGGCCACCCTCATCCCCACTGGATATCTCAGTTTCCTACCCCTCCACGCCGCCTGGACTCCGGATGACACCACCCCCACCCAACGGCGCTACGCCTGCGATAGCGTCATCTTCACCTACGCCCCCAATGCCCAGGCCCTGGACGCAGCGCGCACCCAGGCCCATACCCCCGCGACCACCCTTCTCGCCATTGATGAACCCCTGCCTTGCACCGCGCCCCCTCTGCCCAACTCAGCTCAAGAAGTCGCCGCCGCTGTGGCCCACTTCCCCCAGCACCAAGTTCTCCGCCACACCGCCGCCACTCGCGAAGCCGTCCTCGCAGCTCTGCCCCAGCACCCTGTCTGGCACTTTTCCTGCCACGGCAGCAGTGACCCTCGCAATCCCCTCGATAACGGTTTGCTCCTGAGTGATGGCCAATCCCTTAGCCTCCGGGATCTATTGGCCCTGAATCTCAAGGAAATTCGGCTGGCCGTGCTCTCGGCCTGTGAGACCGGGATGCCCGGTGCCGCCCTGCCCGATGAAGTGGTGAGCCTCCCCACCGGGCTGCTTCAGGCCGGGGTCGCGGGGGTCGTCGCCTCCCTCTGGTCCGTTAGCGACCTCAGCACCATGATGCTACTCTCCCGCTTCTACGATTTCTGGCGCGTCGAGCAACTGCCCCCCCACCAGGCACTCCACCAGGCCCAACTGTGGCTACGCGACACCCCCAATGGCGAAAAAGTGGCCTACTTCAAAACCTTCCTGGCCGAATTTCAACTCACCGAAGATATCGAAAGAATGGCCGCCACCACCGCCGACTACCTCTACAAAGCCACAATTTCCCGTCGCCCCCAAGAAAACGACTTTGAGCATCCCTACCACTGGGCTGCCTTTACCTATGTCGGCACCTAGGGCTCTAAATCCCTCCATCCCTTTGACTTGATCCTCTACCATCACCTCGCGATGTATTCCCCAGACGATATCCTCACTGCTGCCGCCGCCATTCGCCCTTACCTCCCCAACCTACTGGGCGAGACCGCCCCTACCGTCGATGCGCAACTGGCAGACTTGCTCAACCAGCCCTTCTCCCCCGGCTTAGAAAACCGCATTCTCGACTGCCTTGCCGCCCACGATGCCAGCCGCGAGTGGCTCAATCAGTTTCTCCAGACCAAACGCCCCCCCGATGTCGAGCGCCACTACCATCCTCTGGCAGGGCAAGCTACCGATCTGCCCGCCATCCCCCAATATGTCTGCCCCGAGGGCGATTATGTCTGGTATCGTCACAGCATTGCCGAGCCCGTGCCGCTATGTCCGACCCACCACCAAGCCCTAATTTTGGTGGAAGAAGACTAACCCCCAGCCATGCTTCCCAAGTTCACCGAAAGCCTGAGTGGCAAGCTAGCCGAACGTTGGCTCACCACAGTTTTTGCCCCCGCTTTTGCCTTTTGGCTGGGGGGCATAGCCGCCTGGGCCAAACGCTTTGGCTGGCAACCACTCGTCAGTGGCTTTAACGGTTTGCCAGAGGATACCCAACTAGCCCTGTTGCTGGGCGCGTTTATCCTCGTCACCCTCTCTGGCTTCCTGGCCCAGCGTTTTGAACTGACCCTGCTGCGCTGGCTAGAGGGCTACTGGCCCCTAGTGTTGCGCCCCCTTCACCTACGGTTAATTGCCTACCAGGCCCAACGGCTAAAACGGGCTAAACAGCAATTTCAAAATCTGGCGCAGCGTGGCATCGATACCCTCAACCCCATTCAGCGGCAGCAACTCATCGCCCTCGATTGGCAACTCATGCAAGCGCCCCCACCGCAGTTCCTCATGCCCACTCGCTTAGGCAATGCCCTGCGGGCCGCAGAACAACGGCCTAAAATCAAGTACGGTCTGGATGCCATCCTCTGTTGGCCCCGGTTGTGGTTCCTCTTGCCTCAAGCGGCTCAGCAAGAACTCGAAACCGCCCGTGATGCCCTCAATGCCGCCGTAAGGTTGTGGTTTTGGGGCATATTGTCAATTATCTGGGGCATTTGGACGGGGTGGGCCGTAGCCATTGGCCTGATGGTTGCACTGTTTGCCTACTACCGCTGGATCCTCGATGCCGCTGCTATTTACGCCGCCTTGCTAGAGTCTGCCTTTGATCTCTATCGCCTAGAACTCTACAAGTCCTTACGCTGGCCCCTGCCCGCGACCCCCGCTGAAGAACTGAAGCAGGGCAAAAAACTTACCGCCTATCTCTGGCGCGGGTCGGAGAGCGCCACCTGGCACTTTGCCGATTCCGACGACTGATCCTTACAGAGCAGTCACCAGTCTTTTGAGGCCCATGCCTGGACCTGCCACCCCTCAATTCCTCTTTTTGTTGGCGTTCCTTTTGAGGTGAAGCCCCAGACATCTCGCTTGTGCTGCGGCCCATAGCTGATGTGAATGGGTCGCTCTGCTCCATAAAAATACAGCGAGTCAAACGGCAGTTCCCGCATCACAATCCACTCCACCAACACATCACTCGGCAGATCCACAATCCTAAAATCACATGCTGCCCCTAACCGTGAGCAGTAGTAATTCCCATTTCGATTCAGCTCATGGGCCATATGCTGATCTAGATTTGGGCTCACTCGGCCATGCTTCACCCCCGTCATCGGGTCCTTCTTCGCCAGCGATCGCTGCAAATCCGCTGAGCAAAACCCATAGGTAAGCTGAAAGCGATCGCGCCCAAACGCATCAATCACCGGATCAATGATGTGCTCACACAGCGCCGCCAACGCCGAAATCGTCTCCTCCCGGTTCTTCGGGTAGGGATCAATCTGGTCAGCGTACTTGCGGTACGTCTGCGTGCAGGTGCAAAACTCATCCAGCGTCAGATACTTGCCTAACTTTTGAGGTGTCATTTATCAAAAGGGCACTAACAATACAAATCAACCAGTCAAAAGTGGTACAAATGAATTAAACTCGCGCTCTCTTAACTAAGTTTGTCATGAGCAAGATCACGATTCAGTGTCGCCTCGTCGCTTCTGAAGCCACTCGTCAGTACCTTTGGCACCTCATGGCTGATATCTACACGCCATTTGTCAACGAGATGCTAAGGCAGATTAGGGAAGACGACAACTTTGAGCAGTGGCGTCAAGCAGGCAAGATTCCCGCTGGTGTGTTTGAGAATTACCGCAAGGCTCTAAAAACCGAGTCACGATTTCAAGGAATGCCGGGCCGCTGGTATTACGCTGGCCGCGAGGAAGTAAAGCGGATCTATAAATCCTGGCTAGCTCTCCGCCGCCGTCTCAGAAATCAGTTGTCAGGACAAAACCGATGGCTGGAGGTGCTCCAAAGTGATGAAACTCTGATGGCAGTGTCCGGTCTCGATCTTCCCGCCCTCCGAGCAGAATCCACTAAGCTCATGGATCTTCTAAGTTCACAGATTGCTAAGCCTGCTAAGGATTCTAAGAAGACGAATCGGAAAAAAGGTAAAAAGCAAGCCAAACAGACTCAAGGCAAAAGTTTGTATCAGGCTCTGTGGGATCTGTACCAGGAAACCGAGGATATCCTGCAGAAATGCGCGATCGCCTATCTCCTCAAAAACAAGTCTCAAGTACCAGACAAACCAGAAGATCTTGAAAAATTTCAACATCGTCGCCGCAAGGCCGAGATTCGTACAGAACGCATCAACGAGCAACTCACCAAGTCTCGGCTGCCCAAGGGGCGAGATTTGACCGACGAGCAATGGCTGGAAGCACTCGCGATCGCGACTGAACAAATTCCCAAAGATGAAACTGAAGCGGCTATCTGGCAATCTCGCTTGCTGACCGATGCTGACTCTCTTCCTTTTCCCGTGGCGTACGAAACTAATGAAGACCTCAAATGGTTTCTCAACGGAAAAGGACGCCTATGCGTTAGCTTCAACGGCCTCAGCGAACATACATTCGAGATTTACTGCGACCAGCGACAGCTTCACTGGTTCCAGCGCTTCCTAGAAGACCAACAAATCAAAAAAGACAACAAGGGCGAACGCTCCAGTAGTCTTTTCACCCTTAGGTCCGGGCGCATCTTATGGAAGCCTCATTCAGAAGCAAGTAAGAGTACCCCTTGGACGGCCAATCACCTGACCCTGCAATGCAGTGTGGATACTCGTCTTTGGACCGCAGAAGGCACCGAACAAGTTCGTCAAGAGAAGGCGACCAGCATTGCCAAAATTGTTGCGGGAACAAAAGCCAAAGGGAATCTCAATCAGAAGCAGCAGGATTTCATCACCAAGCGAGAGAAGACCCTTGAGTTGCTGCAGAACCCGTTTCCTCGCCCTAGTCAGCCCCTCTACCGGGGCAATCCATCGATCATTGCAGCAGTCAGCTTTGGCCTGGAGAAGCCAGCCACATTAGCGATCGTGGATATCGTGACAAGTAAGGCAATAACCTATCGCAGCATTCGTCAACTGCTAGGCCAAAACTATAGTCTTTTCACCAAGCACAGACTTAAGCAGCAACAGCGTGCTCACCAACGCCACCAAAACCAGAAAGAAAGCGCTGAGAATAGAATCTCTGAAGGCGGACTAGGAGAGCATGTAGACTCGCTAATTGCCAAAGCCATCCTAGAAACTGCCACAGAATATGGAGCCAGCAGCGTTGTGCTCCCTGAACTGGGAAATATTCGCGAAATCATCCATGCAGAAATCCAGGCTAAAGCTGAACGTAAAATTCCTGGTCTCAAGGAGAAGCAAGACGAATATGCAGCCAAGTTTCGAGCCAGCGTCCATCGCTGGAGCTATGGCCGTTTGGCCCAGAAGATCACGACCAAAGCTTCTCTCCAGGGCCTTGAGACTGAATCGATCCGTCAGCCATTGCAAGGAACTTCTCAAGAAAAAGCGAGAAATTTAGCGATCGCTGCTTACGAATCACGTACAGTCGTCCAAAGAGCTTGACAGGTTCGTATGTACCACTAAAATAAATGCAGCGCCTAAGCTCATGCCGTCAAAGGTCTCTGTGCTTAGAAAAAGGGCTAGTTTGACGGTCTGAACACCGTCCTGCTTTCTGGCCTAGATAACTGTCCATCCCCGAAGTTGTAAGGCGCACGCAGCAAGAGGGCACGGGTTCTGGAGCGATGGTTATCAAATTCACCTCCGAGCAAGGAGGAATCCACCCAAATCTTAAATTTGGCAAACCTAAGCGAGGTCAAAATCCCTAGTAGGTTTGCCAAAAGGCTGAAGCTCTTAATCTACGAAGGTTTGAGTTGACTGGCTTATCCAAATTGCCGGTCTTCTAACAGAATCCGCTAGAACTAGATTGAGCTTTGCCAAATTCAGCTCTGAAAAGCTTGCAGGGTATACCTTTCCAATGGCAAGGGTCGCCCAAAGCATTTCAGGGCAGGGCGGATTGAAAGATCGGAATGCCGTAATAAGGCACCTGAAAGCGCTGTAAGTCGCCCAAAGCATTTCAGGGCAGGGCGGATTGAAAGTCCTATCTTAAGCTTACTCGTAGGTTACTCGCATAGTCGCCCAAAGCATTTCAGGGCAGGGCGGATTGAAAGATTGCTTCAATCCAGCAATGCGAGCAGGCGGCTGGTCGCCCAAAGCATTTCAGGGCAGGGCGGATTGAAAGAACCTCTTTACGGGTAAAGAGGTTTACGCTAATGTGTCGCCCAAAGCATTTCAGGGCAGGGCGGATTGAAAGATCGCTACAGTCGCATCCGCCAAGGCGCTCAACTAAGTCGCCCAAAGCATTTCAGGGCAGGGCGGATTGAAAGAGGATTAATACCCTGAAGATTGACCCGGCAGAGGGTCGCCCAAAGCATTTCAGGGCAGGGCGGATTGAAAGATCAAGGCTCGGTAGCGGGCGCTGGTGGGGGCAAGGTCGCCCAAAGCATTTCAGGGCAGGGCGGATTGAAAGACCGCAACAGCCACAAAGACAACAGGCATCCCGACCGCAGGTCGCCCAAAGCATTTCAGGGCAGGGCGGATTGAAAGACTGCCCTGACGCTTTACCGGCCTTTGCGACAAGGGTCGCCCAAAGCATTTCAGGGCAGGGCGGATTGAAAGTGGAACAATTCGGGATCCCAGTCGGGTATGGTGCCGGAAGTCGCCCAAAGCATTTCAGGGCAGGGCGGATTGAAAGTGAATCTCCACAGCCTCAGATTGCCAAAGAGATTGCGTCGCCCAAGGCATTTCAGGGCAGGGCGGATTGAAAGGCAGACCAATGCTACAGCTGGTTGTTATCGATAAAAAGTCGCCCAAAGCATTTCAGGACAGGGCGGATTGAAAGCAGTAGAGGCTGATTATGCTCAGCGTATTTCAGAGCAGTGCGACCGAAATCCCAGAATATTTGTACTTAATTCAATGTCGGCGCTAATCTATATACAGGTGGATTGAAAGGCGCACTTCGTTCGGGAAAGTACACCTTATCTTTGATAAGGCCTTTTTAGATGCGAACTCATCCGACGACAACATTGTGTGATCAGTCGCATTTAGCAACCAAACGACACAAATGTGTGAATGACGACAGAGAAACAGTTATGACGACACGAATTAGTGATCGACGACAAATAACTTGTTACTCGACACAAAAGAATCGGGATGAGAGGATTCGAACCTCCGGCCCCTTCGTCCCGAACGAAGTGCGCTACCAAGCTGCGCTACATCCCGCAGTAATCAAGTTATAAATTAGCACAGAGGCGCGATCGCTGTTCATCTTTTGTAAATTGGTAATTGCTCAACCAGGTTGACTCAAGCGATGAGCTAGCAGAGGATGTTAGGCTTTGGTCATGACTGAACTCCC
>NZ_JACSWC010000072.1 GCF_016888165.1 Halomicronema sp. CCY15110 | reverse complement strand
AAGGCGGGGTAAAGCCCTGTTAGGTAACCTGTTAGAGACCGTATTGGGCTAGCTCCCCAAAACCCAGATTGAGCCAACGCGATTACTCTTTCCCAAAGAGCCAAGTTCCCTCTATGTATGACATCGCGTTTCTTCTATAGATTTAACTCTTGTCTGTAAAACTATTTTTAAATATTTCAACTACACCAAAATCATCAAATCAATGCTATCCAATAAGTTAGTCAGTCTGATAAATAAAATATGACTCTAAAAGTTAGATTTGCCGGTGATTTTGTACAAAACAACCAAATCCCAATGGGAATTTTAGCCCACACCTTGTTCTACACAGAAAAAGCATTTGAGAGAGCGTATCTGGATATTGAAAGAGGAGGAATTAGAAAAAATGAATATATGCGAAAAGAGGACTATCGAAGAGCAATACTGCTATTTGAGGGGGTTCAGTATTCGAGCATTGGATTCAATTTCAATGAACAAAGTTCTGAGCTTATTACCCCTCTAAATAGACTGAAAAGATCTTTTTTTAGCCAGCATGAAAAAGCTGCAAAAGAAGGAGAAGATCTAGAGCTGTCTGATGTCAAAGAACAAGTGGAATTAACAAAGAGAATCATTGAGACGAATGGCATTCAGAGTATACAAGAATATTCTGAATTTGTCGCAAATCCCGGAGACAAGATAATACGAGAGTTTGGAGATAGGTCAATCAATAAATATGTTGACAGAGCTATAAACCCGGTTAGAAATAATGAAGGGGACAATATAATTGAGATAACTATCAAAGGCGATGAGACAAATACATTTACTTTTAACAGTGTGATTGCTGAGAGATTCGGGAAGATAGTATCTCATAAAACACTGGGAAAACCATTTGCTCTTACTGCCACATTGGTTTCCGCTGATAATATTAATTTAAAAGCTAAAATCTATAATACGACCTCCAAGAGACAGATGAATGTTTTCTTTACAGTCTTAGATGACTTGGTTGACTTCTCACCCTATATCGGCAAAAAGAGCGAACAGTTTCAGTTTATTGCTGCTCCAGTAATTGAAAGTGGCTCGTATGATCTTTCGTCGGGAGACGTATATTTTTTAATGTTTCTCGGATAATAGAATGGATGAAATAATAGCTGAAATAAAAAGAGTATACTTTGAGGAGTTTTCCGGTTTTCTTGCTCCTCCTGTTATTATTATTTCTGTCTTATACGTTTTGTGCATTGTTGTTTGGGATCCTGAGCTAGGAGTATGGAAGGTATTGCTTTCATATAATGTCTTTTCACTGCTCGATATCGCTGAGACTCCAATCAAGAACGTACTCATAAGAGATATTGTTATTAGTTTGATTGGAGCATTTTTAACTGATCAATTTTATTCTTTTATAAAATCAAGATGGTTTAACTTAATATCAAAAGGTATTGGATTAGAGGAGCGTATTAATTTTCATATCAAAAAAGCCGATCAGGTCAAATCAGATAACGAAGCAGTGAATCTCTTCTTGGTAAAAGGTTTGCAAAAGAGGATTGAAGAAAAGGAGAAGCATATCTCTCGAAATCATACTTTGGGGAGATTCTTCATGGCATGCCTTTGGGTTTCCTTCGTATCTTTCGTATATGTTTTTTTGATTTCTGTTTATAGAGGAAGTTTAATTATTTGCTATTTTGATTTATTTTTTTGCTTTATTTCTCTAGTGGCTATCTTGTATGTTCAGGAGAAGAGTACAAAGTTTTTTCTAAGGAAGCTAATGCCTCTTGTTATTATGGAAAGGGCTTTGCTAGGAAAGGACTATGAAGCTGGCTAAAAAAATAGTGCTCAAAACTGAATCATACTTATACTATTGTCAGGAGAAGGATTTCGATCCACTTTTGTGTCTAATGAAGACTTCTGAGTAATACCTGAATCAACATTTGAATTAAAGCTCAAGCGATCGCCCCATTGCTGAGGCGATCGCTCCTACAAACTTCGCACATATCGCTACAGCCTACCGCTGGCTAACGGACAAAATGGTTAAGCCAACTACCTCGTCTCCGGAATACCGAATTACCACATCATCATCGGTGACTTCGCTATCGGTTGCAGCTTGAGCAGGGTTTTGAAAATTGATGTACAAAACGTCAGCTTCAGAGTCGAACATCATCCAGCAAGGACGCTGTTCCACGGTTTGCAGAGCCTTCGCGATATTCAGATAACGATTAATTTCGACCGATTGAGTTAGGGCCATACTTGTTTCTTCCCCTCCAAATATCGCGATCGTTTATTAAAAAAGGCAGTGACAATAAAGCCATCATCAATCACACCCTGGTTTTCAATCTCGCGGTAAACCACCAATAGCCACTTGCCAGAAGCAATTGAGCGCACAGCAATCAATTGACCATTGCCACCGTCCAACACCTGTTCAGGATTTTCCACTGTGGTCAAAATTAGCGGTTGGTAGTCCTCTAATTCAGGATGCTGCTCAAGAATATGACTCCACCGTTCTTCTGTTAACCGGATGGGAACTCCATTGACAGAAGTAACCAGGGTAAGCGCAAGAAAAAAGGGTCTGTGACATGCTAGAGGCAACCCATCACTGTGCCCCCTGAGAGTTGCCATG
>NZ_JACSWC010000071.1 GCF_016888165.1 Halomicronema sp. CCY15110 | reverse complement strand
GGCGTCATGAGGGTACCCATCCAAATATCGCTACAGCCTTACTCTAATATTCCTCTTCAGAAAGTGACCTGCTCCCTATCGGTAAACGCCGTTGTTAAACCGATCAGCGCCTTCCACGAGGGCGGGATCGGGAGGGGTAACTGCAAACTCATCCAGATGAGACTTGATAATGTCAATTTCGCGATCGCTCAAATTGGGAATTTCCAACACTTCCTCAACGCTGTCGTAAGGCGCGTATTTGAGCACTTTGCCCGCGATCGTGGGATACATCCCTTTATATTTCACAAAAGCTTGCACGTTAGCGTTATTCAAATCCAGCTTAGAACCATACTCGGTACTGAGCTTGTCATCCACCGCATTCCGAATTTCTTCGGCCAATAAGGGTGACTGCCATGCTTGAGACAGGGACGCTGCCGCAGCGGGCTGTACTGGCACACCTGACCAGCTACCTAGCAGCATTCCTAGCGACAGCACCAGGCCAACCAACAAACGTTTCATCTACTCAATCCCCTCGTTCAGAAGACTCAACACAACAATCTATAAGAGCTTATCATCTCATTTCCCCGCTATCGATCATTTGGATGCTTACAAAACGCATTGCGGGGCCGAACAGGACAGGGCTTGCGCTGAGGCGATAGGTGCCGCGATCGCACTCACAATCGCCGTCTCAGGAGGCCGCCGTGCGAGCCAGATGGATGTCAGTTACCGACGTTTAGGCACCGGCAGGAGATTCTGGTATAGCGGACTACGTTTCGATCCCTCAGATGAGGCGACTATCCTAAACAACCTTCAGCCACCCGCCCGATTGGCCCCAAGCCTAAGGCGAGCTGATGTTGCCAGTGTCATTAGAGTTGCTGCGATTCTGAGTTTTAGTCTATGACGATTGCATTCCCTGCTGGTGCGAGCTGGTTGTCTCGCTGGCGACGCCCCCTTGAGTCCGTGCTGTTGCCGATCGCGGCATTGGTGGTGGCGCTTTTGATTTTTGGGATTTTTTGCGCTCTGTCCGGAGCGAATCCGCTGGCGGTGTACGGCTCTATCTACAGAGCCGCGTTTGGCAGTTGGAGTGCCTGGCAGAATACCCTGATTCGGGCTGCGCCGCTGATGCTGACAGCGCTATGTACGGCGTTACCAGCGCGGCTTGGGCTGGTCATTATTGGTAATGAGGGTGCGTTGGTCATCGGGGGTCTCTGCGCTGTGGTTATGGGACTGAGCGTGGGCGCGACGCTGCCGCCGTTCATGGGGCAAATGGCGATGGCGATCGCGGCCATTGTCGGCGGGGGTGTCTGGATTATGTTGGCCGGGGCCTTACGACACTATCGGGGGGTGAATGAAACCATTAGCAGTCTGCTGCTGAACTACATCGCGATCGCCGTGATGAACCACTTGGTAGAGGGGCCGATGCGCGATGCCGAATTTGTCACCAAGCCTTCTTCCGCAGAACTGAGTGAAGCGCTGTGGATGGGCACCATTCCCGGTAGCCGCATTCACTATGGCCTAATTTACGGTTTGATCGCTTGTGTCCTCGCCTATGTGCTGATTCAACGCACGACCTTTGGCTTCGCGGCCAGAACGACGGGCGGTAATCTGCGGGCGGCGCGAATTGCCGGTTTGCCGGTCGGTAAGTTGACTTTGGCAGTGTGCTTTTTGGGCGGGTCTTGTGCGGGGTTGGCGGGCATGATTGAGGTCGCTGCTGTGCAAAAGCGCATCAATGAATCGCTGGTGTCTAACTACGGGTATGCGGGCATTTTGGTGGCGTTTGTCTCGCGGCATAACCCCCTCGCCACAATTTTAGTAGCGGTGTTGCTCGGGGGCATTTTGGCCAGTGGCGGCATTTTGCAGCGATCGCACGATCTCCCTGATGCCACCGTCCTCGTTTTCCAGGGCATTGTCTTTTTGTGTGTGCTATTTAGCGATTCGCTCTACGGTCGCCTGCCCTGGTTCCAAGAAAAGCCAGTGGTTTGAGTCATCCCCGCCAACCGTTCGCCGTTACTTCGAATCTTTCTGATACCTCGCACCTCACACAACATCAACTTGCACTCTAGTGATATCTCCCCGTTTGAGGACACACCATGGCAACTGAAGCACTCGGCTGGTGGGGCGTACCCCTGGGCATTTTGGCCGGTACCCTACGCGGCAGCGCCCCCTTTCTCTTTGTGAGTTTGGGAGAGTGCCTGACCGAAAAAAGTGGCAAAATCAACCTCGGTCTCGAAGGCACCCTGCTGATGGGGGCGATGAGTGCCTACGGCATTTCCTATCTGACCCAAGGTTTTGTGGGTGAGTTTTGGGCACCGTGGTTGGGGGTATTGGCGGCGGGCATCGCGGGCATGTTTCTCGGCTCCATTCACGGCTGGCTAGCGCAGCAACCACGCGTCAATGATGTCGCCGTCGGCATCGCCATGATTATTTTTGGCAGCGGTTTGGCCTTCTTTTTGGGCAAACCGTTTATTCAACCCCAAGCGCCGCAGCTATTTACACTACAGTTCGGCGCTTGGAGCAGTAATCCAGCGGTGCAGTCGGCGTTGAAAATCAGTCCTCTATTTTTGATCGGCGTGGCGATCGCGCCCCTCATGCAGTGGTTCTTTCGCGCTACCCGCTGGGGGCTCTACATTCGTGCGGTCGGCGATAGTCCCGAAGCGGCCCGCGCCATGGGCATTTCCATCTTTAAGGTGCGATTTCTCAGCATTGTGGCGGGGAGCTTTCTGGCCGGCATTGGCGGCGCTTGTCTGTCGCTTTACTATCCCGGCGTGTGGACGGAACGGATTTCTAGCGGTCAGGGCTTAATGGCGGTGGCTCTGGTGATTTTCGCTCGTTGGAATCCGATTCAGTGCCTGTGGGCATCACTCTTGTTTGGGGGCGCACAAGCGATCGGGCCCGCTTTTCAGTCAGTGGGCATTAACGCTTACTACTACTTATTCAACGCCGCGCCTTATATCTTGACGTTACTCATCATGATCGTCACCTGCTCACCCAAACGTACTTTAGTCGGGGCACCAGGTTCCCTCGGCAAAGGCGATTGAGCTTGGAGCGTCGGCCGCTCATGATTGCCAGTTAGTCGAACCCGCAGCCCCCGCTAGCCGACATGACTAGATCATGCTTGCCGCCACTTAACCTGCCGTCCGCTGCCGCTCAACTTCGTAATTTTCTGATACGTCCGGTGAGCGTCCGCATTCTCGCGGCTGTCAGTCGCTTGGCTGTGGGGGGCATGGCCTGACCGCTGATGTATAACCACTGTAGACAAGATTTTCGTTGGTTTTAGCCGAGATTCGTTAACATGATTCGCATCTACGGTGCTAGCGCGAATCCGCTTCGGCTTGGCGGGCGATCGCGAGGGGCTGAAACCTCAGGCACCATAGGCACAGACATCGTCCCTCATTAGGTACCTTTGGTAGTTAACCATTTATGCCTAAAAAGCGAAGATTTTAAAGTTTACGGGTACTTTAAAAAAATACAGGGTGATGCTTGCTCTAGTTGGCGATCGCGCCCAGCATAAACACGTTCCACCGTGAAAAATTGCATCAGGGAAGCTAATTTGCGAGTCATTGAATATTATGAGCATGGTTCTAGTAGTGGAGGACAGCATTCCCCAACGGGAAATGATCACCGAATTGCTAAAAGGCAATGGCTTAAGCGTTGCTGCGGCAATGGATGGGGTTGAAGCTTTGGAGCAAATTCAGGCTGGAGAACATCCCGACCTTGTGGTACTTGATATCGTGATGCCCCGGATGAATGGCTATGAAGTTTGTCGTCGTCTGAAGTCTGATCCCATCACTCAGCATGTGCCGGTCATTCTGTGTTCTTCAAAAGGGGAAGAATTTGATCGCTATTGGGGTATGAAACAAGGCGCTGATGCCTACATCGCTAAGCCATTTCAACCCATGGAACTACTGGGCACCGTGAAACAACTGCTACGTGGATGACGTTCAGGGCTGGAGGAAAGGATGGTCGGCAATCCCGATTTTTTGACCGGTAAAGGGCAAGAGCAAGGGCCGGAGTTGCAAGAACTCGAATCGCCCGAAGGTGAACTGTATCTCCGGTTTTTTATCACCACTGGTGACGAATTTGCCTTACCGGCAACTGGCATCCGTCGCATTATTGAACATCCGCCGGATCGCATTACGCCGGTCCCCAACGTGTCGCCGCTCTTGCTAGGAACCTTAAATGAGCAAGGCCGGGTGATTTGGGTGGCTGATTTAGGGCAGTTTTTGGGATACCCCACCCAGATGAACACGGATCGCACAGAGATTCCGGTCATCGCGATTGAAGAACAAGGAACTATGCTAGGGTTAGCCGTTAATCAGATTGTTGGGACGGATTGGATGGATCTTGATTCACTTAATCTCTCTCAAAATACCCCTGACACAATGGCACCCTTTCTCAAGGGGGAGTGGGTCATCGAACACGACTCTTCTAAGCAGATAGTTCGGTTACTAGACCACATCGCTGTTTTGAGATCAGCTCGCTGGGCTGCCTAACAGTTGTATTTAGATTGCTTAAACGGCAGGAGATTAGGAAATGGCATCGAGCACTGATTACACCCAAGCATATCAGAAAGCTGAGAGAGCCTACATGCAGGGTAGCTACGAAGATGCTGCCGGAATCATAGACCAGCTTGCTGTTGATTATCCTTCGGATCCTAGTGTGCTGTTGCTGCGAGGGCATATCTACTGTTACGGGCTGCATCGCTACAGTGAAGCGCGTGAACAGTATCAAGCAGTTTTAGATGTAACCGCTGATCCAGAGTTCGTCGACTTTGCCCATAATGGGCTGGCCTATGCCGAAGAGCAGTCTGCCGCCGATGCGTTTGACAATGTCGGTGGCTTGGTAGATGGTAGCGCGACATTGGCCGATGTCTCGGACTCATCCGCAGCCCATGCTGACGATACGGCCGGTGAGCCGGGCTTCTTCGATGAAGCAGCAGATGACCTGACGGAGTTCAACCTGGATGCCGCCGATGTCGATCTCGATCTGTCAGGAGATTTGACCCCAGATTCTCCGTTCGACAGTCCGTTTGACGCTGCTGAAAATAACAGACTCGATGATTCTGGAGCAGCGGTTGACACGCCCGATCCGTTTGCGTTCAACCTCGATGACGAGGGGGCCGTTGAGACGGCGGCAACTGAGAGTCCCTTTGGGATGAATGATGACAATCCCTTTGGAGCTGATATCGATTTGGCGGAAATGGAGATGCCAGATTCTGATATTGCTGGGGATGATCCGTTCTCTGATTTTGAGAATTTGGAAACTGCAGAAACTGACCCCGAACCTTTGAGCCCGGAGCCGGGAGTGGCTTTTGAGTCAGCTCCGACGCAGATGGAAGAGATGCTGGATGAAGCTGACGATTACGCCATGGATCTGCCGATGGCTGACGACGCCATGGGCATGATGGATCAGCAGGATGATCAAACGCTCTTTATGGCAGAGCCGGCTGGGGATGAGGCGGACGCTGATCACGATGCCTTTGCTGGTGCCGACGAGGCGGCTTATTGGTCAGACGATGCTGGCTCTACTGGAGAAACTTATGCCGATGTCAGCTATGCCGACAATGGGGCGGCGATCGCGGACGCCAGCGCCAGCGGGAGTCAAAGTAATGTTGACTTCCTGGATGACTTTGATGAATTTGACGATTTAGGCAGCATCCCAGACTTTGAACTCACCGATAGTTCTGCTGGATTCACCAGTCCCATGGCCGGCAGTTCTGGGGTTGACCTTTCGGATGAAGCCGTCGAGTCGGATAGCTTTGGAGCCTCTGACTTTGCATTAGACGAAGACACCTCATCGACCATCGGCAACGAAGAAATTTTCAGCATTTCTGGTGCTGCGGATCAACTGCCAGCCTTTGCCCAAGTAGACGACGAAACCCAACCCGTTCAAGTCGAACAAGGTAATCTCGCCCCGCTCGAAAATGCCTCCATTGATACCAAACAAATTATCGTAGCGGGCGCAGCCGGACTTGCCTCCTTCATTACCGCTGGTGTGGTGTACTTTGTCGGCTCTAGCGTGATGTCACAGCAACGGGTGCAGCCCGTCCCGGCGGCGGCAATGTCTTTGGCAGCGGGACTGGCTGGATTCGGGACTGCGGCTGGCGTGGGCCAGTTAGCTAATCGTCGCACCAAGCAAGGCTTAGAGGATTTGCAGGCCCAGTTCGCCGCCGTTTCCCAGGGCAATCTAAACGCCCGAGCAACCGTCTATGCTGAAGACGACGTCGGCCAGCTGGCTTCTGACTTTAATCAAATGGCTCGGGTGATTTTGACGACCACCAGCGAGGCCCAGCGCAAAGCCCAAGAGCAAGAACAGGCGAAGGAAGATTTGCAACGGCAAGTGATTCGGCTGCTGGACGATGTGGAAGGTGCGGCCCGAGGCGACTTGACAGTGAAGGCCGAAGTCACGGCTGACGTCTTGGGAGCCGTTGCGGACTCGTTTAACCTCACCATTCAAAACCTGCAAGAAATTGTCCGACAGGTGAGTGTCGCCGCCCGCCAGGTGAGTGTCGCCTCAGCGGAAAATGAGACATTTGCTCGCAGTTTGTCGGCCGATGCGTTGCGGCAGGCGGAAGAACTGGCGGTCACGCTGAATTCAGTGCAAGTGATGACAGACTCGATTCAGCGGGTGGCAGAAAGTGCCCGGGAGGCGGAAGAAGTGGCCCGTTCTGCATCGGCGACGGCCCTACGGGGTGGTGAGTCGGTAGAACGGACGGTAGCCGGTATTCTCGAAATTCGCGAAACGGTGGCCGAAACCACCCGGAAGGTGAAACGGTTGGCCGAATCTTCCCAAGAGATTTCCAAAATTGTGGCGTTGATTTCGCAGATTGCCTCCCGTACAAACTTGCTAGCCTTGAACGCCAGTATTGAGGCGGCGCGGGCTGGTGAAGCGGGGCGCGGTTTCGCGATTGTAGCGGACGAGGTGCGACAACTGGCCGACCGGGCCGCAAAAGCATCGAAGGAAATCGAACAAATTGTCTTGCAGATTCAAAGTGAGACCAGCGGGGTAATGACGGCGATGGAAGAAGGGACCCAACAGGTGATTGAGGGGACCAAACTGGCCGAGCAGGCGAAGCGATCGCTGGAAGATATCATTCAGGTCTCGAACCGGATTGACGTCTTGGTGCGATCAATTACTGCCGACACCGTCGAACAGACGGAAACCTCTCGGACGGTGGCTCAGGTGATGCAGTCCGTTGAATTGACCGCGCAGGAAACCTCGCAAGAATCGCAGCGAGTGTCTGGTTCCCTCCAAAATCTGGTCGGCGTTGCCCGCGATCTACTGACTTCTGTGGAGCGATTCAAGGTCGATTAAGGGGAGGAAACCCAAGCCTAAAGGGTGGGCGATCGCCCTTTCGAGGGGCATCAATCAGATCAATGTAACGGGCTGTAAAGCCGCTTACTTACTACCCATTAAGATGTCTGAACAAGGGAAGGTCATGAGCCCAACAGCCCACATGTCACCGCCGGGGAAGCACTATCGAGGCGTCACATATACCGATGCCAGGGCACTACATACGAGCACTAGGGGGGAAATAGTCCGCCATGATGCCTGAACAGCAGCAGCGAATCCTGGGATATTTCATCGAAGAAGCCAAGGATCATCTCAATACGATTGAACAAGGTCTTCTCAATCTTCAGAACACAATTCAAGATCCAGAAATGGTGACTGAAGTGTTTCGGGCAGCTCACTCAGTCAAAGGTGGTGCTGCAATGTTAAGCCTGGGCAGCATTCAAGCCACCTCCCACCGCCTCGAAGATTACTTCAAACTGCTCAAAGAAGCCCCCAACACCCAGGTCGATCGCGATCTGGAAACCATGTTTCTGCAAGTTTTTGATGTTTTGCAGGCACTACTCGAAGAATTACAAGGTCCCTTTGGGCTCACTGAAGAAAAAGCCCAAGAGGTGATGGCCGACATTGAGCCAGTCTTCGATCGCTTAGGAAGTCATCTCAACGAACTCATCGCCGTTGCTCCCGCCGCCGCTGCTCCGGCGGCAGTGGCCCCAGTGCCAGCTCAGCCTACCCGCACAGTTGCTAGCAGTAGCGAAGATAGCGCACTCAAGTTGGTCTTTAGCAGTGATGTGCCTGGCCACTTGCGCGAAATGTTGACGCTCTTTAAGCAAGCGGATACCGCAGCCAGCCGTGCCGCCTTGCAAGCCTGTTGCGATGCCCTCAAGCGTGTTGGCGAGCAATTTGATCTCAGTCTCTGGTGTGATCTGACTACTGCCACCCGCCACGCAGTCGGCAACTCAGACCAAACGTATCGATCGCTAGCGCCCGTCATTATTAAAGAACTAAAGCGCGCCCAGGAGCAGGTACTGGCTGGGCAAGCCAATGCGATTGTGGTTTCTGCCGAGTTGGAGTCGTTAATGCCGCTCCTCGTCGAACCTGAGGATGTGGTGGGCGATATTGACTCGCTGCTGGACGACGCTTTATCCACCACAGAAGAGCCGGATTTGGCCGATCTATTTGCAACCGAAACCGAGTCAGCAACGGGAGCCGAAGCCGATTTGGATTGGTTAGATCTCTCGGAAGATGCGGCGGATACGGCGGCATCTGATCATGATGACGATTTGGCTGATTCCCTCTCAGCCTTCACGAATGACGAGAGTCCCACCGAATTACCTCGTGAACCGACGGTAGGCACGGCGGAGTTGAACAGTTTGGCCGATCTCTTTGAAGGAGAAGTGTCTGAACTAGATTCTCCGTGGGAGGAAATTTCCGAAAGTGAAGCGGCTGTCGCCGATACACCGAGCCCAGATATTGAGTTAGACAGCGATTTCTCAGATTTATTAGACGACTCTCTGGGAGACGATGATGACGCTGACAGTAGCGGCGATCTGGCCGATCTCTTTGGTGATACTGGGGGCTTTGGTGATGCTACGCCAGCGGTGGCAAACTCGTCAGACACCGATGACGACCTGGATGATTTGTTAAATCTTGGGGCTGAAACTAGCGACGCTGATACTTTCGCTGCTGAGGGAGAGGATGACTTAGATTCGTTACTGGATGGTGTAGATACTTCTTCAGATAACGGCCATAACGATCTAGGTGACGACTTGGATTTGGACTTTGATGAGTCCTCTGATGCGCTCGACCTCGATTTCGCAGCGTCATCGGAGGACGCTGCGACCGATGCTGATTTTGATGATTTGTTTGATACTGAAGAGCCAGCCGCCGCAACAGCCGCTGACCGCTCGGAAGAATCGTTTCAGTTGGACTCCGTTGATCATGCTGCGGAACCAGAGTCGGCGGTGACAGATGCATCGACCTCAGGCACGACGGTGGCGTCTGCCGAGGGTGACGACTTTGGCGCGATTTCAGATCCCTGGTCTGCTGGGGGCGACGACGCCAGCGAGGATGTCGAGCTAGCATTAGATGCCTTCGATGAGTGGTCGGACGAGTCAACCGCCGCCGCCACAGATGGATCTGAGCTTGATTTCAGCGACTTTCCTGATATTGATGAAACAGCTGCGGCTACGCCTGATGATGATGGAGCCGCAACCGACGACTTTGACGATTTGTTTGGGGAGGCTGCAGCTAGTGAGTCAACTCCCTCGACAGCATCCGAGTTCGACGATGCTGAGTTAGAGCTAGACGCGATCGCAGCTCCCGAGGTGTCCGCCGCTTCGGAGGCCGGTTCCGCTGCTCGGTTAGATGAACCTGCGCCAGCCGACACGACCGCCGCCGCCGCGGACGCCGACCTCAGTGACCTGTTTGCGACGGCGGTGCCAGCCAACGGTACTGATTTAGATTTCCTGGACGAAACTACATCGGCAACTGAAGCGGCAGACGCGATCGATGATGTCGATCTCCTGTTTGGAGCAGACACGGATAGCCGTATCGACAGCGCCGATCCCGATTTTGATGACTTACTGGGGGATACCGTTCAGGCTGCTGACACAGAACCCACGGTTGCAGCGCCGGATACTGACGAGTCGGTGGACGACTTTGATTTAACTTTTGCTGATGATAGTGACGAAACTCTGGCTGTAGATTCCGATGCGGCCGCGATCGGTTTAGAAGGTGATCTGTCGGCTACGACTGTGCCTGACGACAGTGATGATTTATTCGCTGCAGGCACAGCCGCCGCTGATGATAGTGATGATTGGTTTGGCACAGATGACGCTGAGCTGACGGGTACCACAACCGTGACCAGTAGTGACGACGCTGACGACTTTTTCGGTAGCGATGATGTGAGTCTCTCGGATGCAGATGAGGCAGCCGCAACTAATAGCAACGACATTGATGATTTCTTCAGCACAGATGACTCAGCAACGGAGACTGACCACGATCTCGACGCCTCGGCGAGCGACGCTGATGATACGTCTGATGTATCCCTGGACTTTGACGCTGAGAGTGGACTGGACGACTTAGAGCTAGCGACCGCTCCCGAGGCCGATGGTCAAGACGCTGCCGCTACGGATGACACCGATTTTGATGTGTTGGACTTAGGCGATGTTGATCTCGGTGATGACAATGCTGACCTAGCTGACTCTGAGCTGCATGACTTGGGCTCAGAATCGGCATCAGAGGATCTATTTGGTGGGCCTGAGGACAGTGCCGTTGATGCTGACCGCGGAGACCTGGATCTGGACTTAGGCACCTTTGACGACGTCACCGATGAGTCTGACAGTCTTGATGACCTCAGTCTTGATGGTGACGATGGAGGCGAATTTGACGACCTTGATGCCATGCTCGCGGAGGATACGACTGGTATCGCCCCTGAGTCCTTCGCCGTTGACGAGCCCGTGGCCGCCGCCACCGATGAATTTGGTGAGCTGGATGCGCTGCTGGATGATGATGCAGCGGTCACGGCGGCCAATGCGGCGGTAAGTGAGATCGACGTCGATTTTGATGAGTTGGATGCTCTCATTGGCGATTCCGACACCCCAGCAACAGCAGCGACTGCACCTGCTAGCAGGGACCCTGCGGACGACGACTTTGGGGATCTGGAAAAATTGTTAGAAGAGGCTGATCAAACGTTGGGGGGTGGTTCTACCAGTCTGCGATCGCCTGGGCCTGGACGGTCTAACCGGCGGGTGGGTGGCATTGTTGACCAGACCATGCGAGTCTCCGTCAAACACCTGGATAATCTGAACAACCTCGTGGGTGAACTGGTCGTTAACCGTAACTCTCTGGAGCAAGATCAAGATCGCTTTCGGCAGTTTCTCGATAATCTGCTCTTTCAAGTGCAGCAGTTAAATGATGTGGGCCAGCGGATGCGTGATCTTTACGAGCGATCGCTGCTCGAAAGCTCACTCCTAGCGAGCCGCCAAGCGTTTCACTCTGGGGGCAGTGCGCTATCCACTATGACTAATGGCAACCATGGCGATAGCCACGCCACTGGAGCGAGCTTTGATGCCTTGGAAATGGATCGCTTTACCGGCTTCCACACGTTGACCCAAGAGATGATCGAACTCATCGTCCGAGTTCGAGAGTCTTCGTCTGACATTGCTTACACGGTGGAATCCACTGACCAGATTGCTCGCCAATTTCGCCAGGTGACGACGCAACTGCAAGAAGGCTTAAACAAGGCTCGCATGGTGCCGTTTGCCCAAACTGCCGATCGCTTGCCCAGAGCCGTACGAGACATCTCGATTAAGTGCGGCAAAGAAGCCCGCCTGGTTGTCGAAGGTCGAGAAACGCTCATCGATAAAATGCTGCTAGAGCGTCTGTACGACCCCATGACTCACTTGGTCAACAACGCTATCACCCACGGCATTGAACCGCCAGAAGAACGAGCCGCGCTGGGCAAACCCCGAGAGGGCAAAATTGCGGTTCGCGCCTTCTACCAAGGCAACCAAACGGTCATTTATATCGAAGATGATGGTGCTGGCATCAATCCCACTGTCATCAAACAAAAAGCCATTCAAAAAGGGCTGATAACCCAGGCAGAAGCCGACCGCATGAATGATGTTGAAGCTCGTGAGTTAATCTTCCACCACGGTTTCAGTGTCCTCGATAGGGCGAATGATTTTGCGGGGCGAGGTGTCGGGATGGACGTGGTGCGAACCGCTTTAGCGGAAATTCGCGGTTCTATCACGATCGACTCTGAGGTAGGCAAAGGTACTAGTTTTACCATCCGTTTACCGCTCACTCTGAGTATTTCGAAGGCGTTGAGCTGTCTGAACAACCAAGCCCGCATCGCCTTTCCGATGGATGGGGTCGAAGATATGTTCGATGTCCCCCGGGAGCGGGTCCAAACGAATGACGAAGGGCAGTCATTTATTCAGTGGCGCGACATGTCGCTGACCTTCCAACCCCTGTCAGACCTATTGCAGTTCAACCGCGCGTTGGGCAGAGGTCGAGTGTATGGCGGCAGCCAAGACGACGACATGGTCTCCATTGTGGTACTGCGTAACGCCAATACCTACATCGGCATTCAGGTCGATCGCGTTTTAGGTGAGCAGGAAATTGTAATTAAACAGATCGAAGGCCCAGTGCCCAAACCGATGGGCATCGCTGGTGCCACTGTTTTAGGGGATGGCCGCGTCATGCCCATTGGTGACGTGCTGGAACTCATAGATATCGCTCAAGGTCGGGTGCGGCGTGAGGCTGGTTCATCTATTTGGGCACAGGTGGAACTGTCTCCCGAAGAGGACGAAGGCCCCGTCAAGGCGGAGCCGACGGTGCTCATTGTGGACGACTCGATTACGGTCCGCGAACTACTGTCGATGAGTTTCAACAAGGTTGGCTACCGGGTCGAACAAGCCCGCGATGGTCAAGAAGCTTGGGAAAAAATGCGATCGGGCTTGCCATGCGACTTAGTCTTCTGTGACATCGAAATGCCCCGGATGGATGGTCTCGAACTGCTATCCAGAATGCAAAAAGACAGCATGTTGAAAAACATTCCCATCGCGATGCTGACCTCGCGCGGGGCCGATCGTCACCGCCAGATGGCCGTTGATTTAGGGGCCAGTGGTTACTTCACCAAGCCCTATCTGGAAGAAGCGCTGTTAGAAGCGGCGCACAAGATGTTGCAAGGGGAAGTGCTCATTGGGGCAGCAGTAACAGAAGAAGCAGAATAGACAGCTGGACTTTAAAGCAACTCAGCCGGGCAGGATGGTTACCTTGCCCGGCTGAGTTTTGTCATGGGTTTTCCAAAGCCGACGTCTACAGGTCTTCGACTTCTTGTCCAGAGACTACTGGGGCAGTTTTCCGCAGCTTCAGTTCAGGATGATCGCCTTCAACTTGGCCCACATTCCACTCATTGCGGAATAAGAGCACCGGACGGCCCCAGCTGTCCTTGACCGTCGTGGTGTTGAACAGACGGCCTGCTTTTTCTAGGGCTTCCCAGCCACCTTCAACCCAGCGAGCGACGCTGTAGGGTAGCGGCTCCAACCGAGTGTCAACGTTGTATTCGTTTTGTAGACGAAACTGCACCACTTCGAACTGTAGTTGTCCGACTGCGGCCAGAATGGGATCGCGCTTGGATTCGTCGGCGGAGAACATGATTTGGACTGCGCCTTCTTCACGCAATTCGGTGACGCCCTTGTGGAACTGTTTGAATTTCGACGGGTTGGGATTTCTGAGGTATGCAAACAGTTCGGGCGAAAAACAGGGAATCCCTTCGTATTCCAGTTTTTGACCTTGATAGATCGTGTCACCGATCGCAAACACCCCTGGATTATTTAAGCCAATGACATCGCCCGGATACGCTTCCTCTAGGGACTCGCGCCCCTGGGCAAACAGCTTTTGGGGGTGCGAAAGACGGACGTTTTTGCCCGATCGCGCATGGTTCACCACCATATCTTTTTCAAACTTGCCGGAACAGACGCGAATGAACGCCACGCGATCGCGGTGTTTTGGATCCATATTGGCTTGGAGCTTAAAGACAAAGCCCGAAAAATCTTCGGCAGTGGGCTCGATTTCCCCCTGCGTACTGTTGCGGGGGGCGGGCTTCAGGGCATAGTCCAAAAAGGCATCCAGAAAAAGCTGCACACCAAAATTGGTCATAGCGCTGCCAAAGAAGACTGGTGAGAGTTGGCCCGCGTGGATGGCCTCTAGGTCAAGTTCAGCGCCGAGTTCCTCGATCATCTCCAATTCTTCTTTGAACTGGTAATAGAGCTCCTGATCGACGAGTTCTTCGATCCGAGGATCGCCCAAATCTAGTACGGTTTTGCCTGCGGCTTTGCTACCGTGGGCAGTGCGCTCAAACAAGTGAAACTGGCGCTTGCGGCGGTCGAAAACGCCACGAAACTGTTCACCCATGCCAATGGGCCAGTTCACGGCGTAGGTCGCGAGGCCCAGCTCTTGCTCAATCTCGTCTAAGAGCTCTAGGGGTTCGCGGGCTGGGCGATCCATCTTGTTGAAAAAAGTAAAAATGGGCAGCGATCGCATCCGACACACTTCAAACAGCTTGCGAGTTTGCGGCTCCAAACCTTTTGCCGCATCTTCAAGCATGACCGCATTATCGGCAGCGGCCAACGTGCGATAGGTGTCTTCACTAAAGTCTTGGTGTCCCGGAGTATCCAGCAGGTTGACGCGCACGTCTCGGTAGTCAAACTGCAACACCGTTGAGGTGATGGAGATACCTCGCTGCTGTTCCATCTCCATCCAGTCAGAGGTGGCATGGCGCTGTGCCCGCCGGGCTTTAACTGCCCCTGCTTCATGGATGGCCCCGCCGTAGAGCAGCAGCTTTTCGGTCAGGGTGGTTTTACCCGCATCGGGGTGAGAAATGATCGCAAAATTGCGGCGCTTCTCCACCTCTTCGGTCAAGACTGCTTCGGACACGGTCGATGTTGCCATAAATGCCTACAAACAGGGAATGTAGAAGAATATCAGTATGCTTTTATCTTAAGTCAAGCGTCTGGACTTTACCAAAAGGACAACTCCATCAGGGCCATCTTCCTGTCAACCCCGCTGTAAAAATAGCTGTTCAGGGGCTAGTGCTCGCCTGTTTCAAACTAATTATCCAAGAAAAAAGGGCAGCGATCGCTGCCCCTAAACACCATGACTTACTAACTTGCTCACTGGTCGAACTAAGGGCCTACATTAAGCCCCGACTTCGGGCAACTCTTGAGGATCATTTTCGGTTTGACCGTTGAGGCTGATTTTCACAACTTTGTTGCGAACTTCTTCCACTTTAGGCAGGGTTAATGTTAGAAAGCCGTTCTCAAAGTTTGCCGCAACTGCATCATTTTGGATGGCTTCTGGCAAGTTCACAACCCGACGGAAGGTACCGTAGTGAATGTCGTCATGCAGCACGCGATCGCCTTCTGCCACTTCAGGTTGCGGACGCTCACCGCTAATCACAATGCTTTCGCGAGTCGCCTGAATATCAATGCCATCGGGGGTAATTCCTGATAGCTGAACTGTCAGAACATAGTGATCGTTGCTCTCAACCAAACGGATGGCGGGAGTCCATGCCGTAGGTGCCGTTTCTATCACATTGCTAACTTCATTGAATACGCTGTCGAGTTGGCGGCGTAGGGTTTCAACTTCTTGAAAAGGATGCCAGTAACGAACAATCATGAATTGCCTCCTAAATCTCTTGCGGGAATGTTTTCGCTTGCGCCTTATGACTCTTATGATGCGTGTTTGTTTTGGAAAACAACAGTGATAAAAACCACACCCGGATGGCGAATTTCTACACCGAACTCACCGTACCGAATTAGCCGTAAATCAGCGCTGGGTGCTGGATCAATAGGCTGCAAAGCTTGATTTATGCAGGCGTAAGTAGAAATTCAGAATTATCTATCCCTCCGGGCTTCGACTTCGCTCAGCCCTCAACGCCTTACCTGGCAAGCAATTTTGCTGATTGAGCGGAGTCGAAATCAGCC
>NZ_JACSWC010000070.1 GCF_016888165.1 Halomicronema sp. CCY15110 | reverse complement strand
GGCGACGGCGGCTTCGGCGGCGGCGGCGGCGGCGGCTACGGCTTCGGCGGCTTCGGCGGCTACGGTGGCGGCGGCGGCATCGGCGGCATCGGCGGCGGCGGCGCGGGTATGGGGGGCGCGATTTTTGTGCGCAGCGGCACCCTCAACCTCATCAACAGTAGTTTTAGTAACAACACCGCCACCGGTGGCATCGGCGCTAACAACGGTCAAGGGCTAGGGGGTGCGATCTTCGCCATCACCCAGGTCGCCCTCGATGCCAATACCAACAATCAGGGCGAACCTGGGGCTCCTCCCACCGTCACCACCGCAGGCGTCACCTTCACGGGCAACACAGCCGCCAATGCCACGGGCAACACCGGCCCCAACGGCGTCGGCGCAAATCAAAACAACCTAGATGTTTTTGGTACCATCACCGCCGGGGCACCGCCCGACACCACCGCCCCCACCTTCACCAGCATCACGCGCCTCACCCCCGGCACCGCCCCCACCAATGCCGATAGCCTCACCTTCCGCGCCACCTTTAACGAAGCCGTCACCGGGGTCGATGCGGCTGACTTTGCGGTCAACGGCACCACCGCCACCATCACCAACGTGACGGGCAGCGGCACCACTTGGGATCTCACCCTCAGCGGCGGCGACCTCGCCACCCTCAACGGCACCGTCAGCCTGGATCTGGCCGCCGCGCAAAACATCACCGACACCGCTGGCAACGCCCTCCCCGCTGGGGAACCCGCTACGGACGAGGCTTACATCCTCTCTAACCCCAACACCGGCCCTACCCTGACGGGCACCACTACCCTCACCGCCATTGCGGAAGATGTGCTCGCCGCCAGCAACCCTGGCACCTCCGTCGCCGCCCTGCTCGCCAATGCGGGCCTCACCCTCGCCGACGCCGACTTTGACCCCTTGGGCATGGCCGTCACCGCCGTCGATGACACCCACGGCACCTGGCAATATTCCACCGATGGCGGCACCACCTGGGCGGCCTTTGGCACCGTTGCCGCCAATAGTGCCGTCACCCTGGGGGCGACCTCCCTTTACACCGGCTTCGACAATACCCAGCAGGGGCCAGACGACCAGGGCTACTTTGCCTTTGCCTCGGTCATTCTGGGGTTACCGCCCACCCCGGTGGCTACCGAAACCGAGCAAACCGTCGGCGTCACCGTCAATACCACCGCCAACAAAGACATCTACGCGGGCTACAGCAACTTTATCCTCAATCCACTCACGGGTAATTTCATCCCCGTCGATGCGACTCCGGGCGCACCTGATTTCCCCAACTTAGACAGCACCACGGGCTACACCCTCTCCTTCAACGCCCAAGTGGTCTCCGAAATCGTGGAAGCCGGTCGTCCCCGCGCGGGCTTCAGCGTCATGGCTATCAGCCAAGACCCGACCAAATCCGTGGAACTCGCCTTCCAAGACGGGCTGATCTTTGCCCAAACCCTGCAAGATTTTGGCCCCCCTCTGGGCAATCAGTTTGTGGCTTCGGCCACCGACTTCGTCGCCTTTGACACCACCAAAGAGGTGCAGTACGACCTAACGGTGCAGGGCAATAGCTACACCCTGTCGGCCAACGGCACCGCCATTTTGACGGGCACCCTGCAAGACTATACGACGGGCAACACCAACGGGGCACCCAACCCCTACACCACCCCCAACTTCGTCTTTTTGGGCGACAACACGACCTCCGCTCGCGGCGAGTTTCGCCTGAATCAAATCGCCCTAGAGACGCCGACCCAGGTGCGCTTTGTGCCCAATGCCGACTACAGCGGCAACGCTACCCTCGACTTCCGCGCGTGGGACACCACCGACGGTGCCGACAATGGCCAAACGGGCGTTGATGCGTCCCAAACGGGCGGCACCAATGCCTTTAGCACGGCGGCAGCCACCGCCACCATTACGGTCAATGGGGTGAACGATGCGCCGACGCTAACTAGTACTCGACGGCATAAATAACCATAGCCATTATGAGGTCAAAGGCTTGCCCGAATAGTTCCATTTAAAGGG
>NZ_JACSWC010000007.1 GCF_016888165.1 Halomicronema sp. CCY15110 | reverse complement strand
AATTAGTGAACTTCACTCAGGTTTTTAGGGGGTGCCGAAGTTGATGCAACTCGGTGCCGAAGTTAGGTGAATACGCAACTCGCGCACCGTTTCCGCAATTCGCTCAATCACCGCATCCAAATGAGCGTAAACCTCCTGATTGGTAAAGCGAAGGAACCGAATGCCCAGAACCGCGATCGCCGCTTGCCTGGCTTGGTCAGCCGCGATCGCCTCATCCGAGTCATGGCTTGCCCCATCCAGTTCAATGGCCAGCTTCACCTCAGGGCAATAAAAATCCAACACATAGTAGTCAACGCTGTATTGCCTGCGAAACTTACAGTTTTCGACTTGGCGATCGCGCAAGCGTTGCCAAACCAGCTGTTCCGCTTTGGTCGCCTGTTCGAGACTGATCTTGACTCAAGAAAGTGGACAGGTAGTTTAAGCGGCCTTCAAACCCTCTAGAGAGAGCCAATAGTT
>NZ_JACSWC010000069.1 GCF_016888165.1 Halomicronema sp. CCY15110 | reverse complement strand
CCAGAATACAATCGCCTGCTGGTGCGATCGGCCAGCAACGCCTACTTCAGCCAGATTCTCAGCGTCATCTCCATGCCGGATAAAGACGCTGAGTTGAAAAAGGCAGTGGATCGCTTTTTTCTAGAAGACCTGCAGTTTGCTGAGGATATTAGCGACATCAAG
The DNA here is from genome assembly GCF_016888165.1 of Halomicronema sp. CCY15110. Classification (GTDB taxonomy): domain Bacteria; phylum Cyanobacteriota; class Cyanobacteriia; order Phormidesmidales; family Phormidesmidaceae; genus Halomicronema. The sequence continues at coordinate 17,663 of NZ_JACSWC010000069.1, read as the reverse complement.
AAGGAACTCAAAAAGCCCAAGTTTGCCGATTTAGTTGAATTTGGACCTGAAGCCGTCTGGGCTGAAATCCAACGCCGCAAAGCTGATCAACAGGCCCCTGAGAAAAGCATCAAGCAGGTCGAGCTCGAAGCCCTCTTGTCCTGTCCTGAGGAGAAAGGCAAAGAAGCCCCCTCCGATGACAAGATCTTTCAGGGCTACGCCCGACGACCGAGTTCACTAGCCCCCCAGTGGCAAAACCTCATCGATCAGATCGTGCTGGTTCATCGCCTGCGAGAGGTGGTGGCGCTGATTGGTTTCACCCGCTTTGAGGCCGCCATGCCCAATATTGAAGGCGAAATCGATGATCTGGAAATTGGTGTCCGTCGTGCCACCCTGGATTTTGAGCCAAAATGGGTACCCGCGATCGAAAACTTGGGCGAGGGCGTCTTCATCAGCTTCAAATCCGACCTCATCAAAACCTGGCTCAATCGCCCCGCTGTTCAAGCCCGAGAAAAAGCCCTGGAACAGGGTTACCGACGGTGGGCCGAGAATCGAGGTATTCCTGGAGACCGAATGAAGTTTCCTGGAGCGGCCTATATCATGCTCCATTCCCTATCTCATCTCTTAATCACCTCCGTCTCTCTGGAGTGTGGCTACGCCTCTAGCGCTATCCGCGAGCGTATCTATGCCTTTCCCGATATCGGCTACGGTATCTTGCTGCACACAGGTACATCCGGCTCTGAAGGCACTCTCGGAGGACTGGTCGAAGTCGGTAGACGACTGGAATACCACCTGAGCAAAGCCTTAGAACGAGGACGCCTGTGCTCCAATGATCCAGTTTGCGCTCAGCACAAACCCGATAGCCCCCAGGAAGATCGCTTCTTGCATGGGGCGGCCTGTCACGGCTGCCTACTCATCGCCGAAACATCCTGTGAGCGGCGCAACGAAATGCTGGATCGGGCTTTAGTCACAAGTACCGTGGAGGGTCTGGGAGCCGAATTTTTCCCAGATGGTCTGCTGTGAAGTCCTCTTTTCTAAAGCTCAGTCGCCCTGCTCTTAATGGCATCGCTAATGCGCTCGATGCGGGTCGGCTCAGTCTGCCCGTGTCGTCCGTGGCAATTTGCGGCTATGTGGTCGATGGCAGCCTACCAGAAGTCATGACCGAGCTCAATCAGCTGTATGAGCAAGGCATGGCGATCGGTCATATTGCTTACATGCTCCGGCTATTGGCAGCAGAACGTGCCCAGTCCCAAGCTCAGCAAGACCAGGTTGATCTGGTGTGGACAGGCCCAGAAGTGCCCGGCAGCGAAAGCCGTGATACCGGCATTGTCGTTCGAGAACTCTTCAGCAGTGCCCAATCGAGTGTATTGATTTCTAGCTTCTCGGTTGATCAAGGGCCTAAAGGACATGCCCTTTTCCGCCCCCTGGCTCAGCGCATGGATGCCAACCCTGATCTCCAGGTCCGCATGTTTCTCAACGTCAAACGCAAGTATCAAGACCCGACTCCCGCTTCGATCCTCCTGCGACAATTTGCCGAAACCTTCCGCAATCATGTCTGGCCTGGGCAGCGTCTCCCGGAAGTTTTTCATGATCCTCGGGCCATGTTAATGACTGGTGAATCAAACGCCTGTCTTCATGCGAAATGCGTCGTCGTCGATGAAGCGCGTCTACTCATCACCTCTGCCAACTTCTCTGAGGCTGCCCATGAGCGCAATATCGAAGCTGGCGTCCTGATGACTGACAAGGTCGTTGCTCGCGCTATTCGTTCCCAGTTTGAAATGCTGGTCGCACAGGAAGCCCTCAAGCGGGTTCCTGGCCTTTGATTCTGACTTAATGTGCAAGACATCACCATGATTAACCATCTAGTTGCCCCAATTCGAAACTTCTCCTTGAGGCAGGAGGGTATGAAGTCTTTCATGGGGCTGCCATCAGCAAGGCGATTTACAGCCTTGGCCGGGTGCTATTTCTAAACCGCAAATTGTGATTACACAATCAGTACACGAACGCTTATATGGATAGCTATGATTACTGCGAGTCTTACCCTACAGGATATTTGGCAAGCACTAGAACCCCGACCTTTTCAACCTAATCCCAATCAAGCAAACGCAATTTTGCACACTGATGGGCCACTGTATCTCACAGCCGGTCCAGGTTCTGGCAAAACGAGAGTGTTGCTGTGGCGTACCCTTAATTTGATCGTTTTTCACGGCATTCAGCCTGAAGAGATCTTTCTGAGCACCTTTACTGAAAAAGCCGCCAGGCAACTGCGTGAAGGTCTTCAGTCTCTGCTGGGAATCGTGACAAACCAAACGGGGCAACCGTATGACATTGCTCGGATGTATGTGGGAACCGTCCATGCCTTATGCCAGCAACTGATGATCGATCGACGGTTCTCTCCCGATATGCTTCGCCCTGTTACACCAGGCTTAATGGATGCTCTAGATCAATATTTCTATTTGTCGGATCGTCGGTTTTGGGAAGCTGCGATCGCATCTACCGAACTACCCGATAATGCCAACTACGCCATCACCGAGTTCTTTAATGGCGGCAAATGGGGCTCGTCTTCTCGTCATAAGGCAGTGACCAACTGCCTGAATTTGTTCAATCGCTTCTCTGAAGAGTGTTTGGATCCCGCCGAAATTCGCGATCGCACCGATAACGAGATTCTCAAAGGCATTATCGATCTCTACGCCTATTACAAAGACTCACTAGGGTTAGAAGGGCGCACTCCCCAAGTTGACTTCGCCTTGCTTCAACAGCAGGCTTTGCAAACGCTACAACAATCACCAGATGCTGGCCGCGTATTCAAACACGTCATCATCGACGAATATCAGGACACGAACTCGATTCAAGAGCAGCTCTTTTTTCAACTGGCCGCAGGCCATCAAAACATCTGCGTGGTGGGTGATGACGATCAAGCCCTGTACCGCTTTCGAGGAGCTACGGTTGAAAACTTTGTCCAGTTTCCAGAGCGCGTCAAAACGACGCTGGACTGCTCATTGACCCAGATTCCGCTTGACATCAACTACCGTTCCCGCAAACACATTGTTGACTTCTACACCGACTTTATGAGTCGCTGTAACTGGAGCCGCCCCGATAATCGGGGACACTATCGGGTCGTTGACAAAGATATCCGAGCGCATAGCTCCGATCATCACCCGGCTGTAGTTGCCAGCAGTCCTGCTAAACCCGACCAGGTCGTTGCAGAAATTGCAGAGCTGGTGAAGCGATTGCTTGATGAGCAAAAAGTTGCCGATCCGAATCAGATTGCCTTCCTTTTCCCCTCGCTTAAAAGTAAGCAGGTTGAACGCATGCGGCAGGCGCTGGAAGCGCAAGGATTGTCAGTCTATGCCCCACGGGCAGGGCGCTTCCTGGAAGTCGAAGAATCGGTGGCGGTATTTGGTCTGTTTTTACAGATTTTTGGAAGGCCCGAGCGGGGCGAATATAAAGGCGACTATGCGGAATTTCAAGATTGGCTGGATACCTGCCTTCAAGATGCCCACCAGCACCTTACTGCTGATCCCAATTTGGCAACGTATGTCGGCGATTGCCAAGATGAGATTGAAACTGTCCTCAGTGATTACCAAATCCTATGTAGGGTCGCTGAAAAACACGGCTGGGAGCTGGATGAAGCCTACACGCCGAGTCAGATGGAACAGCCGCTAGCCCAGGCTTTCGGCTTATCTGAAAAGGCCCGCAAGAGCATTACCAATGTCTACATCAACCGGCTAGCTAAACAACGACACTTGGAGGGCAACCCGTTCAGCCTGAAGTACATCATCAATCGAGCGACTTCTTTGGACTGGAGTATCCTCGATCTTTTTTATCGTCTCTGTGCCTTCCAACCCTTCAAATCCTGGTTTGACTTGGCAGAGCAAGGCAGCGATGAGGGGCCGATTTGTAATCTGGGGCTGGTTACTCAATATTTGTCTCGCTTTCTAGACCACAATTCCCCCGTTCTGACTGCTAGTTTTCTGCAAGACAGCAAATTCATCAATGCTTTCTTCATGCGCTTCGTCTATAGCCTATTCAGGCTGGGCGAATCAGAGTTTGAAAACGCAGAGGATCCATTTCCCAAAGGCCGTATTCCCTTTCTGACGATTCACCAATCGAAGGGGCTGGAGTTTCCGGTTGTCATCCTTGGCAATCCCCGCAAGGACCCTAAAGTTCAACCCATTGAAACGATTGTGCGACCTCTCATTGACCGCGAGGGAGAACCGCTGGAGCGCATGGCCGAATTCGATGTCATGCGGATGTTCTACGTAGCTCTCTCCAGAGCGGAAAACTTGCTGGTACTGGCCCACTTCAGTAGCGCTGGTAATTTTGTCAGTGAGCCCTTTAGAACTTTGCTGGACAACCCTGATTTCCCGCGCATTCCTCACTTTGATACCAACGCGCTACCAGTGGCAGCTTTCAAGGAAGAAGACATTGCCCGCGCCTACTCTTACACCAGTGACTATCTGCTGTATCAGAAATGCCCCCGGCAATACATGCTGTTTCGCAAATACGGTTTTGTGGCCTCGCGGACCCAAACCCAAATGTTTGGCAGCGTCGTTCACCAAACCCTTGAAGACCTCCATGATTTGCTGATCGCTAAGAGAACCTAACGATGACTGACCAAGAACTAGAAACCGCCATCCTAGAAATCTTTGAGCAGAACTATGAAATTCTTCAAGCCGAAGGTGGCCACTCCCTCACCGAGGACACCAAACGAGCGGCCCTCCAACAAGTGCTGCTGTACTGGCGCAAAATGCGTGATGTCGCAGAGCGGGTGACGGAAACAGAAGTCAAACTCACTTTGCCTGAACAACAAACCCGTAAAGGTCGTAAATACTCCATTCATGGGGTGGTCGATGTTGTGCAGGAAGAGGAACGCACGGTGATGTACGACATCAAAACCCATGACGCCGAATATGTGCAATCCAACCGGGGGGACTATGAAAAACAACTCAACATCTATGCCCATATTTGGCAGGAGCTGCGGGGACAACCTCTCGATCAAACCGCGATTATTGCCACAGCGCACCCGAAGGAAGTGAAACAAGCTTTGCATGCAGGCGATGAGGCAGCACTGGAAGCTGCATTGGCAGCTTGGGAACCGCTAGTTGACATTCCCTTTGCTCAACAGCAGGTTGAAGCAGTGATTGCCGATTTCAGTGAGGTCGTCGATGCAATTGAAGACCGGCAGTTTTCCCCACCGCCCCTCTCTCGTCTAGAGCAGCGCTACAAAACGCGAGGTCGTGAAAAACGGTTTGCCACCCAGATTTGCGGTAACTGTGATGGTCGGTTTTCTTGCTCCTCTTATAGGGCCTATACCCAAGCGAACCGAGGCGGCGACGTTAGCTTCAATCGCTATTTTAGGGACTTTGAATCGACTGACCAGGAAGCCTGGCTGAACGCCAACCTGGAAACCAATTTAGAGAGTTGATTGAGAGATTTTGGACAAATACGATAGGACTGAATTATGAAAGCGATCGCGGTTTATCACAATAAAGGCGGAGTCGGAAAAACTACCCTGACAGTTAATTTAGCCGCTGCCTTCAGTCGTAAGGGATATCGAGTCTTGTTGATTGATTTAGATAGTCAAGCTAACTCAACCTACGCAGCGGGTCTCATCAGGTTTCAAGATGAGGCCGATGACGACATTAAGGAAAATTACGTTTATCAGGTTATTCGTGAGCGCAATAGCTACTTTATCCAAGACGTGGTTCGACAGTCTCAATTCACCGATCCCCCCTTTGATGTCATCCCGAGTCACATTGATTTGATGCAACACGAGTTCGAATTAAAGGAGATCGGTGTGTCCTATACCCGCTTAGCGAATAAGCTCCAAAAAGATGCGGATGCCTATGATCTCGTGGTTATTGACACTCCACCTTCGCTGAATCTTTTCGCGCAGATAGCACTCATCGCCGCTGATTACTTGCTGATCCCCTCAGACCTGAAGCCGTTCGCCAATGAGGGGCTGCGCAACGTCAGAGAATTCGTTGAAAACGCCAACGATTTGCGAGAGCAAATCAAAAAGAAACCACTAGAAGTATTGGGTGTAGTGCCATCAAAAATTAATACCGCTTATAAGTTTGTCGAGCGAATTCTTCCCAAAATGGAAATGGCTGTTACTGAACGGTATGGATTTCCGGTACTTCAGAGTCGTATATTTGAACGGCGCGACCTATCGGCTGCGATCGAACGAATGGTCGAAGTGGGAGAGCTTGATATTCCGGATCCTCAATCCATTTTTGATTACAAGCCGAATTCTCAGTCAGCGGAAGAATTTGAAGCTTTGACCCAGGAAATCATGCAACTGATCGAGCTTGAGGAAGCAGCATGAAGCTAGAAACGACTTTAATCGACCTTGATTGTCTTGTAGTCAACCAACAGTTTGCTGAACCTGATTCTGAGCAGGTCACTTATTTAGCGCATTCCATTTCCTCGCTTGGCGGAATGATTCCAATTCCGGTGGTCAAACAGCTCGATATCGAGACCTTCGAACTCATCAAAGGTTATTTCGAGTATCAAGCCTACCTAAAAGCACGCGAACTTAACCCTGATTTGCCCGATCGCATGCGGGTGTTTGTCGTCACTCCCAAGAATGAAGCGGCTATTCAGCAACAGCTAAAGGTTTTAGAATCGCTATCTAGCCATTCAGGCGGGGCATCAGGTGGCGGAGAGGGGCTTTCCCAAGAACTCAATGTCAAGCTGAATAACTTGGCCTCAGCCATAGAATTACTCCAAAGCAATGTCAAAGAGACCGCAGCGGAAAGTCAAACCGCAATTATCGAGGCGCTTGACGAGCGCATCCTCAAACCGCTGCCGCCCTTAGAAGCATTCAATCGGATTCAAGAGCCGACTGTAGCGAAACAGGTATTGGATAACTTGCAAAAAGTTCTTCGAGGCAGCAAAGCGCAGCAAATTGTTCTCAACCTTCAGACATATCATCAAGCATCCGGTCAACCACTCTACAGTTTTGTAGAAGTAATTGATGCGGTTGGAAAAGATAGTCGAGGCCGAAGATACCTAACCGAAAATACGATGCTTAAGGTGATCGATACTTGGTCATAATTTATGGGGCAACTCCCACGATCGCAGCCACAATGCGTTCATCTAACGGTTTGAGGTAACCCAAGTCCAGTCCAGCAAATGCTTCCTTTAACTGCTGAGTTTCAAACGGTTGATCAATCAGGACTTGTCGGATGTCTTTCAACCGCAATGGTCCATGCCGCCGCCGTTGTCGAAGCAAACAGTCATACCAGGTTGGGCGAATCAAATCGAGCCATCGCTCTGCTAGACTGCCGGGATCAACCGGCTCTTTAGAATCTGGTTCTAGGAGCCGGAGCAACTGCCGCATAAAGTCCGTACGGTCTTGATGATTCGCCATCGTCGCTTTCTCAAGATAATCACCCAAGACAAATTTCATTTCTTCCAGCGCCCGCTGCTTGCGCTTGGGAAGCAGCATGACCTCTGTACGGTGGAGCTGTTGGAGAAACGTCTCCAACACGCTTGCTGCCTGCTCCAGCTGATGGACCGATAAATTTTGGACATCTTCGGAGAGCACCGTTCGCAATTGCGAGCTGACGGCTTCCAAGTCAGTCATTGGCGCAGCTTCAGGGCTATCCAAATACACCCAGCGAGGTGCGCCCCATTCAGTTCCGGCGATCGCAAAGAAGACCCAAGGCCGACGAGCCGCCACAATGCTGATGCTTTTCCGCTGAATTGCTCTGACTGAGGCAATGACTCGCGCATCGCTTGCTTGCATCTGCTCGTAAATTTCTCGTTTGACCAGCGCCTCTTCGCCTTCAACGAGTGATCGCACAGGTGTAAAGACATCCAGGAGTTGATCAGCGGGGATATCATCCTCAGTTCCGCGCTCTAAACGGGCAAACGTATCAGCCAGCTTTAATTCAGCGGTCAGGAGTTCGTCAGGCAGTGGAATATTCGCACCCAGCATGTCTGAGGAAAACCGCATTCGCTCAACAAACTGCTGATCAGAGGATAGAATGAATTCCTCGCTGTCCTTCGGGAAAAAGACTTCAATTTTCTCGTGAGGGCTATCCATGCGGTCAATGCGGCCAATTCGTTGCTCTGCTGTCCGCACAACTGTCGGCATATCAAGATTCACGACTGCCGAAGCCTGTTGTAAATTGATTCCCTCAGACATCGCATCCGAGCACAGTAAGATCACCCCTTTTTGCTCAGAGCCTAGTTGACAGGCCTTGTTGGCTCTATCTCGATCCTTCCTGTTGTTGCCAGTAGCAATAAGGACTTCGCACTGCTGTCGTTGCTGAACGCGATCGTGAATATCAGCCAGCGTAATCAGGTTGCGGTCAAAGGCAATCACAATACTGTGCCCCTTGAGCAGTAATTGAGTCAGTTGTTGAGCCTTCGCCTCTTCTCTGCCTGCAGACATCTGACCTACTAGATGAATGATTTTCTCGTAGAGCTTGATTTCCTCTTGGGTGGCAATCGCATGTTGCTCCGGATCAACTAGCCAGTCAGGCATATTGGCAACCTTGAGGACTTGCTCAGCAGGATCTCCCGACTGCTGCTGCAATTTGCTCAGGATGTCTCCAGTTGCCTGAGGCTTAACTTTGGTTGAAATTTCCCCCCAGATTTTGGCGTACTCCGTTCCCTTTATGAGTTCAACGAGGCAAACCCGCGAGGATCGCAAACTTGCCATGACGTAATACATTGCTAAGGCAGCCGCGCTTTTCAGCCGGGTTTCCAGGTACTGCTCGGGGGGGCCGCCATAGCCAAAAATGCTGGGCATTTCGATGGGCTTGCGAAAATACTGCAGCCCTTTCAACTGTGATGCTGTTTGCCGAATCTGATCTGCCAAGCGTCGATCTTCATCTGAAGCCGAGTAGGTGCGATCGCACGCATAGACCTTGGTAATGTGTCGAGGATAGCGGCAGAGCTTACCATGCTTATCTCTAAAGGCTTCTGAATTGCTCTCGATCATTCGGTTCAGCATGGTCTTAGTGCGCCGCACCGTAAATTTTTGGATCGCTCGTTGAATCTTGTCTTGCTCGGCTTGAGTCAGTGTTTCTCCACTCCGTCGCCGTCTTCGAATCTGACTGAGCGTCTCTAGCAGGTCATCGTCAAAATTGTCTGCCCCGAGTAGGTCAACAATTGCAATCAGATCCTGCGGTCCCCGATTAATCGGCGTTGCAGTAAAGAGCAGAACATGGTCTGCAATGTTGTTGAACAGTTGCTTGGTGCGGTTGGAGTTGAGGTTCAAAAAACGATGCGCCTCATCGACTGCCAGTACCTGTGCTCGCCGAATTAGCCGTAAAACATCCTCTCCTTTATCGCCTTTCGTTTGGCTAAGCAGCCCATGGGAGCAGGTATGTGTATTTTGTCCGCAGCGCAGAGACTCTTCCTGCCAGGAGGATTCAACGTTGGGAGGACACAGCAAAATCGGGATCTCTGTCTTGATCCTCCCAGTGCTCCACATCTTTTGCACAACGCTGCGAATCAGATGAGCCCCGGTTTTAGTCTTACCAGAGCCTGTGGCATCCGCTATAAGAACACTCCCGACATTCTCGATCACCCATAGCGCATGAGCGATGCCCTGCTGCTGAGAAGGCCACAGTGCTGTTTCATCGCTATAGGGGGTTCCCTGGGTATACCGTTTGGCCCAGTCACCTTCTAACAACTCACTACACGCTCTGCCCAACGCTTCTTGCCATGAAACGACACTGAGCAAGAGCTCTAGCAGTTCTATCAATTCATCTTTGTAGTCGCGTCCTAACTCCCAGTAGCTTTCTGCCATCTGGGAAGCTTCTTGATATCGCCTAATTTCGCTTTTTCGCTGGTAGCGGCTATTGGCCTCATGCTGTAATTCTAATCCTGAGTAACTGAAGTTACTGGAACCGCAGGTGATAGCCTCATCCCCTCGAAAAATCTTGGCATGGAGCGGGCGCGGCTGATCGCTGATCCTCGCTTCTACAGGTCCCTGCCGCAATAAGTCAATTGCCACAATGACTTTGGCACACAGAAAAATAGAAATCCCCCGCTCTTCTAGCCAATACCGCTGTACTTCGGTCGCTAAGTTATGAGCCCTCAACCGAAAAGTACTGCGTTGAGTCGGTGAGGGTTCGTTCCCGATCAGAATTTGAATCTTTTCAAACGCTTCTATATCAGTCGCCATTCGCTGATGACAAGCAGCTAGAAACTCGATGATCATGCCCAATGACGTATAGCCACTGATAATCATCGGTTTGCGTGAATCCAGTAAGTCCTGGAAGACGCGCGACTTGACGGTACGCTGATGATAGTTGTAAGGGAAGCGATCGTGGGCAGGCAAATCGAGCTCAGGCTCTTGCCGGATTTCTTCAACCTGACGTAGTAAATTTAGCTGTTCTCCGGACTCCATGAGCCCCACTTCCTCACCGACAATCTACTGCTAGAGTTCCCGAATACATGCAGCTTGTAAGAGCACTTTAGTTGTCAAATGCTCAGACGCATAAAAGTTAAGGACTGCTCGACGATTTATCTTAAATGGGCATCATGCCTGCCCCTAGCGGCCCGCCCGGTATCTGATGAGTCTGGCGTTGAAAGGTTCCGGTTTCCGCCATTCGGAGCCAGGTGAGTGAGATTGGCTCACGGGGTGTGGTAGCTTGTAAGGCATTAACGAGGTCCGGCATGGTGGTGATGGGGCGATCGCCATAGCGCACGATAATATCCCCCGTTTGTAGTCCAATTTGATCTGCTGCCCCATTGGGAACAATTTCGTAGAGGTAGACGCCGCCGGCGATGGCTAGCTGATCCAGTTGCAGTGTCAGTTGCTGTGCCGTGCGAGCATACTGGCGGGCAGTGAGATCGGTGTCAGCAAACATATCGCTATAGCGAGAAAAGGCGGCGATCGCTTCCGAGGTGCGTCCCAACTGCCGCAAGCTGATCGCCTTAGCCACCACAGTACTCCAGGGATCAGAGGCTCGAATTACGAGTGATTCATTGACCTGAGCATAATCGTCTAGGGCGGCATCTCGCAGCTTTTTTGCTTCTTCCAGTAGGGCGGCTCGTTGCGCCACTAACTGTTCGGCCTCCGATACGGCGGCTGCCATGAGGGGAGCCATCTCCCGCTGAGGGATTAGTTCACTGGGTGTTAGCACCTTGAGAGTGCTGAGCTTGGCTTGGGCATCGGGGAGAGGGCTCTCCAGACTGTCTAGCAGCATTAACGCTGACAGGTGAGCGAGTTGTGATCGATTCTCCAGCTTACGGATCGCCAGCTTTACCCGTTTCTCATGGTGGGCGACTAAGTCTGGATGATCTGATTGCTTGACCTCGGCGGCCTCTGACAACTCTTGTAACAACGACTCCGAAGCGTCTCGGACTTCTGTCAAGCGGTTGTAGAAGGCTTCGACCCGCGAGGCGTCTACGTTGCCATCCAGCAGTACCTGGATCAGAGGTTCCCGCACCTCATAGAGGGGATAACTGGCAAAGGCGCTCCGGAGGGAGGCGATCGCCTGCTTTTGAATTAATTGCTGATAGCTCCCTTCAAAGGTTTGACTCAATGCTGGGGCGACTTGCTCCCGGACTGCCCCGAGTCGTGCATCAAAGTCATCGCGATTGTCCTCTGTTAGGGCAACGGGCAATAGATTCAGCCGTGCATCTAGGTTCGCGATATTAGTAAAGACCTCCTCTGCAATGAGGGCTTTGGCTTGATCGATCTTGCGCTGTTTCTCTTCGGGAGAATCGCCTTGAAAAATCTGGAGCTGATTGGCAACGGTGGCTCCTTCTCCCACACCGCCCTCAATGTTGATGACATTGTTTTGCCGTCCGGCCACAATGATGCCGATACTACCCACGATCGCCACTAGAGCGGAAACTGCGATACTGACGGGCTTTTGGACGAAGTGGATGACCGAATCTTTAATTTGAGTCAGGTTACCCTGAGCCTGCCCGACCTGAGCATCCTCTACCGAGCTATCCCTAATGTTGAGATCCTGATCAGATTCCGGTGGTCTGGGGTCATTCATCATGGTCTCTCTGGGTCGGGCATTAAAAGGTGATCTGTCCGAGAACCGATGGTTGCTGCAGCCTTAATAAACGGTGTGCAGTGAGACGAAAAAGTTAGACGAAGAAGCCTGCTGCTACCCCAAGCCAAGGCAGCAACTTTTCGAGCAAGGGTTTCATATTGGCCCAAATATTTTGACTGGTTTCGATGGATTCATTCGCATCCTGGAGCACGCCCGCTAGCTTCTTTAAGCTTATGGCAGCAAAGTCTTTATCAGGAGACTCACTCGCGGCTTCCGTTTTGGCGGCACTGAGATAGCTCAGGGCTTTATCACGCTGCCCAATCGGAAGAAGACTTTGTTGTAGGTGGGCCTCCAGCGTTGCCAAAAGGGCAATTGCTTCGGCCTGGGTGTTTGCGACTCCTTGTGCCACAGATTGATCGGTTTGTACTTGGGTGACATCACGTTCAGCCTGCCCAATTTGTGCTCCAGAAACGTTACTGCCATGAATATTGATGGATTGGGAGGAAGGGGGGTTGGACATGGTATCCACGATCAGCAACGATGCTTCAATGCTAGCTCAATGGGGTTAAGGATAATTCTGTGAAGTTCTGCTCCAACCCGCCCAAATTCTCTCAGAGATTAGACTTTAATATTGCAATTCTACGAAAGCTACTGGAAATCTTGCGCCAAGCGGTTGCCGCGACTATCCTCGATTGCAAGCGACAGTTGAGACGCGATGCCGTCATTTGAAGAGATGATAAGACGATCGCAATCGATAACGATGCTCCTGAGCAGATATTGGCAGACAGTCCATGAAATTGTTAGGGTGCTTTCTTGGTGAAGGTCAGATGTGATATTCCCTAACAATCAGTCGAGAGCCAGCGATGCCACTTGTAAGTAGTACAGGTACGTCGTCAACTCATGCTCTTGGAGTTCCCAGATGAGATCGCGCTCCTGAAAATGCTCGGCTAGCAATTGTCGAGCATTTTCAATTGACGGGGTTAACCGAGACGCTTCAGCAGTGGCAGAAAAGGCTTTATTGCGTTTTGGCTGCACTGTTATACCAGCATCGTTAGGGCTCAATAGTACCCCTGTTAAGGTGAACAAATGAACTAAGCCTTGATATACGGTCGTTTCAGCGATCTTGCCAATTTTGAATCAAAATTGGGCGTTGCAACTAAGGGGGCGCAGCTTTTCATCTCTCGAAAGAAAATAAAATCAAGGCTTACAACCCTGATGCTTGCGTTGGCTATCACCGTAATCTAATAGTACAAAAGCTCACCTTAACAGGGGTAGGCTCAATAGCTAACGTTTGTTGAATTCAACCTGACCGACATAGGCAAAGTCACCATATTGCTCGTCACCACTGAATAGCCTGATTTCATAAGTGCTAGAATGCGGCAATGGACAAGTAATCTGTGGCCCTTGAATGGCAGTATCGCTACACCTTTGAGATTCACTTGCTCCTTTAGCCGCGTAGCTGGTGAGTAGCCAGCGCTGCTTAGGATTTTGAATTTGGAGGGTGGCAGGGCCAGTGGTGTCTGTTTGCGATCGCACTGGCGTAATCAGCTTCAGACCCTCAGCGAAAAACTGCGGGCGTAGGATGGGCTGGCGCAAGAATTCACCTCGGGAGATGGGCAGCGATCGCAGTTGCCAAGCCGTGTCCTCAGGAAAATGGGTAATGCCCATCACCTCTGGTGGCGGAAAGAGATAATCGGCGCGATACCGTTTTGTAAATCCCGATGAACGATCCACCGAGCCACTATCCCAAGTTGCGTCAATTAGGTACCACTGCCCTTTGATTTTGGCCGCATTCCAGGCATGGCTTTGACCTTCTAAGTCACTGGTGGAACTGCGCGAATCGCCTGTGACGTAAACAATCTCTTCGCCAATCGCTTGACCCAGCGCTTCTAGAAGTTTGGCATAACCTGCACAGACGGCCACTCGCCTTTGAAAGACCGTTTCGGCATCCTGGGGCGGGTACTGTCCGGCAAAGTAGGCAGGAGCATCGTAAGCAATGCGATCGGCAACATAGTCATGCAGGGCTTTGATGCGCAGAAACGGATCTTTCTCCTGCTGAGCAATATATCGAGCGACTGAAGCGATACTAGTTTCAACGCTAGCGGGCATATTGGCGACGGCTGGGTGCAGTTCAGTAGCGAGCCAGGGCCAGCCTTGGGCCTGCCCGGCTCTGACCGTGGGTGAGGGGCGCGGTTGAGGTTGTGCTCCGGTGGTATCGGCATATTGATCAAAAGGATTGTGATGAAACTGGAGATAAAGCCCTTCGAGTCCTCTCGCCAGGTGAAATAGGCTCTGCCGAGCGAATTCAATATGAGGTCCTTGTTGCCCGTCTAAAAACCAGTCGCCTCGCGTCGAGATTGCTAAAAACGAGGTCTGGGGCCGCAGGGCGAGTAAGAGCGCGATAAAGGTCAAATTGAGCACCAGGGTCCGCAGGGTAATGCGATCGCCCCAGGTCAAAATGCCGGTTTGGCGCTGCTTGCGGCTTCGCAAATCCCACAGTAAGGGAATGAGAGGAAATAGCAGAATGCCGGAGCAGACGGCCAGCATCGTTGGCCCATTAATGTAAGCCACGAGTGAGGAGGCCAGCCAGACTCCGAGTATGGGAGTCAGAAAGACCGCGAGATAGAACAGGGTGCGAATGAGCCATCCGCCTGCTTTAAAGAAAGACCCCATCATGCTCCTCTGCCGCTGAAGGCTTCTGAGTTTGCTCACGCTTCAGAGTGCCCGAACTGAATTAAGGATGTCGTTACCAGCATGAATTTTTCATGTGTTATCGATGCTGGTAAGCAACTTGATCCTTAGCGTTGGTTAAGCGATCTCGCTGTTGCCCATCGGCATCGACTGTTGGGGGCGTGGTTCCAGTTGTTAGGGAATGCTATGTTGACGGTTAATCGTGACTATGTTCCCTAACCATAAGCCATAAGTCACCCTGCTCTTGCTCCAGAGATGTCTCAGGCAGCAAGGCGAGCCTGGATGGAATCTAGTTTCATTGCCCCGTTGATCCAAATCCTCCCTCAGCTCTCGAACTCTCGCTAAGAACTTCGATCGCTTCGACCTGAGCATAAATCACGGGTTTGATCACCATTTGGGCAATTCGCATGCCTGATGAGACCTGAAAATCGGCTGGGCCGTGGTTAATCAAAATCACGCCAATTTCGCCTCGATAGCCTTCATCGATTGTGCCAGGGGTATTTAAAACCGTGACAGCATGCTTCAAGGCCAAACCGCTGCGGGGGCGAATTTGCGCTTCAGTGCCGGGTGGTAATTCAATGGCGAGCCCGGTTTTGATCAAGGCCACCTCACCGGGCGAGATCGTCATCGCATCGATTGCATACAAATCCATTCCAGCATCCCCTGGATGCGCGTATTGAGGCAGAATCGCTTCTTCCCTCAGGCGTTTAACTTTGAGCTTCATCATGTCTCTTCAGAGCTAGCGGCACCTTTGAAGATAAGAGATCTGGTGCCTGCAAAAGTGTTAGGGAATGGATGCGATCTTGTTTTTTTTCTTGACCCAACGCTCCTGAGGTTTGTGTTCAGGATGCCAAAGCTGCACATTGAGAAAGCCACGTCCCTGAAGCAGCCCATACTCTAGCGGTGATGGCCCGGTCGCAGCAGGCACGTATTAATCCACGACGGTATTGCTGATAATTTGCTCGGTGCCCAGCGTTGGCCAGCCATCTTGCGAGCATCGTCCAGATTGTTTTGAAGAACTAGGTGAGAATACCGCTAAGAATGCTAGAAAGCCCAAAAAGACTATTGTGTTGAGCCGCAAGCGGCATCAGTAGTTAGGCAGGTTCGGTACAAGTTGCACGATTGATCACGGAGCTAGCAGTGCTCAACGATTTGCGGTATCAGTAGTTGGGCAGCTGTAGAGCGGGAGCACCCTCCTAGTGTTCACCATGGTAGAGGCTTTCACAGAAAGCATGAATCATCTTCTCTAAAAGCGGCTATCAGGGGTGAGTATCGATGTTGTGAATCGCTTCCATGCATAACATCATTAGTTGATGTGGATGATTTTAATTAACTTGAAAACCATATCAGATGCTTATTTTGATAGTGTCCCTGTCGAATGTGTGAACAAACTTTTGGGTGTACGCAGCGAGTTTTTATGGATTTTTCTCATTATCAGTCTTAGTCGAAATTAAGTAGGCAATGGGGATGGGGGACTGAGGGTATGAGCTTCAGTTTGGATAAGGTTGTGCCATGGGGGCGTTCTTTTGAAGAATACGTCGCCATGTTTGATTTGAGTGATAAAGATTTAGCATGTCGTGTTCTTGGCTGTGGCGATGGTCCAGCCGGATTCAATGCAGAACTCGCGAGGCGTGGAGGACGTGTGGTTTCCATTGATCCGATTTACGCCTTCTCTCGTACTCAGATCCGCCAAAGAATTAGCGAAACTTACGAGACGGTCATGGCACAAATGCGAAGTAATCGCGCTGATTATCTATGGACGTCTATATCCTCGGTTGATGAACTCGGGGGCATTCGCATGTCAGCAATGGATGCTTTTTTAGCTGACTATGAGACGGGCCAAGCCGAATCGCGATATGTTGCGGGTGAATTGCCCTACCTCCCGTTTGCTGACAACGCTTTCGATATTGCTTTGTCATCACATTGTTTGTTTCTCTACAGTGACCACTTTTCGGAGAATTTCCATATTCAGTCTCTGCTAGAAATGTTGCGGGTTGCTAGAGAGATTCGTGTGTTTCCGTTACTAGGTTTGGATGGTAAGCCCTCCCTTCATTTAGGAGGAGTCGTAGCAGACCTTCATGAGCATGGATTTCAGACGGATATAAGTCTGGTGCCCTATGAATTTCAGCGGGGTGCCAATCAGATGCTGCGTGTTGTGCCCGCTTAAATAAGTGCCAAAGTCGCAAACGGGCCAATTTGCGATCAGCCTTGCTTGAAGAAGGTGAAGACTTTAGATCTTGATACGGAGATTAAAAAAGTGACACGCCATAACATCTCATCCGGAGCGCCTTGGGAATCAGTTGTGGGTTACTCCCGCGCGGTGAAGGTTGGCCCATACGTTCATGTTTCGGGAACAACCGCGACAACGCCTGAGGGAATTGTCGGCATCAACGATCCGCATGAACAAGCGATTCAAGCGCTCAAGAACATTGAGGCTGCCCTTGAGGCGGCGGGGGCCAAGTTATCTGATGTTGTTCGAACCCGGATGTACGTCACGGACATATCCCGTTGGGAAGATGTTGGTCGGGCACACGGACGCGTCTTTGGAGAGATTCGTCCAGCTTCAAGCATGGTGGAAGTCAGTAAGCTTATCTCTCCTGAACTGCTCGTGGAAATTGAGGCTGATGCATATATCAGCAGATGAAGCTTTAATCGGTGCCATACTCCATTTCATAAGAAAAATATGCTTTCCATGAGGCTCTTGAAATGAGGTTGCCCGTGTGGTGCTCTCGCACTGTTTTGAGCACTTTCAAGTACTTCGGGAAAGTTCAGTAGATTAGGCGCTAACAATTCGCTGTAGAGTTTCCCAGGCTCGATCAGTTGCCAAATAACTGGAAGCATAGTTCCAGCATAGGAGTTCTTCATTCAGGAAGCAGTCATGTTTCTCCATGACTTTGTCTTCGACAATAGCGGCTAATTCGACAGCATCTGCCGGTCCTATTAGACGACAATGAGCCTGTCGGCTGACGACAACTAGAGAGGCGGATTTATTGATTTCGTCATCTGGATCCA
>NZ_JACSWC010000068.1 GCF_016888165.1 Halomicronema sp. CCY15110 | reverse complement strand
GTAAAGAAGATGAGTGGGAGCCAGCATTCTAAGATTTAGATACCACTCACAACCCTGGAATGCTGTGAAAAAAACTCCCGCCTCTACCATGCCTTGCACACCTGGCTCGGTCAAGCGTGTCCTTGGGCGCACCCTGATTGACTGACAAAAGATTAGTCCGGAGGCGGATACCTGCAGGTTTGAACCTTGAACTCCAGGCGACAGAGG
>NZ_JACSWC010000067.1 GCF_016888165.1 Halomicronema sp. CCY15110 | reverse complement strand
CTGAAGCTCCTTGACCCCAATCATCCAGCGATCGCCCTGGTGACGCTCTCGACCGAAGAATACAGAAGGCTGAATGACGAGCAGCGGGGGCGCGTGGCCCAGCGGGAAACGCAATACCTCCACCCCGATGCGGTTGAGGCGCTGGTAAAAATTGCGGAAAACCTGCTCGATAGTGATGAATGGTCTGATGTGGGGGCAGGCTTGGCGGTACTGATCGGTCGCCGCATCAGTGAAATCCTGCTCTCGAAGTTTTCCCTCAAGTCGCCCTGGAGCCTGAACTTTTCTCAAATGGCGAAGAAGGCCGACGATGTTAACATCACCCTCGAAATTCCCACGCTGGCCCCAGCAGCAAAGGTGCTAGCAGCAATCAAAAAGCTGCAATCAGGATTGGCGATCGCCGATCTGAAACAGCGAGGGGTCTCGTCCCGGCAGCTCAAGCAGGTTGTGAACCATCGCTACAGCCTC
>NZ_JACSWC010000066.1 GCF_016888165.1 Halomicronema sp. CCY15110 | reverse complement strand
GAGAGTGTTCTGATTTTTGTGTAAGCAGATATGGACTCAAAGTTTGAAGCGTTCTGGAAACAGAATAGCAAAGTGTGACAGAGCCGCTCTCCAGTTTTTGATGGGTCGATTCCATCGCTTTGAGATATTGTTCATGGCCAAATACATCAGTTTGAACACGGACTCTTCATCGGGGAACACGGCCTTGGTCTTAATCACCTTTCGCAACGAGCGGTTGACCGACTCAATGGCATTGGTGGTGTAGATAACGCGACGAATCTCCATCGGATAGTCGAAGATCGGGATGATGTTTTCCCAGTGCCGCAGCCAGATTTGGCTGACTGCGGGATAGTGCTCATCCCATTTGGTCGCGAAGTCTTCCAAAGCGGCTTCTGCCTCCTCCAAGGTGGCGGCTCGGTAGATGGGTTTCAGGTCAGTGGCCACTGCTTTACTGTCTTTCCAAGGAACATAGCGCAGCGAGTTGCGGATTAAATGAACAATGCAAAGCTGCACTTGAGTCTGGGGATAGACGGCCTCAATGGCCTGGGGAAAGCCCTTAAGGCCATCGCAACAGGCCATCAGAATATCCTTCAAACCCCGGTTTTTGAGGTCGGTGAGGACTTTGAGCCAGAACTTTGCGCCTTCGGCTTCGGCCTCGCCAATCCAGAGACCCAGCAGGTCTTTATTGCCCTCGCGGTTAATGCCTAGCACCACATAGACCGCCCGTTTGCTCACCCGTCCAGCCACTTTGATATTGACGTAGAGGGCATCGAGATAAACGATGGGATACAGCTCGTCTAGCGGACGGCACTGCCAAGCTTTGACGTCCTCACTGACGGTATCAGTGACTTCGCTGATGATGGCCGGAGACACGTGCGCCCCGTACAGTTCTTCCAGTTGCAAAGCGATATCACGGGTGCTCGTTCCCCTGGCATACAGCGCCAGAATCTTTTCATCGAGACCGCTCAGTCGCCTTTGATGTTTGGGTACCAACACGGGCTCAAAGGTGCCTTGGCGTTGGCAAAGCCTCTCCTGCGGAGAATCACGCGGAATCGCTAACTCCAGTTCCCCCTGTTCTGACTGCACTGTTTTGGGCGAGTGACCATTGCGGCTGTTGCTAGGAACCGTTTCATCCACGACCTCGCGGGTCTTCAGGTGATGGTTCAGTTCCCCGGCTAACGCCCGTTCTACCAAGCGTTTGGTGAGCTGTTTGAGTAAGCCAGACTCGCCGAGAATCTCTTCTGGGCTTTGACAATCGGATAGCAGTTCGTCTAGCAACTCATCGGCGCGATTCGGGACTTGTCTT
>NZ_JACSWC010000065.1 GCF_016888165.1 Halomicronema sp. CCY15110 | reverse complement strand
TGGGCGCTGGCCCCCCACTGGTCAATGCGCTGCCCCGACTGCATCATCGCCCCCACCACCACCGCGGGCTTGCCCCCGACCAGCGCCAGGTTAATCAGCGGGTCGCGCACCCCCCGACGCACCTGGGCAATGTCGCCTAGGCGAGTAAACTGTCCGTCCTGGGTGCGAATTGGGATCTGGCGAATCTGCTCGGTGCTCTCCAGGCCGCTGTCTACTTCAATGGCCAGGGT
>NZ_JACSWC010000064.1 GCF_016888165.1 Halomicronema sp. CCY15110 | reverse complement strand
TGGGCGCTGGCCCCCCACTGGTCAATGCGCTGCCCCGACTGCATCATCGCCCCCACCACCACCGCGGGCTTGCCCCCCACCAGCGCCAGGTTAATCAGCGGGTCGCGCACCCCCCGACGCACCTGGGCAATGTCGCCCAGGCGCGTAAACTGCCCGTCCTGGGTGCGAATTGGGATCTGGCGAATCTGCTCGGTGCTCTCCAGGCCGCTGTCTACTTCAATGGCCAGGGT
>NZ_JACSWC010000063.1 GCF_016888165.1 Halomicronema sp. CCY15110 | reverse complement strand
TGTCGCTGGCTGGGCATCACGGTTTCATAAGCCTCCCAAAAGTCGCTGTAGCAGGTGGCACACTGGCGATAGATGGGTGGCAAGGATGGCCAAAGTGCTCTGGCCCCGCCGCGAGAACGATCGCCGACAGGCATGCCAATAATCTCACGGGTGTCTCGGTTGATGGCGAGCCAATCCATTGCTTGTTCCCTTTGCTGCCGACAAACGACCAAGCCTCATCACATTCCACCGTTAAGCGCCCTTTTTTTGAGGGCTTACCCTCACTTGACGTTCGACCTGCTGATATTTG
>NZ_JACSWC010000062.1 GCF_016888165.1 Halomicronema sp. CCY15110 | reverse complement strand
TGTCGCTGGCTGGGCATCACGGTTTCATAAGCCTCCCAAAAGTCGCTGTAGCAGGTGGCACACTGGCGATAGATGGGCGGCAAGGATTGCCAAAGTGCGCTGGCCCCGCCGCGAGAACGATCGCCGACAGGCATGCCAATAATCTCACGGGTGTCTCGGTTGATGGCGAGCCAAATCCATTGCTTGTTCCCTTTGCTGCCGACAAAGGATCAGGCCTCATCACATTCCACCGTTAAGCGCCCTTTTTTTGAGGGCTTACCCTCACTTGACGTTCGACCTGCTGATATTTG
>NZ_JACSWC010000061.1 GCF_016888165.1 Halomicronema sp. CCY15110 | reverse complement strand
GAGGCCATCGCCTCCTTGACCGGCTATGACTTTATCCTTGAGGCTCTATTCTATGCAGCTTTATAGAGAATTGGTATGAGTAACGGTTCCACTATGACTACAGCCAGCGGCAATTTTATTTCAGGTACAAAAGATCGGTATTCTTCGCCATCTTTTACTTTAGAAATAATTTGTTTCTGAGATCTCTCTGAAGATCAAATGATCGCAAATTCATCCGTACTAAATCTATTGAGTTGTGCACTAAACATCTCAGCGGCAACCATCTTTTGGCTTGAAGCACTTGCATAACAGTACTTTCCTGACTTCAGGATCAGGAGGTTTTAGGATTGGGCTGGCTCCTCAGAAAAATCAATGTCTTCGTAAATGGCAGCGATCGCACATTGCAAATCAACACTAAGAAAGTCAACCATCAGGAATTCCGTTTGCCCATTCGCTTCAGGAAAATAGGGCGTTAGCTCCCATTTTTGGGCGGCATTGAGTCGATAAACTTCAACGCCCATACTCTCAGCATCGACTAAAACGTACTCCTGCAAAGAGTCGAGCTGGCGATACTGCCTAAATTTTTCGCCCCGGTCGTAGCCCTCCGTGCCAGGAGACAACACCTCAATAATCAGACAGGGATGCTGTACGAGCGTTTTGGCGGTGCGATCGGCGTCGTTGCAGGTCACTAAAATATCGGGGTAGAAAAAGGGGCCTTTGGCCGTGACACCCACTTTGGCATCGGCCATGCGAACCTTACAGCGACCGCCCCGCAAGTGAGCCTTGAGTAGCGTCGTGAGATTGACAGCAATGTCGTTATGGGCCAGGGTACCGCCGGTCATGGCGTAGGCTTCGCCATGCAGATATTCGTATTTGATGGGCTGCTGGGCTTCCCATTCCAGATACGCTTCGGGTGAAAGATGAATGTGCTCAGAGCTGGCAATCATGGAACTCGGTCGCCAGGCTGGCGAGTAAAAGGGTAGCCGTGTGGTTAGCGATCGCCTCTATTGTAAAGTGTCAGTTCGACGGTCTGATTTTGCCCTCTCTCCAAACCTCTCTCCCAGAGGGCTACTAAGTACACACAAGTCATGTTGTAGTAGGATGCTGCCAGAAAACATGGGGTCATCGAGATGGAGAATCC
>NZ_JACSWC010000060.1 GCF_016888165.1 Halomicronema sp. CCY15110 | reverse complement strand
TCAACCTACCAGTATCGAAAGTTGAGCGGAGTCGAAACTCGGTTCATGGGGATCTTTTTTGCGCGCAAGTCCCTTAGCGAAGAGGTTCACAACCAGAGGACCGAACTCTGTCTAGAAACTCCCCACCCATTCACCCACCACTCATCTACCCATTCACTCCTCTCCCACTTCCCCCAATCTCGTAAAATAGAACCCGTTAGTTTTAGCGCCGCACCCATGACACATTCGACGGATATTGCCACCCTTGCCCGCTGGATGGCCGCCGACTTTAGCAACCAGCAGCAGGCGTTTGATAACCCGCCGCTGTACGCTCATATTCGAGTCTGCATGCGACCGCTGCCCCCCAGTTTGTTGGATGGCACAGCCTTGTATCTGGAGCAGGCCTATGATTTTTCCTTACAACAGCCCTATCGGGCGCGAGTGTTAAAGCTCCTGGCAGTGGATAATCGGATCGAGATTGAAAACTACACCATCAAAGACGTTGAAAGCTTATACGGCGCAGCTCGCGATCGCGACAAATTGGCTGAGCTGACCCGCGATCGCTTGGAATTCATGCCCTGCTGCAACATGCATGTAGAGTGGACGGGACATGGCTTCAAAGGCCAAGTCGAACCGGGTAAAGCCTGCATGGTCGAGCGCAACGGTAAAGTGACGTATCTCGACAGCGTGTTTGAAATTGATGGCGAGAAGTTTCAGAGTTGGGATCGAGGCCGTGATCCGGCCACCGATGAACATTTGTGGGGAGCCCTCGCGGGGCCGTTTTATTTTACTCGGCGTGCTAGCTTTGCCGACGAAGTGACGGTCGGCTAACGTGAGGACTGCTGCTCTTCGCATTTACTGAATCCTGTGCATGGCTAAACAACGACTCGATATGCTGCTGGTGGAGCGGGGATTATGCGAAACGCGCCAACTGGCTCAACGTTGGATTCGCGCTGGGGAAGTGCAAGTCAACCATCAGGTTGTGGATAAGCCCGGCACCCCGATCGCTTTGGATGCGGCAGTGACTGTCAAACCGCGATCGCGGTTTGTTTCCCGAGGCGGTGAGAAGTTGGTGAAAGCGCTGGAAGCCTTTGACATTGCCGTCCGCGATCGCGTTTGTTTGGATGGCGGCATTTCCACGGGCGGCTTTACCGATTGCCTGCTGCAAGCTGGGGCCGCGCGAGTCTACGGCATTGATGTCGGCTACGGTCAGGTTGCCTGGAAACTCCGCCAAGATCCCCGTGTGGTTTTGCGAGAGCGGACAAATCTGCGGCACCTCATCCCCGAAGAACTGTACGAGGAAGCTGCCATCCGACCCGATTTCGGGGTCATGGATGTTTCTTTCATTTCCCTGCCGAAGGTGTTGCCCGCCTTCTGGGACTTGTTAATAGCCCCTCGTGAGGTGGTGCTGCTAGTGAAGCCGCAGTTTGAAGTGGGGCGAGACAAGATCGGCAAAAAAGGGGTAGTGAGATCGCCCCAAGACCAAGCAGACGCCATTTGGCAGGTGTTGCAGGCGGCTAGGGCGTTGGGGTGGGGCGATCGGGGCCTCACCTTTTCCCCCATCGTTGGCCCCGCTGGCAATATTGAGTTTTTGCTCTGGCTCGATATGGCATCCGCATCAGTTTCGAGCCAAGACGATGCACCGTTAACCCCAACAGCAATTTTAGACATGACAAAACAGGCCCAAGCAGAACTTGCTTGAGCCTGTTGAAAGCATATGCGTTACCCATTTATCAGGGGCAACCCAGCGTAATTAGTCATCTACAGCGCGTTCGCTTTAGCGACCACGTTATCCACGGTGTAGCCAAACTTTTCTAAGACGGTCTTGCCAGGAGCTGAGGCCCCAAAGCGCTCAATGCTGATGACATCGCCTTCGCCACCCACATACTTGCACCAGCCCATGCCAATGCCTGCTTCCACCGCCAAGCGCTTGGTGACGGCCTTGGGGAACACGGACTCTTGATAAGCCGCATCCTGGGCATCAAACCGTTCCCAAGAGGGCATAGAAACGACGCGCACTTTCTTGCCTGCAGCGGTCAATTGCTCAGCCGCAGTCACGCACAGTTCGAGTTCGCTACCGGTGCCAATCAAGATTAGGTCGGGAGTACCGTCACTATCCGAGATGATGTACGCTCCTTTGGCTACACCTTCAACCGAAGTACCTGCAATTTGAGGCAAGTTTTGGCGAGACATAGCCATCAGCGTGGGGGCTTTACGACTCTCAATGGCGACCTTATAGGCACCAGAGGTTTCAGTCCCATCGGCCGGTCGAATCACGGTGAGATTAGGAATTGCTCGCAGGGAAGCGATCGTCTCTACCGGCTGGTGGGTCGGGCCATCTTCGCCCAAACCAACGGAGTCATGGGTGAGGACGTAAATCACTCCAGCTTGCGAAAGCGCTGAGAGCCGAATCGCTGCCCGCATGTAGTCGGCAAAGACCAGGAAAGTAGCGCAATAGGGGATCAAACCCGAATTGTGCAGGGCGATGCCGTTACAAATGGCCCCCATGCCATGCTCGCGCACCCCAAAGCGGATGTTGCGGTTTTCGTAGGCCCCCTTTTGAAAGTCGCCCGACACTGTCATGAAAGTGTTGTTGGACTTGGTCAGGTCAGCGGAGCCACCGATGAGTTCTGGCACCACCGGAGCCAAGGCATTTAGAGTGGCCTCGGACGTTTTGCGGGTCGCGATCGCTTTGTCGTCGGTGGTATAAGTCGGCAACGCATCAGCCCAGTTTTCCGGCAACTTGCCCGATAGCATCCGCTCAAACAAAGCAGCTTCTTCGGGATACTTAGTGCGATAGGTCGCCAGGGTTTCTTCCCATTCAGCCTGCAAACTAGCGCCCCGATCAACCGCCTGGCGCAGGTGGCTTAACGCATCTTCCGGAATTTCGAAAGAACCATAGCTCCAACCCAAAGCATCACGGGTGAGCTGGATTTCATCAGCGCCCAACGGTGAACCGTGCACACCAGCGGTATCCGACATGTTGGGCGAACCGTAGCCAATGGTGGTGGTCACCTTGATCATGGTCGGCTTGTCGGTCACGGCCTTCGCTTCTGCAATGGCCTTGCCGATCGCGTCTAGATCGGTGTTGCCATTTTCCACATGCAGCACATGCCAACCGTAGGCTTCAAAGCGCTTGGAGACGTCTTCGGTAAAGGCAATATCCGTAGAGCCGTCAATGGAAATGTGGTTGTCGTCATACAAAGCAATCAGCTTACCGAGGCCTAAGTGACCTGCTAGAGAGCAGGCTTCACCCGAAACCCCTTCCATGTTGCAGCCGTCGCCCAAGATGACATAGGTGTAGTGATCCACAATCTCGGCATCGGGCTTGTTGAAGCGGCTCGCCAAGTGAGCTTCGGCCATGGCCAAGCCCACACCGTTACAAATGCCTTGCCCCAATGGCCCAGTGGTGACTTCGATACCAGGCGTTTCAAAGTTTTCGGGGTGACCGGGGGTCGTGGAGCCCCATTGCCGAAATTGCTTGATATCGTCCAAGGACACGCTGTCATAGCCCGTGAGATAGAGCAGCGCATACTGCAACATACAACCGTGACCAGCAGACAGCACGAAGCGATCGCGGTTAAACCAGTTGGGGTTTTTGGGATTAAAGCGCATCACCTTATCCCACAGTACATAGGCCATTGGTGCAGCACCCATGGGCAAACCAGGGTGGCCAGAATTAGCCTTCTGAACAGCATCAATGGCCAAAAATCGGATCGAGTTCACGCAAAGCGCTTCTAAAGATTGGGATGCGACAACCATAAACCTACTACTCAAAGACGGGACAACACTTAGCCGGGCCTCGTGCCCTTCCATGGCAGGCGCTTACTAATACAGGCTGCTGTAGCAGCTCACAAGCGACTCCTGCCCTATCATCTCATTCGCTTTGCGGTCTCACAAGCTCACCGCTAACGGCTCCATCAAGCCGCAAAATGCCAAGAGACAACTGGAACGGGCAACCAGACACAAACCCAAGATTCAATAATTTTCGATAAGTTAATATACTCACCGTTCAAATTGTAACGTTAGTCACGGTATTTCTGAAAGACCAGTGTCACGTTATGCCCACCAAACCCAAAAGAATTGGACAAGGTCACATTCACCGGCATTTGCCGCGCCTGCTTGGGGACGTAGTCCAGATCGCAGTTATCGTCTGGATTTTCGAGATTGATGGTGGGAGGCACTTGATCATGTGCCACCGTCATGGCTGCCGCCACCCCTTCAATACCACCAGAGCCGCCCAGCAAATGTCCTGTCATCGACTTGGTCGAGCTCACGGCAATTTGATAAGCGTACTCTCCTAATGCGGTCTTGATGGCTTGAGTTTCCGTCGGATCGTTGGCCGGAGTGCTGGTGCCGTGGGCGTTCACATAACTGACTTGCGCGGGGGTAATGCCCGCATCTTTGAGAGCGAGCTGAATGCAGCGAGCCGCCCCAGCGCCACCGGGAACCGGCGCGGTCATATGGTAAGCGTCACAAGTCATGCCGTAGCCGATAATTTCGCCGTAAATTTTGGCACCACGACTAAGGGCATGATCGAGGGATTCCAAAATCAGGATGCCGCAGCCTTCACCAATTACAAAGCCGTCGCGATCGCGATCGAAGGGCCGACTAGCCGTTTGCGGATCCTCATTACGCACCGACAAAGCCCGCGCCGAGGCAAAGCCCGCCACCCCCAAAGGCGTAATGGCAGCTTCAGTACCGCCACAAATCATGGCCTGGGCATAGCCCTGCTGCACGAGACGAAAAGCGTCACCGATCGCATTAGAGCCCGCCGCACAAGCCGTCACCGGACAAGAGTTTGGCCCTTTGGCCCCCGTCTGAATAGCGGTCAGCCCAGCGGCCATGTTGGCAATCATCATCGGCACCATGAAGGGGCTACAACGCCCTGGCCCCCGATTGAGATACACCTCTTGCTGGTCTTCCATGACTTTGAGGCCGCCAATGCCAGTACCAATCATGACGCCAATTTGCTCAGCGTTGAGATCATTAATTTCTAGCTGAGCATCGGCGAGCGCTTGTTTGCTGGTGGCCACAGCGAACTGAGAAAAGCGATCCATCCGCTTGGCATCTTTGCGATCCATAAACTGAACTGGATCAAAGCCTTTGACTTCAGCGGCAATCCGGGTCGTATGTTTGGCAGCATCAAAATGCGTGATCGGCCCCACACCAGACTTACCGGCTAGCAGCGCTTGCCAGTAACTGTCTAAGTCATTGCCGATGGGCGTCGTGGCTCCCAAACCGGTAATCACGACTCGCTTTTTTTCCAACTCTGTCATGGCTCACCTACAAAGCAGGCACACATTTCAGCTATTCAACGTGTCTCTGCGTTACAACATGGTCAAGTAAGGGCGATCGCTATGCGGCCTTTTTGTCGTTGATAAAGTCCACAGCGGCTTGTACCGTGCCAATCCCCTCAGCAGCTTCGTCGGGAATTTCGATATCAAACTCTTCTTCCAGGGCCATAACGAGCTCGACCGTGTCTAGCGAATCGGCTCCCAAATCGTTAGCGAAGCTGGCTTCGGGCTTGACTTCCGCTTCATCGACCCCGAGCTGCTCAGCCACAATTTTCTGTACTTTCTCGAAAACCGGTTCCTGACTCATAGTTCAATCCCTTCCCAGAACACAAAATTAAACACCTCTAAAACCTAAACCACGAGTGCGACACAAAATCAAGCCAAGCGTTTTGGTTTGAGGCATCCCTAAATATTATCGGAAAGCGTACCGGGTCTTGCTGAGGATTTTAGGAATCCGGCTCCAGTGCCGCGATCGAGCCAGGCAAATTATTCAAGCTGGCGTTCGAGCATATCGACTCGACGGCCCGAACAATCCCCTGAGCCCTCAGCCCATTTGAGCGGCAAGCATGATCCGACAAAAAGTCATAGCTGCTGTACGCGGTCTCGGGGGCGGCAACTTGCGGGCATGCCCCCCCGAGACCGATACGGCAGAGAGACGATTGCGGCTTCTCGGGCCAGCCTGTTGAACCTGTTGACAGGGATGCACAGGCGCGGGATTGACGATCTGGACAATCCCATTGCGAGGGAGCAAGGCCATGCTCGCCCTGCTAACATCCTCATACAGCCGCGCTGTATTGACCGACTTCAATACCTCACCCTCGGCACGCCCCCAAAACCGCAGTCAATATTACATTCCATAAACTTTTATGGGATCAGGCGAAGTCCGGGAAAACAGACCCCTTAAACTGGCTATCAAGATTGGAGAACCCTTGCTGTTTATTCGTTTCAAAGCGTTGCCATTATTTGCAGCACTTTGCAACGAGTTTTTGAATGTCCCGTTTAACATTGGAGCCTTCATTTCAATGTCTCATTCCGTCAAAATTTACGATACTTGCATTGGCTGTACCCAGTGCGTTCGCGCTTGTCCTACTGATGTGTTGGAGATGGTGCCTTGGGATGGCTGCAAAGCCGGCCAAATCGCCGCTTCACCTCGGACTGAGGACTGCGTCGGTTGCAAGCGGTGTGAAACTGCTTGCCCCACCGACTTCTTGAGCGTCCGCGTTTACCTGGGGGCAGAAACCACCCGCAGTATGGGTCTGGCTTACTAATTCATTTGTCATGCCTCATGCAAACTGGTTATCTGCACGTCAGGTAGCCAGTTTTTTATTTTGACCATGAAATTTGACCGCATTACACCCGCTTTGCCCTGGGGTTATATTGATTAAACTCTATACCTAGAATTGAGCTAGGGTGTAACCTCTGCCGTCTACAGTTTGTTTGCTGGTTATGGCTCAAGTTCTCAATTTTCTGATTTTTGTGGCGCATACTTTGCTCCAGGCCATTCAGCCCTTTTTGGTGCCCATTTGTTTTGTGGTGGCCTGGGTGACGCTGCTGTTTGGGGCGTGGAGTGTCTGGTCAGTCCTGTGGGATGGGTTTCGGCGCGCCCAGCAAATGCACCAGATTCCTTGTTCGGAGTGTCAGTATTTTTCGGGCAACTATTTGCTGAAGTGTCCTCTACACCCCAAAGAGGCGCTGTCAGAAGCCGCGATCGGCTGTCGTGATTTTGAGTCCACACGCCTGGAGTGGCCCTTGCCCAAGGTGTAACGTGCTGAGGGCTTTGGTAGCTGAGGGTTGCCCCCTTAGGATGGGAAGGTAAATCGAGAATTGTGATCGCCCATGCTTGTCAGAAATTTGAACGATTGTGAAATGTTCATCGCGGGTGACAACACCCAACTTCGAGAACTGCTGCATCCCGATAAGCAACCGCTCGACCTACGCTACAGCCTGGCCCACGCCCTGGTGCCAGCGGGGCAAACGTCGATCGACCATGCGTTGACCACCTCCGAGGTTTACTACATCTTGAGTGGTCAGGGCAATATGCACATTAATGAAGCAGTGCAGGCAGTCAGCGCGGGCGATGCCATCTACATTCCGCCCAACGCACGGCAACACATTCACAACACCGGGCAAGAGCCTCTAGTGTTCATTTGTATCGTCGATCCGGCGTGGCGAGCCGAAGACGAGATAGTTTACACGGATTAAAGCGATGTCTGGCAAAAGTCCCTCTAGTATTGTCACGCAGTTGTCCCCTGCTCGTCTCTTGTCATGTCGCCGCTATCCGACAAGAGATGGTCGATATTTTTACAATATTGCTGTCGAGAGAATGGCAATCAGCCGTGGCCACTGCTTGTTCTGGAGAATGTCCGCTCTGTGGGCGATCGCTCAAGCTCACCTTCCATCACCTGATTCCCAAAAAGCTGCACCGCCGCACTCGCTTTAGGAAAACCTATTCCAAGGCGGAGTTAAGTCAAGGCGTCTGGATTTGTCGGCTGTGCCATGACGGGATTCACGATCATTACGACGAAATGGCCCTGGCAAAGCACTTCCCGACGCTAGAACAGATCAAAACCGATCCCCATATTCAGCGCCATGCAGAGTGGGTCGCGAAACAGAAAGTGCGGTTTTGAAAGGGGCAGGGGGGCAAAAGAGGCAAGTCCCTGCGGCTGAGGTCAGACACTGCGGCGGCAGGTCGTAAACTAAAAGATGCGGTTTTGTGGTCTGGATGTATGGCTCGGTTACAGTCGGCTCACTCCCCCATTACAGCGCTAGTGACGCGATCAACGGGCCAATCCAGTCAATTCACAAAATTGCTAGAGGCGGCGGGCATCCAGGTTTTGGAAATGCCAGCCTTAGAGATTCAGCCCCCCTCGACCTGGCAACCGCTGGATGAGGCGATCGCTCACCTCCACACCTACGACTGGCTGATTTTGACCTCGGCCAATGCGGTCACGTTTTTCTGGCAACGCTTGCAGCAAGTGGGCAATCCGGCGGATCTCGACTCGGTAAAACTGGCGGTGGTAGGCAAGAAGACCGCGAGCGTGTTGCAACAGCAAGGATTTCAGGCGGATTTCATTCCCCCCAACTTTGTCGCGGACTCCCTCGTGGCGACTTTTCCCGAGTCGGTGCAGGGCCGAAAACTTTTGTTTCCCCGAGTCGAAAGTGGCGGGCGGGCGGTGTTGGTCAAAGAAATGACGGCAGCGGGAGCCACAGTGACGGAAGTGCCAGCTTACGAGTCGGGCTGTCCGCAGACTCCTGACCCAGAGGCGATCGCGGCCCTCCAGGCCCAACAAATCCACGTCATCACCTTCGCCAGCTCCAAAACGGTGCGTCACACCTGTCAGCTCTTGCAGCAGGGGTTGGGAACCCACTGGGCGGAGGTTTTGCAGACGGTGGCGATCGCGTCCATTGGCCCCAAAACCTCCGACACTTGCCAAGAACTGCTGGGGCGGGTGGATATTGAAGCGACTGAATATACTCTGGAAGGACTCACGCAAGCGATCACAGAATGGGCCAGCGCATCATCGGACTAACAGGAGGCATCGCCACGGGCAAGTCAACGGTGGCTGAGTATCTGGCCGCTCAATATCACTTGCCGATCTTGGATGCCGACTTGTATGCGCGGCAGGCAGTAGCACCGGGTTCACCGATATTGGGGGCGATCGCGGCTCGTCATGGCCCAGCAATCTTGCTAACCGACGGCACGCTCAATCGCGCCCGACTTGGCCAAATTGTATTTAGCGATGCCGCCGAAAAGGCTTGGCTAGAGCAACAGATCCACCCTTTTGTTCGCCAATGCTTTGCCACCGCCATGGCACAACTATCGGGGGCGACGACAGTAGTGCAGGCCATTCCCCTGCTATTTGAGGCCGATTTGACCGATCAGGTGACCGAGATTTGGGTAGTTACCTGTACTCCTGAAACGCAACTACAGCGGCTGATAGCCCGTAACCAACTCACCCCAACAGCCGCAGCAAGGCGGATCGCAAACCAGTGGCCCTTGGCTGAAAAAGTAGATCGCGCCAATGTGGTTTTAGATAACGAGACCACACGGCCCCGGCTTTATCAACAAATCGACGCCGCTTTGCGGGCGACAGTATAAGCGGCAGAACTCATACAGCTTCAGATATTGGGCAAAGCCAATTCTCCTCTCAAAAGCTGCTACTAAGTACACATAAATCCCTCCTGGGCTAGTGACCATCCCTGAAAGATGGCCTCAAATTTCCTGAGCCCCTGG
>NZ_JACSWC010000006.1 GCF_016888165.1 Halomicronema sp. CCY15110 | reverse complement strand
GACGCACGGCGGTTGATTGGGCGCACCAAATGCAACACTGACTGGATGCAGACGATCGGGATTGCCCCAAAGTGCTCTTGGAGTGTGATCAACTCAATACTCATACCCTCGCCTCCCTTTACAAAGCCTTGCCACCGGCTACCGCCCGTCGTTTGGCCGAACGGTTGGAAATTCATTACACGCCTAAACATGGCAGTTGGCTCAATATTGCCGAAAATGAGTTGTCGGCATTAACCCGTCAGTGCTTAGCGCGACGCATTCCTGACCGTGGCACCTTAGCGTGCGAAACCACCGCTTGGTACAT
>NZ_JACSWC010000059.1 GCF_016888165.1 Halomicronema sp. CCY15110 | reverse complement strand
AATTGCGCTAGGAATCCTTGAAGACCTTGCTGTACAAGCATTTCAGCGATTTCTTTCGTTATTTCGCAACAAGCCTAATGGTAAGTCTAGGCAGTAGCGCGATCGCTTTCGCCATTGTGGAGGTTGTCACCGATCAGCTCGCACTAAACAATAGCCTCCCGCAACTGGCTATTGTTGCACTTACGTTCTGCGCCGTTAGCAGCGCTGGCTTACTGATGCGGGGGCGATACCCACAACGCCATTCTTAACCAAAGATCTCTATTCCTTCGACCTGCAATAAGATTCGCCATCATCCACTGACGTAAAACGTCGAATACCAATACACGACCCAATCACGATTTCCAAAATAAACCGCTAGCAGACAGCCCAACAGCCTTTTCCGAAAAATCTTGCCCAAAAACGCGACCTAAGACCAGCAACATCAAGATTTTCCTGCCTCCAAAAATCACCCTTATGATCAGCACCAATGCCATCACCCCACACCGCATAAATCTCATTATGAGACTAATGCCGCCCTAATTTAGTCTCATAATGAGATTTATGCGACTAAATTCGTCTAAATGCAAGTCTTTTTGCGAGACTCACTGGGCTTTTAGTTGGTCTAATTTTATTTTTGGTTAATCTCAATGTAAGTCTTGCTCTGTGGAGGAAATAGTAGTGCTTGCGTGATGCCAGAACCAGTCCAACATTACGCAGATCGAGCCTTCCTCCACCAAAAGCGGCGACGAGTATCGACAAATGTGCCGCAACTGCTGCATTGTTTAATGCCGCGTACGCGAATGCGGCGCAGTTTTGTTTCACCGCAGTGGGGACATTGGGCCTGTTGAATCATCATGTGCCTTCAGACTAGAGATATTAGGACGACTGCTACTACAGTCTTATCTTGCCGATCTAGTCCCTTTATCCACCCCCAAGACACTACCTAAGTCGTCCTTCAGACCGCCCTGAAAATCTGGGAAAATACGGATGCGATCGCCCCCTCGCCAATGGGTGATGTGATCAATTCCCTAAGTGTCTACCCCCCCGTCTCAGAACGGGACAGAAAGCTTGGAAATTATGTGAGGTTGGGGTTTCATCAGAATCACCACAATTCACAAGCAACCCCATGGCTGACTATAAAGAACTGAGAAAGACGCTCCAAGAACATTTCCCCTGGCACAGGGCGCGACTTTCGTTTCTGGCGTTGTTTCTGCTTGCCCTGATCAAAGTAAAAACCGTCAATCTGAGTGAGTTAGCTTTAGACTTCGGGGGTTGTGCGCTGAGTGAATGGAAAGATCAACGCCTCCAGCGCTTCTTTCGGGGATTTGACCTGGATCACTCAGAAATTGCTCAAGTGATGGTGACTTGGATGCAAATTCCTCAACTGTGGGTTTCGAGTATCGACCGGACGACCTGGGAGTTTGGCAGTCGGTGCTACAACATCCTGACGCTGGATATTGTGCACGAAGGCGTGACGTTTCCGGTACTGTCGTGGATGCTGAAAAAGAAGGGAAATTCCAATTTCATGCCAAGCGCCTGACCATGACGCGGCTCATGACGAGGTAGATAAAGGTTTCCGAGATCTCTGGCAACTGCTCGTAATCGCGCACCAGACAGCGGCAAAATCACGGACGAACCGAAGCGATTCGCCTCAATCTCAACGATCGCGACGCCTACAATGATCGCGCTGTGGCTTACAGTGCACTCGGCGACTTCGATCAAGCCCTAGCCGACTTTGATGAGGTCGTGCGCTTATCGCCTGATGACCCATTGGGCTACATCAATTATGCTGGTGCTAAGGGATCTGCAACTAAATAAAGTACCCGTTCAATCCGGTTTCGACTTCGCTCAACCTACCAGTATCGAGAGTTG
>NZ_JACSWC010000058.1 GCF_016888165.1 Halomicronema sp. CCY15110 | reverse complement strand
GCGGGGGGTATTTCTGGGGCCACGCTGCTGGCCCTGTACTTTGTACCTGCCGCGTTTCTACTGACCAAGAGGGCAGCGACCTGGGGAAATTACGGGGTTAAGTGAGTAATCGTACAGAAACTTACGCTAATACCAATTATAAATATAAAGCTGCACAGAATAGGTAAAATCAAATCCTTTGACAGCAAGGCTTTCAGCCTCTGAATTATGCTCATCGTCATATTAAATTGGGATAAGGCTAAAAGGGTGCTTTAAAAGTTTGAGGCGGTCAAATTTTACGCCAAACGCCTGACCATGATGCGGATCATGGCGATGTAGATGAAGGCCTCCGAGGTCTCTGGCAACTGCTCGTAATCGCGCACCAGACGTCGACAATGCATCAACCAGCCAAAGGTGCGCTCCACCACCCACCGCTTTTTGAGCACCTGAAAGCCTTTCGTCTGTTTGGGTCGCAGCACGACCTGTAGCACCCAACGGCAGGTGTCCAT
>NZ_JACSWC010000057.1 GCF_016888165.1 Halomicronema sp. CCY15110 | reverse complement strand
ATCCAGTTCCCAGTGTTTCAGGTTCAGTGCTGAGACATCAGGCAAGAAATACTCTAGAAGTTCCATAGGACCCTGATTTTGGAGGTTAGTTCTTATGTACCTCTCTACACAAAATTTGGATCACCAAAAGCTGCCAAGAGCCCGAAGTTAGGCTCTTGGCACCAGCCCTCTAAAGGTGTTTTCAATACCGCTTAATAATTGCTGTCACTCAGCCCGAGAGGAAGACGGAGCTAGT
>NZ_JACSWC010000056.1 GCF_016888165.1 Halomicronema sp. CCY15110 | reverse complement strand
CCGGTTTCGACTTCGCTCAACCTACCAGTATCGAGAGTTGAGCGGAGTCGAAACTCGGGTCATGGGGATCTTTTTTGCGCACAAGTCCCCTACCGCATATTTGGGGTGCCCAAAATGCCTTGCCCCTAGGGGATGTTGGCGATGACCGATTTGATTCATGCCCGCCGGACACATCAGGCCATTCCACAATTTGGATAATGCCGTGAACCGGATTGGGCATGACCACAAATACCATCGGAGATGGCTCAAACGCGCCCCTTCATCACAGGGTGACAACATGCTGGGCGTCATCAATTGACAATGTAGGCCACGTCTCGCATTCCAGAAGACTGCTAGAGTCGGAGCGTGAGTCCTGTTCAAGAGCTGCTCGCGTCTTGACGAAGGCTTTGGGCATCTAGATAGATTTGCGCCCACTCTCCAGTAACTTGTTTCGGTTTCAGGTTCGTTTCTTGGGCAATATCATCGAAACTACGCCCGGCTTTGAGGCCCTGCAAGATGCGGCGCTGAATGGGACTGCGACTCGACTGAAAAGTTTCCCACTGCTCCGGAATCAGGCCCAAGTTGTGATCTCTCAGAGACGTTTTGAGCCAGCCCAACACCAAGTCGGGTTGCTCTTTCAGCGTAAAGACGCGAATGGCGTGATAGCGAATCTTTTCCCGCAGGCGATAGGCTTCCTTCGTCGATAGGTTGAGGCGCTGAGCGACCATCTCTTGGGAAAATCCCTGGAGATGCAGTTCCAGCCAGGCGACGGCGGTCTCGTCTAGTGTGTCTTGCAAGTAG
>NZ_JACSWC010000055.1 GCF_016888165.1 Halomicronema sp. CCY15110 | reverse complement strand
TCAACTCTCGATACTGGTAGGTTGAGCGAAGTCGAAACCGGATTGAACGGGTACTTTATTTAGTTGCAGCTCCCTAATCGCATGTCTGAGATTGAATGCTGGCACAGCGTGCATCTACGAGCAACTGGGCTGGGGCAAGAGAAGTGCCAACAGCCGGTCACAGACCTTGGATGGATTTTCCTAATGGTTAGAGGCGATTCAGCAGCTATATGCTTACCCGACTGAGTCGGCTCCGATTAGCTTTCAAACGTCATCGTCTGACATACACAACAGCTGCTTGTTGCTTGCCGTTGGTTGCTGGAGAGCTGTATTACGGTTAGCGGGGCGATCGCCCATCCCCCTTGGTGTACTCAATTATCCAGCAGCCAGTGCCCACGCTCAGGGCGACGACACCTTACAGATTTACCGCTTTAAGATACTATGGAGGACTGTAGTTTTGAAAGGGGGTTTGCGGTGGAGGCTGCATTAGAAACTGAAGCCAGATTTGTGCTCAAAGTACTTTGGTTAGACAAGGACGTGGCACTGGCGGTTGACCAAGTCGTTGGTAAAGGGACTAGTCCGCTGACAGCTTACTTCTTTTGGCCTCGCAATGATGCCTGGGAGCAAATGAAGACTGAGCTTGAAGGCAAGAGCTGGATTTCGGAAGAAGAGCGGGTTGAATTATTGAATACCGCCACTGAAATCATTAACTATTGGCAGGAAGAGGGTAAGGGTAAAGCCATGCGCATTGCCCAAGAGAAGTTTCAGAGCGTTTTGTTTACTGGTAGTTCGTGACGGTTGGCAGGCCTTAAGTCAGCCTAGCAATACCCCAAACGCTTTCGCCGTTCAGGCCAATGTTAAGAGCAACACACAAAAGAGCGACTGTTCTATGAACAGCCGCTCTTTTAGTTATCACAATAAATTTCAGAAGTTTGAAAGACTCCTAGACGGAGCCGCCCGCCGCTTGTAGACGCGCCCGCGCCCGCCGCAACTCTTGCTTAGCCTGCAAAGAGGCACGCCGATCATCCGGTGAGACGCTACTAGCCGTCGTCTGAGCGGCTTCAAAAGCGCTGCGAGCTTCATCCTGGTCGATGCTACTGCCTTGCTCAGCGCCCCGCACCAGAATCGTCACTTCGTCGTTGTCGACTTCCGCAAAACCGCCCATGACGGCGATCGCGACCCATTCTTTCTCGGGTCGAACCCGCATGACACCGACATCCAAAGCCGTCATCAGCGGGGCGTGACCACCCAAAATACCGAGTTGCCCCGTGGTACTCGGCAAAATAATCTCTTCTGCTTCTGCATCCCAGACGGTTTTGTCTGGCGCAATTACCCGCACGGTTAAAGACATGATGGATTAAACCGCTCTTTTAACAAGATAAATCTACAAAGCAGGGGCTAACCGCAAACCAGCAAGTTAAGCCCCTGCCAATCAGCGAATTAAGACTTCGCCTTCATTTCTTCTGCCGCTTTGAGCACCATAGCCATGCTGCCCTTGAGGTAGAAAGCTTGTTCAGGAATGTCATCCAGTTCGCCATTCAAAATCATCTGGAAGCCCTTGATGGTTTCTTCCAAGGTGACGTACTGACCCGCCATACCCGTGAAGATCTCAGCCACGAAGAACGGCTGTGACAAGAACTTCTCGATTTTACGTGCCCGGGCCACTGTCAAGCGATCGTCCTCAGACAATTCGTCCAGACCCAAAATGGCAATGATGTCCTGCAACTCTTTGTAGCGCTGTAGGGTAGATTGCACCGCTCGCGCCGTGTCGTAGTGCTCATCCCCAACGACCGCTGCCTGCAACATAGTCGAGGTCGAGTCCAACGGGTCAACGGCTGGATAAATGCCCTTAGAAGCCAAGGCTCGGGAGAGCACCGTCGTGGCATCCAGGTGAGCAAAGGTCGTTGCCGGAGCTGGGTCAGTCAAGTCATCCGCAGGGACGTATACCGCCTGAATGGAGGTAATAGAGCCTTCCAAGGTGGAGGTGATGCGCTCTTGCAGGTCACCCATGTCGGTACCCAAAGTGGGCTGATAGCCTACCGCAGAAGGCATCCGCCCCAGCAGGGCAGATACTTCAGAACCGGCTTGTACAAATCGGAAGATGTTGTCGATAAACAACAACACGTCTTTTTTGCTCACGTCGCGGAAGTATTCGGCCATCGTCAATGCGGACAGAGCGACGCGCATCCGCGCTCCGGGCGGCTCATTCATCTGACCGTAGACTAATGCCACTTTGGACTTCGACAAGTCTTCGGTGTTGATTACGCCCGATTCCATAAATTCGTTGTAGAGGTCGTTCCCTTCCCGGGTGCGTTCCCCCACACCGCCAAACACAGATACGCCGCCGTGCTCTTTGGCAATGTTGTTAATCAATTCCTGAATTAGTACGGTTTTGCCGACGCCAGCCCCGCCAAACAAACCAGTTTTACCCCCACGGCGATAGGGGGCCAGGAGGTCGATAACTTTAATCCCCGTTTCAAATACCGCTGGCTTGGTTTCTAGCTCGGTAAAGGCCGGAGCAGAGCGGTGAATGGGGGAGGATTCTTCGCTGCTAACAGGCCCTTTTTCGTCAATGGGCTCGCCCAGAACGTTAAAGATGCGGCCCAAGGTAGCGCCGCCAACCGGCACGCTAATGGGAGCTCCCGTATCAATAACTTCCATGCCTCGGACTACGCCGTCGGTGCCGCTCATGGCCACCGCACGCACTTTGGAATCGCCAAGAAGCTGTTGGACTTCGCAGGTAATCGAAACCTCTTGCC
This sequence comes from Halomicronema sp. CCY15110, assembly GCF_016888165.1. Taxonomy (GTDB): domain Bacteria; phylum Cyanobacteriota; class Cyanobacteriia; order Phormidesmidales; family Phormidesmidaceae; genus Halomicronema. The sequence goes on along the minus strand of NZ_JACSWC010000055.1, from coordinate 8,222 downwards.
CAGCCGGGTTAGTCCCTTGGATGACAAGAGCGTTATAAATTTCAGGTAAGTTTCCGCCTTTAAAGCCGACATCAACGACAGGGCCAACGACCTGTACGATGTAGCCGATATTGGTTTTCTCTGCAGTGGTGACCATGCTTGCGTCTATACTCTGTGATCTGCTGTCTGGCCGCTTTCTAAAGACAACCTTAGGTTTCGCAGCGCCATTTAACACATTATCACTGAACGCACACCTTCCAAGCGATCGCGTTAGCAGTTTTCGACAAATGCGATCGCGTCAGGGGCGATCGCATTTATGAGCCCCATTGACCATGGGGAGCCGGGAGGGGTCTTGACCGCAGTAGCGCTCTCGGTGCAGGCATTGGGGCCTGGAACTGACGACCTTTTCTTAACGAAAGGATTACTTTCCCTGTTTAGTGTTGTAGGGTCAAAACGAAGCATGACCCAAGCAAAATTATGGCCCAAGCCGCAAAACTCGATTCCGCCGTTGATCTGAGCGACCCGCAGTATTATGTCAATCGGGAGCTGAGCTGGCTAGCATTCAACGATCGCGTTTTGCACGAAGCGATTGATCCCCGCACCCCGTTCTTGGAAAGAATCAAATTCATTGCCATCTATAGTTCCAACCTGGACGAATTCTTTATGGTGCGGGTGTCGGGGTTGATGGAACAGGTCAGTGCCGGGGTCAAAACTAAAACGGCCGATGGGTTGGGGCCAGCCGCCGTGATGGATGCCATTCGAGCGCATCTGCGACCGCAACTGCAAAAGCAACATTCGTTTTTTCAGCAGGAGTTGCGGCCGCAGTTGCCAGAGCATCAGATTTACTTGCTGGATTACAACGAGTTTAATCCAGCCCAGCAGGCGTATTTGAAAGACTATTTTGAGCGACAGATTTTCCCGGTGTTGACCCCCCTGAGTGTCGATCCGGCGCATCCGTTTCCGCGCCTGTCGAACTTGAGTTTGAACCTGGCCGTCGCGGTGACGAACCCCGAAACCAAGATTCAGAAGTTTGCCCGGGTCAAGGTGCCGAATAATTTACCGCGCTTCATTGGGTTGCCTTCAGAGCTGGTGGATGAGGAGACAGTGTGGGCGGGCACAACGCTGGAGGAAATCATTGCCCATCATCTGATTTATCTGTTTCCGGGGATGGAAATTTCGGGTCACTACTTGTTTCGCATTACGCGGGACGCTGATTTTCCCGTGCGGGAGGATGAGTCGGATGATTTGCTGGTGGCGATGGAAGAGGAAATCAGCAAGCGGCGACTCGAAGGATTTGTGTGTCGGTTAGAAATTGAATCGGCGATGCCCCTGGAACTGCGGGAAGGACTCACGCAGGAGTTGCAGGTGGCGGATGAAGATATTTACGAGCTGGACGGGGTGCTGGATCTCAAAGACCTCTTCTTTTTCTTGTCGATGCCGTTGCCGCAGTTAAAAGATCAGCCCTGGTCAGCGGTGACGCCGCCGCGCCTCAAAAGTGTAGAACGGGGCGAAGAAAGCTTTTTTAGCGCCATTCGGAAGCGTGACGTGTTAGTCCACCATCCCTATGAGTCGTTTTCGGCCTCGGTGCAAGCCTTTGTGGAGCAAGCCGCCCTCGACCCGCATGTGTTGACGATCAAGATGACGCTGTATCGCACCTCGGGAGATTCGCCGATTGTGCGATCGCTGATTGCCGCAGCGGAAAACGGCAAACAGGTAGTTGCTCTGGTGGAAATCAAGGCCCGTTTTGATGAAAAGAACAACATCATCTGGGCACGTAAGTTAGAGGATGCCGGGGTGCATGTGGTGTATGGCGTAGTGGGCCTGAAGACCCACACCAAAACGACCCTGGTGGTGCGGCAAGAGGGCGATCGCATTCGCCGCTACGTCCACATTGGCACGGGCAACTACAACCCCAAGACCTCGAAGCTGTACACCGATTTGGGCCTATTCAGTGCCCGAGATGATCTCGGCGCTGACCTGACCGATTTGTTCAACTTTTTGACGGGCTATTCTCGCCAGACCAACTATCGCCGGATGTTGGTAGCGCCTTTGACTTTGCGCCCCGGCATGTTGAAGCTAATCGAGCGAGAAGTGGCCCATGTCAAAGCGGGGCGACCGGGACGCATCATTGCCAAAATGAACTCGCTCGTGGACACAGAAATGATCCAAGCCCTGTACCGGGCGTCGCAAGCGGGGGTGGAAATTGACCTGATTATCCGTGGCATCTGTTGTCTGCGCCCTGGGATCCCGGGGGTGAGCGATCGCATCCGCGTGACCAGCATTATTGGGCGTTTCTTGGAACATGCCCGCATCTTTTATTTTACGAACGATGGAGCTGAAGAAATTTACATCGGCAGCGCCGACTGGATGCCGCGCAACCTGGATCGGCGCGTCGAGGCGGTGACGCCGGTGCTAGATGCTGACGCCATCCAAGACTTGAAGGATATTTTGGATATCATGCTGGCGGATAATCGCTATGCCTGGGACTTGGGGGAAGACGGGCGCTTTGTCCAACGCCAACCGGGAGCGGATGAAGCGGTCATTAGTACCCACGATGAGCTGATGGCGCGAACGCTAAAACGCGATCGCGGTGGCACCATCGATAGCATTGCGTAGTGCTGGCTGGCTGGGTAATGGTTAGGGGACATGCGCGTAATAAAAGTCCCGGTACTCACTTGAATTGGTTCCACCTACCTACCACCTCACCGACCCACCATTCCCGGAATCTCATTGTTCCACCGACCCCTCGGTGAACGTTGACACGGCTGTCCCAAGTTATCGGCTTCGTCACAATTGCGCTCGACCGCCAGGCTTTTTGCTATGACTAGCAGTACCCTGTTGCCACGGAGTCAGTCGCCATTAATGTCTCGATGACGATCGCAGAAGCCCTGGGCGGCCTCGGTCTCTTCCTGTTGGGCATGATCGTGATGACCGACGGCCTGCGATCGCTGGCGGGCAATGCCATGCGATCAGCACTGATGCGGTTCACCAAAACGCCGTTATCAGGAGCGCTAACCGGGGCCATTACCACCGCCCTCTTACAATCTTCCAGTGCGACCACTGTCGCCACCGTTGGGTTTGTCAGTGCTGGTTTACTGAGCTTCGACAATGCGCTGGGCATTATTTTTGGGGCCAACCTGGGAACGACGGTGACAGGCTGGCTAGTGGCGATTTTGGGCTTCAAGCTCCAGCTCGATACGGCGGTGCTCCCCCTGATTTTCATCGGCGCGAGTCTAAAGCTGTTCGCGGGGGAAAAGTACGCCAAAGTCGGCCTGGCGATCGCCGGATTTGGCCTCATCTTCGTCGGCATCAGTACGCTGCAAGCTGCAATGGCGGCGGTGCAGGGCGTGATCACGCCGGATCGCCTGCCGGGCGACTCGTGGCTGGGGCGGTTGCAGCTAGTGAGTTTGGGCATTGTCGCCACCATCATCACCCAATCGTCGAGTGCCGGGGTGGCGACCACCCTGGCGGCGCTCTATGCCGGAGCGATTAACTTTGCCCAAGCGGCGGCATTGGTCATCGGCATGGATGTGGGCACCACGGTCACCGCGATGGTCGCCACCCTGGGCGGCTCGGTGGATGCGAGGCGGACGGGGCTCTCCCACGTCATGTATAACGTGATTACAGCGGCGATCGCCCTGAGTCTTATCACGCCCTATGTCTCGCTGTGGGACGCGATCGCGCCGGGGCAGTTGACCCAAAATGCCGAAATCGGCCTGGTGGCGTTCCATACCAGCTTTAACCTGGTCGGCGTCACCCTGCTGCTGCCCTTTAGCCGTCCTTTTGCTCGCCTGATTACGCGCCTCCTGCCCGGTCAGGGGCCAACCTTTACCGACGGCTTGAGCGATGAGTTACTCGACCAGCCCGACCTCGCCCTCCGGGCAGCGCAAATCTCCATCCAGTCCGAATTCATTGCTCTGTTGCAGCATATCCACCACATCCTGGGGCACTCCGGCGGCCAGCTCGCCGAACTCATGGCTCTGCAAATTGCCCTTGATGGGACCCATACCTACCTCGACCACATCCAACTCCGTGGCACCCACCCCAGCCAACTGGAACGCCTGATTGCCATGATGCACGCCTTCGACCATTTGCAACGCATTCATGAGCGCTGCGAAGAAGACGAAGACCGAGCCTACACCGTCCAGCGTACGGACGATTTAGCCACCGAATATCATTTGCTGGTGGTGAGTGTGGCAGCGGCGATCGCCGCCCTGCAAATCAGTGACTGGGCCAAAGCTAATCAGATCGCCGCCGCCAGCGCCCAACACATCCACCAACAGGTGCGCCCCTATCGCGACCAGACCATCACCCAGATCGCCCAAGGCGACATCGATGTGGTGAGCGGCACCGCCCGGCTGGAGGCGATTCGCTGGCTGCGGCGGGTCAGTAAACACATGGCGCGAATCACGGCCCATATGCAGCAGGCAACCTTAGCCATCGGCAAGTGAGCGGAGCGGGAGATCGCTCCCAGCCCTTACTAGATGCTGCCATGGATGAAGAACAGGACAATCGCCTCATACTCGCTAGGCTTTTCCCTTCGCCTCCAACTCTTCCAGGCGACTCTTGAGGTCTTGGTTCGACTTTTTCAGTTCCTCTAGATCCTCCTGGAGTTTTGCGATCGCCTGATCCTTCTTGACCTTCTTTTGCACTTTTTTGAGGGTTTCTTCCGCCCGGCGGCGGACACGACCATCGTCGATGTGGTCGGCGATGCCTTGCAGCACCGTCACGGCACCCACATCTTCCATCATGCCGAGGCTGGCAATCACCGTCATTTGCGTGGTGAATTGGAGTCCCCGCGCGATCGCTTCCAGCTGTTCGAGAATGCGCTCGACGTTGGGCTTGGTTTGGCCGGTGGAAACCTTACCCAGCGCGCGAATTGCGCCCAGCCGCAGCATCGACGACACAGCCGGTTCGGTATATTGCAGAATCACTTCCAAGGCAGCTTCTGAGGTGTTGAACTGGCTGACGCCGCTGAGTGCCCCCGATCGCACCACTTCATTCCACCCGGCCCGCTCTTGTAGCACCGTTTGCAATACGCCTAGCGTCTGCGCTGCATCGGGAATGCCGGAGAGTTTCGACGCACCGACCTCCCCCAAGGCACTGACGGCGGCGGCTTCCACGTAGTAGCTAGGGTCGCCCGCTTGCACAAGTTCCAGCAATGCCTGGTAGCTCTCGGCGGTTTTGACACTGCCCAGGGCCGTCACGACGGCCCGCCGCACTTTGGGATGTGCGTCTTGTAAGCCCTGTAACAGAGCGGCGATCGCCTGGTCGAGCTTGAGATCGGCCAATTGCTTCGCCGCTTCGGCCCGCACGCCCCACAGGGAATCACTGGTAAGGGCGTCGGCCAGGGCGTTGACCGCTTCGAGGCCGCCTTTTTGAGCGATCGCCTCCAGCGCATACACCCGCGCAATCGGGTCGGGATCGGACTTGAGTTGGGCCTTGAGTTCCGGCAGGGGATACTCCAACTTCACCGTCTTGGTGTAATGGTTGCCCACATCAAAGCTAATGAAATCGGGCTTCTGCGGTAGCGGGAAGTACAGTGCTTGCTCCTGCTCGTGAATGCGCACTGTCATCGGCTGCACACTGACCGCGCCATTCTCCACATAGCCGATGCCAATGGGAATCTGCAGGTCGAACAGGCCGCTTTGGCTGCTCTTGTCGCCCGCTTTGGCCTGGGTTTGGGTGACGGTAATTTTTGCCAGATTGCTGTCGGCGTCCCACTTGTACGCCACTTTGAAATCGGGGTGACCGCCGCGATAGACATACTGATCGAACAGGAAGCGGAGGTTGCGCCCGGTGGTTTCTTCGATGGTGCGGATCAGATCCAGGGTCTCGACGGTTTTGTGGGCATATTTGTTCACGAACCCGTGAATCGCCTGCCAGAACAGCTCGTCCCCCAACTCCGTGCGAATCATGTGGTAGACGCACGCGCCCTTTTCGTAAATGTGGCGATCGTAGAGTTCAATCGGTTCCCGATAGACATGGGTGACCATGGGGCGGCGGTAGCGGCTCTTGTCTTCCGACAGGTAGCTGCGCATTTCACCGAGGCGGTAGTAGGCGGCTTCATCTGCACCGTACTGGTCGTCTGTCCACAGCACTTCAGAATAGGTCGCCATGCCTTCTTTGACCCAGGCGTGAGACCAGTGGTTGATCACCAGCAGATCGCCAAACCACTGGTGCGCCAGTTCGTGGGCGACCAACATTTCCGAATTAGTGTTGTCCAGGGCAGCGCGTTCATCAATCAGACAGCGATCGGTCAGCAGGGTGCAAGAGGTGTTCTCCATGCCGCCAAAGGTAAAGTCTTTGATGCAGACCTGGGCGTACTTTGGGAAGGCGTAGCGGTAGCCAAAGCGATCGCTAAAAAAGGCGATCATCTGCGGTGTTTTGCCCATGGTGCGTTGAGCGTCGTCCTTGCGACCCTTTTGCGCGTAGTAGGTGACGGGGATGCCGTCCCACTCGTCGCAGATTTCGTCAAAGTCACCCACCGCCAGGGTCATCAGGTATGAAGGATGCACTTCTTTTTGCACCCAATGGAAAATTTTGGCGTCGCCTTCTTCTTTGGTTTCCACCAGTTCGCCGTTGGAGATGGCCTGGTAGGGTTTGGGCACCCGCACGCGGATTTCGCTGGTGGCGAGCTGGCCGGGATAGTCGAAGCAAGGGAACCAGTAGCGGGAGTCTTCGTCTTCGCCCTGGGTCCAGACCTGGATGGGCTTGTCGGGCTGGTGCTCGGTCGGCGCGACAAAGTAGAGTCCCCGCTGGGGATTTTCACTACGATAAGCGATCTCTACCTCGATCGCCTGCCCCACTGTGGTGGGCTGGCTCAGGTGCATGTAAAGCTGTTCGCCATCGTGGTCAAAGCTTTGGGCCAGGTTGCCCACCATCACTGACTCAATTTGCAAGTTAACGGCATCCAACCTCAGGCGATCAAGGCCGCTGCGCACCGGGGTGAGGCGAATGGTGCAGGTGCCGGTGTACCGCTGATTGGGAATGTCCAGATCCAGATCCAGGGCGATGTGGTTGACCTGTCCGGGGCGATCGGGGGTGTAGTGCGGGCGTGCCCCCGGCAATTCAAACGACTTGTGCTTCGGCGGTTCAGGGGTATCAAAGCCGGCGTAATTCAACATGGTGTCCTCGTCGCGTTGCGGCAAATCGTTTCAATGGATCGCTTGACAGGTGGCGATCGCAGCTCTTTAACAGGTTAACGCTTCTGATTTAGGATGCCGATCAACTAACGTCAACTCATGCCAAGCTGAGGGGCCAGTGCTTTAGCGGGCACACAATAACGCTGTTTTCTGGTGCGATCGGGGGCGGCCACTCCGGTGTTGGATCGCTTGGGGCAACAGCGTTCTGTCGAGCTTGAACCTAGTGCCTGGCGACTGCCGACTATATCGACAGAGGGAAGCCGCGTTAATGGCTTTTCCGCCCTATTGGTAGAGGGCGAGACCGCTGTAGTTTGCTTCAATGCACAAGAAGCTATCGCAAAATATTCCTATGGCAACTACTTACCAAGTTCACTTAATTAATGAAGCTGAAGAACTCGATACCGTTATTGAAGTACCTGAAGGCGAGAGCATTCTTGACGTGGCAGAGATGGAATACGGCATTGACCTACCCTATTCTTGCCGCTCAGGGGCGTGCAGCACTTGCGCCGGCCAGGTGGTCGAAGGCGAAAGTTTGGATCAAGCAGGACAAATGCAGCTGGATGAAGCGCAAATTGAGGCCGGATATGTGCTGACCTGCATTGGCAAACCGACCTCAGACTGCACCATCAAAACTCACCAAGAAGAAGCGGTGCTGTAGCGATCTCACGCTGTCCATATCTGTGCCAAGGCTTTGCCTTGGTACCTGTGTCAGAAACTTTGCATTCTGCAGAAGAGGCGGACGACAGAATGATTTGGCAAGAAGCTGATAAGGGCGATCGCCATCATGTTGCTTCCTCCCGCCAAGGTATCGCTGTTGATTTAGCAGATGCCTGTTTCTGGCCAATGGCAACTGTCCTCCTCGGTCAGCGTGGAGATGGGTCGGCAAGCGTGGGGATGGAGAGGCGATCATCCTGCCCCTGTTCGGGTTAATCGACTGGCTGCCACTGAAGTATGCCCCCGCAGATCACATCCATCCATGACATTGGTGTTATTGGTGGGTTAACGCCATTAGGGACTTGCGCGCAAAAAAGATTCCCATGAACCGAGTTTCGACTCCGCTCAACTCTCGATACTGGTAGGTTGAGCGAAGTCGAAACC
>NZ_JACSWC010000054.1 GCF_016888165.1 Halomicronema sp. CCY15110 | reverse complement strand
CGTCCCTCATGCAAGAACGGCTCACGATAACCGTGGCAAGCACAATAGTCCTCAACCAACGGGGACACCTTGGATTTGCTCATAGCGTTACCCATGTATTTGTAGAAGGCCTAAAACAACGGTTGCTGCGATTTACTGCCATTTAGTACATTTGAATTCAGGAATTCAACGAGTTTTGGTATCTGCATCAGCGCCATATCGTCTGGGAGATCGCTGAACTCACGATCAGTGACGGGTTCACCCAACTCGGTTATACCTTAATCTGGTACACCCCATTGCCCACATTGCGCCACTTGCCACTTCTTTTCCCTTTCGAGAGGACATTCGCTAAAGCGCCCTTGATCCGCTTCAAGTCTTCCCCTGAGATATCTTCGTACAGCTCGCTGACTATCTGATCGATGTGGGTAGGTTCTGCTGCCTGAGTAAGTACCTGCGTCACCGCATTGGTGAGGGTTTGATCAACAAATTTTGGGCGGAGCAGGGCTCGCGACTTCCGCTGGGCCGGGGCTTTGCTGGCTTTTGAGGGAGACTGAGATTTCGTACTGGGCTTTTTTTTCGTCGTCGCTTTAGCGGATGACGACTGCTGTGATTTGGCTTTGGTAGATGGCTTAGCAGCGGCTTTCTCAGCTTGGGCCGCTTCAGGGGGCGCGGCGACTTGATCAGGAGGCGCAGCGGACTCTTTTGCAGGAACATCCTCGCTGGCATCGGCGATCGCTTCAGCGTCATTCGCTTCTGTGGGCTCAGCCTCAGTCGGTGTAACTGCTTTAGCGGCTGGTCCTGTTGCCGACTCCTTTATCGCCTGCGTATCCGAGGCATCGGGGGTGGAGATTGTGCCCGCATCCGTTGCCGGATGTCCTTGCGTCATCGCTTCGGCTAGCAGGGTTTCAATCCCTTGCAACTGCACCGTTTTCTGCTGCATCTGTTGGTTCATCCACGCGATTTCCTGCTGCAGGTGCGCTTGGACTTTTTGCAAGGAGGTGACAAAAGCATTCGCTTCTGCAGGCGATAGCGTTTGTAGATAAGAATTTGGAGTAGCCACGATGAATGACAGGGAAACGATAACAGCTGTCAATTGTATGCAGAGTCGGGGAAAAGGCGTCATTCACCTCTGTTTTGGGCAGGAATATGAAGCAGTATGAAGTGGGGGTGCTGCTCGACTCACCCGCTTTGCCATTGCTCTAGCCGCCAGCTCATAGAGCCGAGTCAGCTTTGCGATCGCCCGCTCCTATTGGGAATGGTCTCAATCCCCTTCAGCCATCACTTCAGATGAACTCCGAAAGTAGAGAATGCTCAGGCTTGTCGTCTCATCATCAACCCCATACCAATCATCCAGCCCTGTCTCTAGTATGACGGTCGCCCTCGTACTTCCCACCGTCTGCTCGATCATCCCCTACCAGGCGCTAGAGTAGAAGCCACTTTTAGCAAACAGGAAACGATGCCGCCAGCACCCATTGTCTTGCTTGAAACGGACTATGAAACAATCGATGAAGCGATCGCGGCCAAAGATGACCAAGCTGCTCAACTAACTGAACAAGGCATTCCCTTTAAGCAACAAACCCTCTATCGCGCTACCGATGGTGCGCGGCTATTTCTCATCACACCCATCGATCTTGAACTAGAATCAAACGAATCTAGTCGAGTGTCCTCCAAACCCAGAACCCGGCGCACCAGTCCCCAAAGACGGCGCGAGCGCAATCAGCAAGTCGATTATCGGTAATGGCCGCTGCCTGCAAGCTGCATCAAGGCTCTTGGTCACTGTCCAGTTCCTTCACTGCGTGCTCCAATTCCAGCTCTAACTGTTCAGTACTTGGCAATAAACCAGGAATGCGATGCTCGGCAATGGCGATTGGATTACTCAAACCCCGCAGCGAATACTCTGCCATTGTCCGGTCTTTGTCTTTGCATAAAATAATGCCGATCGTCGGTTGATCCTCACTTTGTCTTTCCTGCTCATCCACCGCTGACAAATAGAAGTTCATCAGACCAGACTGTTCCGGCTGAAAGCTGTCCATCTCCAGTTGGATGACTACAAAACATCGCAGTCGAATATGGTAGAATAGTAGATCAACAATGAACTCTCTACCTCCCACATCGACACGATAATTCTGCTTGACAAAGGAGAATCCGAAACCAAGCTCTAGTAGAAATTCTCGCATACGAGCAACAACCGCACGCTTGAAGTCTTTTTCCTGTATGCCCCTTGTTATTGCTAGAAAGTCTAGATTGTAAGGGTCTTTAAGCGTTTGATAGACTAAATCCGATTGCGGAGGCGGCAAGGTGGTCTCAAAATTGTTGATAACGCCAGCCTCATAGCGATAGCGATCCGCTTCAATCTGCGTCGTCAGAATGCTCCGGCTCCAGCCATTTTCCAGGGTTTGCTGAGCGTACCAAAGCCGTTGCTCTAGGTCATCTAGCTTGTTGAGCAGTACCTGGCTATGGCCCCACGGAATTTGTGCTACAACTTGCAGCACAATTCGCTCATCAGGGAAAGCCTCTGCAAAGGCCCGCATATATTTTAGGTTTCGCGGCGAAAATCCCGTCATATCAGGGAACTCTCGTCTCAAATCAGCAGATAGGCGATTCACAACTTTACTGCCCCAGCCTTCTTGAGTTTGCCGGGACAAGATATCGCGCCCAATTCGCCAGTACAGCCAGATCAGCTCTCGATTGACGGCGATCGCTGCTTTAATCTGCGACGAGCGAATCCGTTCCTTCAGACCCTCCAGCAGCTCTCGATAGTCATCATCTGGAATTAAATCGGACTTCGGCATATCACTCCCCTCTTACTCTTCGTACAGCTAATAAGCCGCCTCTTGCCAGTTCTCAACGCCCATATAGTCACGGGCGATGTCCTGCAAAATCGTATCCTTATCCACTGAGACATTATGCCGGACACCAATCATAAAGCGGCGATGCACCTCTTCAATGACCCCTTCCTGCTCTTTGAGAACTTCCATGATGACTGGCTGATAGGTTGCACCGACCAGGCTACCGAGCGCCTTGATGATGGAAACTGAAATCCGTAGCCGAGTATCGTTGCTCTCTTGGGCGGTGTTCCAGTTGATGATGTCCTGCACAATGGCCTCTACCTTCGCTTTCGAGTCGCTGCGATCGCGCTGCTTCGTGTCCGCTTTCTCTGAGACTGGTTTCTCAGCTTTCTCTGGGACGATTTTCTCCGGGGCTACCGCCTGAGCCTTGGTCGCTGATGGAGACGACTGCGACACTGCTTTAGCTGGCTGGGCTGGCGTTCCCAAGAGCTGATGAATGCCCGC
>NZ_JACSWC010000053.1 GCF_016888165.1 Halomicronema sp. CCY15110 | reverse complement strand
TTACCGATAGCGTTAGCGTCCGATCTCGAAGCTGACGTCCGTTGTCGTTGACGGTCTTGAGGTTGGCAAAGGTGCCGTGCGTGAGCCAGCCAATCAACCGCTGTTCCAGCGCCTCTGTCGGCGGGGCCGGCGGCGTCACGAACCGCCGAAAGTCAGGATTGCCTCGGCGTTTGTGAGGTTTGCTCATGGCGCTTAACCCAACACTGACGATTCAGATTAGCAGGGACAGCCCCAACCCGATTGACTTTTGACCCTATTTGTTAACTTGACACCTATGGCATCTTGCCTGCCTGGGAACCGCCGAGACGGCGATTCCAACTGATTCAATTCTCATTCCTAACGCTCGGCACTTAGGCCATGCTCTGGCTGAGTTGAGTGCGCCGAATGGTGGCCAACTCTGGATGGATGACTTTGTCCGGATCAACAATCCCCACCGCTTCTAGATCCGCGTCAACCATGAGTTCCACAAGTTCCTGAAAAGTGACACTGGGTTCCCATTGCAATTGTTTTTTGGCTTTAGTGGGATCACCAATGAGCAGATCGACTTCTGCCGGACGCAGGTAACGCGGATCAAATTCTACATAATCGCGCCAGTTGAGATTGACCCGGCCAAACGCCAACTCTAGAAATTTTTCTACGGAGTGAGTTTCACCAGTGGCCACCACATAATCATCGGGCGTATCTTGTTGCAGCATCAGCCACATCGCCCGCACGTAGTCTTTGGCGTAGCCCCAGTCCCGTTTGGAATCGAGGTTGCCCATGAACAGCTTTTCTTGCTGCTTGGCGACGATGCGAGCCACAGCTCGAGTGATCTTCCGGGTCACGAAGGTTTCGCCCCGGCGGGGTGACTCATGATTGAACAAAATGCCGTTGCAGGCAAACAGGTCGTAAGACTCGCGATAGTTGACGGTTTGCCAGTGGGCGTAGAGTTTGGCGCAAGCGTAGGGACTGCGGGGATAAAACGGTGTCGTTTCCGTTTGCGGAATCTCTTGTACCTTGCCATACATTTCGGAGGAGCCCGCCTGGTAGTAGCGCACTTCATTGCCGGTGCGCTGCTGGTAGTCGCGGATAGCTTCGAGTAGGCGCAATGCCCCCATGGCGACGGTATCAACGGTGTATTCCGGTGAGTCAAAGCTGACGCGAACATGGGATTGTGCGCCCAAGTTATAGACTTCAATCGGTTCGACCTGCTCTAAAATGCGGCGGAGCATGGTGCCGTCATTCAGGTCGCCATAGTGCAAAAACATCCGCGCTTCTTCGTTGTGCGGGTCGGTATACACGTGGTCGAGGCGATCGGTGTTGAAGGTGGAGGTGCGGCGAATAATCCCATGCACCTGATAGCCTTTTTCTAATAACAGTTCGGTTAGGTATGAGCCGTCTTGGCCAGTGATGCCAGTAATGAGGGCACGTTTAGGATCAGTCATGACAGTTAAATGTCCTAGTTAAACGACGGATGCGGATGTAAGGCTCGCTGGCAGTGCAGTGGCGAAATTCAGCAGGCACGCTTTCGTTCTAGCTAGCCTACCAACTTGCCTCAGCTTGCGGTGAAACAGTTAGGTGCAGGCCAAGTCCAAACGCCGGGCTGGGCTTTCCTAGGTTACCCAGGGCAATGGCAAAGTTAGCTTCACAGGCACAACAAAAAATCATGGTTTTGGGTCAGCTTGTTGAAAAGGTAGAGAGGTAAGGATGCACAGGGAGTTGAGCGAAATTGCCCTAACCGTCACAAAGCGATCGCGGCTCCTCCGGCATTCCAGACTACAATCAGCAATACATGGGTTCTGCTTTGTTGTTGAAGTCACACCATCAATATCGTCTATGGATTTTTTAGACCAAGTCGCCACATCCCAACGTATCGGTAAGGTGGTGAAGTCAAACTCCCACTGCGATTACGTCATTCAAGTGGATGACAGTCATGATGTGGTGACGCCACCGAAGCCTGAAGATTACGGCTTTGGGCGGTTTGTAACGCTGGAGGATGGCGATCGCCACTGGGCGGTGGGCCTCATTTACAACTCCCAGCTCGTTAATCCCATGTTTCTCAACAATGGGCCACGCTTGTCGAGCGAACCCGACCCCATGTTTACGCCCGACCTCATCAGCGAAACCCGCACCCTATTGGGGATTGTGCTGGTGGGCAGTCTCGCAAACAACGGCTCCATGCCCTACGGTCAACACGGCATTCCCAAAGAGGTCGTGCCTGTTAACACCGATGTGTATAGTCTGGATGCTGAGACGGTGCATCGCTTCCACTGTACGGCCACGGGCCAGCCGCAATTTCGGTACTACAGTCATTTGCTGCGATCGGGCGGTTTGTTTGCCGCGCAGTTGACTCAGCAGGTGTTGACTGAACTCATTGACAGCAACCTCTTTACCGGAGCCGATCAGCGGGCGCTGACTGTGCTTTGCAAGGAACTCTCTTGGAAAAACACGATGGGAGCCATGCGCTAAGGGATTAACCAGCAAATCAGAGGCCAGTTGTCGGCAGTGGTTGGGACGTTGGGGCGGTTGCGAGTCAGAAGCAGGTAACTTTGATTGAGATCGCATCCCGAAGTCCAGCGATCGCGAAGAGTTGCGGGTTTTCACTGAACTTACACTTAGCACCCTGACTGACCCAGCGCGGCGGGAAGTTGCTAACAAAAACGCTCGAAAGCTTTGCCCGCACTGGAGAACAGGTTTCCACTCAAAAAACAAAAAAACCGATGAGACTCCCGTGTGCCCATCGGTTTGTGTGTGTTCCCTGTAGATGACTCGGCTAGAGTTGAGTCCTTATCAGTATGTTCAAGTACGTGAATTCTTCCAAGGATCTCTGTCACTGGACAGAGTGACAGAGATCACATGATTTTCTCCTGGATAATCTCAGTACGGCATTGTAGTCAGAAGGCTGGCCGTTGGTAGGAATCAACATTCTGACATCAGGGACCAATATTGCGAGGGCCTGTCACCATTGAACCGTCAAAGCCTGGCTGCAACAGAATCACAGGTCCTTGTGTGGTTGCGGAGTGCGGGCGCGACCATGCTTGGCCTTAAAGGTTGCGGGAACTAATTGAGGGCGCGCCCTAAGAACCTGAGGGATGAGCGGTAAAATAGTGCGGTTTCTACGAGCCAGGTTAATCCCGCATGGTTGCGCCCTTTTCCCCCGATGAGATTGCGTCTGAAGGCATCAAGCCTGACGAGTATGAAGAGATCGTTCGCCGGTTAGGCCGACATCCCAACCGGGCCGAGTTGGGCATGTTTGGGGTGATGTGGTCAGAGCATTGCTGCTATAAAAACTCGCGACCTTTGCTGAAACAGTTTCCGACGGAGGGCGATCGCATCCTGGTCGGCCCTGGTGAAAATGCGGGGGTCATTGATGCGGGGGACGGGCTGCGGGTGGCCTTCAAGATTGAGTCCCACAACCATCCCTCAGCGGTGGAACCGTTTCAGGGGGCCGCGACGGGGGTGGGGGGCATTCTGCGGGATATTTTTACCATGGGGGCACGCCCGATCGCGGTGCTGAATGCCTTGCGCTTTGGCACCTTGGACAATCCGCGCACCCGTCAGATCGTGAGTGGCGTCGTGTCGGGCATTGCCCACTATGGCAACTGTTTTGGGGTGCCCACGGTGGGGGGCGAAGTCACATTTGATCAAGCCTATGCGGGCAATCCGTTGGTGAATGCCATGGCGATCGGGCTGATGGAGACGCCGGAGATCGTGAAATCGGGGGCCTCGGGGATTGGTAATCCCGTCCTGTATGTCGGTTCCACCACAGGGCGCGATGGCATGGGCGGCGCGAGTTTCGCCAGTGCTGAACTCACTGATGCCTCCCAGGACGATCGCCCGGCAGTGCAAGTGGGTGATCCTTTTTTGGAAAAGTCTTTGGTGGAAGCCTGCTTGGAAGCCTTCAAAACGGGGGCGGTGGTGGCGGCTCAGGATATGGGGGCAGCGGGGATCACCTGCTCTACCTCGGAGATGGCGGCCAACGGGGGCGTCGGGGTCGATGTGGATCTCGATCAGGTGCCTAACCGCGAGACGGGCATGGTGCCCTATGAATATCTGCTGTCGGAATCCCAAGAACGGATGCTGTTTGTGGCGCACAAGGGGCGCGAGGCAGAGCTGATCGAGATTTTTGAGCGGTGGGGCCTGCACGCTGTGGTGGTCGGTGAAGTGATCGAAGAACCGATGGTGCGTATTCGTTTTCAGGGAGAGATCGCGGCGGAAATTCCGGCCAATGCCTTAGCCAATGACACCCCCCTCTATCACCGGGAGTTGATGACCGACTTGCCGGACTATGTGAAAACGGCGCGGCAATGGTCAGAGGCGGCTTTGCCCCTGTGCGATCGCGCGGGCCTCCACCTCCAAGCAGGTTCTCAAACTTGGACGGATGTGCTGAAGACGCTGCTCGACAGCCCCACCATTGCCTCCAAGCAGTGGATTTATCGTCAATACGATCATCAGGTGCAAAACAACACGGTGTTGTTGCCCGGTGGGGCCGATGCGGCGGTGATTCGCCTCAGGCCCCAAACGGGTGACCAAGCCGCCGCCTTTGTGAATACCCGTAAGGGGCTAGCGGCCACGGTGGACTGCAACGGTCGCCATGTATATCTCGATCCGTATGAGGGGGCGAAGGGGGCGATCGCGGAGGCCGCCCGCAACCTGAGCTGTGTCGGCGCAACTCCCGTGGCGGTAACCGATAATTTGAACTTTGGCAGTCCCGAAAAGCCCATTGGCTACTGGCAATTGGCCGAAGCCACGCGCGGTTTGGCCGATGGCTGTCGCGACTTTGGCACGCCCGTCACGGGGGGCAACGTCTCCCTTTACAACGAAACTTTGGACAGTGAGGGCAAGCCGACGCCGATTTACCCGACGCCTGTGGTGGGGATGGTGGGCCTGCTAGATGACGTGACTCAAGCCACTGGCCAGGGCTGGCGGCAAGCGGGCGATCAGATTTATTTGCTCGGGGTCAAGTTGGCTGCGATCGCGGATGCCCCTGATCACGTCACCCTGGGTGGTTCAGAATATCTGGCGGTGGTGCACGACACGGTAGCAGGTCGTCCGCCTAAAGTGGATGTGACGTTGGAACAGTCAGTCCAAGCGGCTTGTCGCCACGGCATTCTCCAGGGCTGGGTGCAGTCCGCCCATGATGCCGCTGAAGGGGGCTTGGCCGTAGCCCTGGCGGAGTCTTGCATCAGTGGCCAATTGGGAGCCCGCATCCAACTGCCCGAGATCGCGGCGGCAGCGCGCTGGGATCGGCTCTTATTTGGCGAAGGGGGAGCACGGATTATCGTCTCTGTGGCTCCGACCGCGATCGCCGCTTGGGAAGCCTATCTGCAAGCGCACCTCGACGGTAACTGGCAAAAGTTAGGAACAGTGGGCCAGCCCGCCGAACCGCTACAAATTACGACGGCTGATAGTCAGGCAATCATTGATGCCGCGATCGCGGATCTGGCTGCGGTCTGGGCCAGTGCGATCGAACGCCGATTAACCGCTAGCTAGCGATCGCCGTTACACCGCAACCCGCCCCTCCGCACGGCCAAACAAGAGATAGTGCTCAAAGCCACTGGCAAACGCCCCCCCGGCAACGGCGGCAGCCACATCGCCATAGCGCTCTAGATAGCCGCTTTGGTCAAACAGTGACGATGGATCGCGTCCTTCACCTTGGCCAACGGCAAAGAAATGGTACATACCCAGGGCAAAAGTCCCGGCTTGCACGGCGGCCGCGACATCCGGGTTCTTTGCTAAATAGAATGCCTCGTCAAATAAAAAGCCAGATTGTCGCCCTTCTTCGATGCCATACTCGGCATAGTGCTCGAAGGCGCTGTCAATGCTACCGGCCGCGATCGCACCCTTGACATCGGAATTGTTGAGCAAGTAATCATCGGCATCAAAAAACGCGTTGGAATTCCGACTTTCCGAGTGCCCAAAGGCAAAGAAATGGGCGATCGCGCTGCTCACAGTCCCATTCTCCACAGCCACAGCCAC
>NZ_JACSWC010000052.1 GCF_016888165.1 Halomicronema sp. CCY15110 | reverse complement strand
GCTGGAGGCCCAAAACTTCTCCTGTAGTCACTTGGCAATGCCTTACCAGTGCTCGACTCACCGTGCGATTGTCTCCTGATGAGTCTCAGAATCGTAAAAATCGGCTGGACTAGATTTGCCCTATTTGCGTCAACTGGCACAGTGCTCAAACGCCGATGTTCCGTGAGACTCAGAGGTTACTACTACACACAGCTCAGCCGCAGAGGGTCTCTTTCTGTCAACACTTCAAGCTCTTGTACAAAATTTGGATAGTTGCGTCACCCCGCAGCTATTCAATTCGGCCAACAATCGCTAAATGTCCTGTTATTCAAGCCTTTTAGCCTATGCGTAGTTAATCTGAGCCGAAACTCTCGTTTGCAAGCTGTTTGCACTTAATCTGAGCTCAAAATCGCCTTGTTTGCGAGCATGACGATTCTTGTTTGCGAGCCACCACAAGTAACAACTATGCCTCTGTGTCTTCGCTGGCTTCAAGTTGCTGAGCAGCGTTTTCCAACTCTAGCTCTAATTGCTCTGTCGTCGGAAGGAGTTTTGGGAGCCTGTGCTCCGCCACCGCGATGGGATTACGTAGGTTGCGTGTGGCGTACTCAGCAACGGTTTTGTTTTTAGACTTGCATAGAATGAGACCGATGGTGGGTTGATCGCCAGGTTTACGAACTTGGTCATCAATGGCGGAAATGAATAGGTTCATGCGGCCAGAGTAGTCAGGCTTAAACTCATCCATTTTGAGTTCGATAATGACGAAGCAGCGTAACTCTAGGTGGTAGAACAACAGGTCGAGCACGAACTCTTCACCGCCAATTTCGATGCGGTAGTCTTTGCCCGCAAAGGCAAAGCCCACCCCCAGCTCTACTAAGAAATCGCGGATATGAGCCATTAATGCCCGCTTGAGATCTTGATGGCGAATGTTTTCATCAACCAGCAAGAAGTCCAGATGGTACGGGTCTTTGATGATTGCGTGGGCTCAGTCAGATTGAGACTGTGGCAGTGTCCGGTCAAAATTGGTCGTAGCCGTCCCTCTTTTCTGGAGATATAGTCCACTTTCAATTTGTGCCGTCAGAACGGCTCTGCTCCAGCCATGTTCTAAGCATTTGCGGGCGTACCATAGCCGTTCGGACGGCTCTTGTACCTTATCGAGCAGGACGCAATTGTGCCCCCAGGGAATTTGGGCAACAGCCTGTTGCCCAATCTCTAAATCTGGATAGGCATTCGCGAAAGTCCTCATATATTTAAGGTTTCTAGTAGAAAACCCCTTCATCTCAGAGAACTCCTGGGCTAGGTCTTTGGATAATTGGGTAATTACTTTTGCTCCCCATCCCTGTTGTTCTTGGCGGATCAGAATTTCTTGGCCAATCTGCCAGTACAGCAGAATGAGTTCTTGGTTGACAGCGATCGCCGCGCGCATTTGAGATGAGCGAATGCGGTCTTTAAGCCCTTCTAAAAGCTCCTGATAACCGTCACTAGGGACGAGATTAGATTTCGACATTGCTGCTCCTCTGACCGTACCGACTAAGACCGTGATGTATGCCGCTAGGTAGGAACTAGCGATTCCCGTTCAAGCGTTTCATCATGGACTGTGCCCGTTTGAGATTGGCAATGTACTGACGATGCTCATTTTTCTCTGCCGCCACTGATAAGATTGCCCTTTGAAGGTTGGGATTGGCCTCCAAATGCTCGAACATTGCTTCTAGAAGTACCTCGCGGCAGATTCCTTCGCTGCGACAGAGAGCATGAAGGCGATCGCTCAAACCTGTTTCTAAGCGCAAAGTGCTTTGTTTCGTATCCAAGGTCTTTACATCTTGAAGTGCAGATGTCTCGACATCCTGATATCTAGAGTCGGAGGCTTCTTCGATTTGAGGTGTCAGAGATGTGGATTCGCTGAGTTCCCTGGCTTTTTCAGGGCTTTGTACATCCGCCAGGTCAGAATCTTGGGTGTCTATAGGCTGAGAGTAATTGCTCAACCCAGTAGCCAATCAGCTTGTTGTGAGGTAAGGACGCGGGAAATCGCCTCAAAGGCAGACAACC
>NZ_JACSWC010000051.1 GCF_016888165.1 Halomicronema sp. CCY15110 | reverse complement strand
AACTCATGGGGAGTGCTCTGCTCTTTTGCCAATAGCGCCAGGTGGTGGCGAATGAACTGCTCTAGCCACTTGGTTGACGCTTTGCCAGCAGCCACATCCAGCCAGTTTTCGGGAAGGGTCGTCGTCGTCATGAGAGAGAACCTATGAAGTGAGCGATTAACGGCTAAAGCAGCGCGAAGAGAAGCAGGCCGATGAACCAAATTGCCCCAGCCGTAGTCCCGATCGCCATGCCAGCCTTGAGGCCATCAACGGCATCCAAATCGCGCCTGCCCTGAAAGTGCTGTTGGAGGGCCAGAAAGCCCTCTCTGAAGCAGTTGAACATGTTACCTCTGGGGCAATGCCCCTTTACTATATCTTTATTTATCGAAGTTGAGATATCCATATCTAAGTGAGTGAAATTGGATAAGACGTGATGACGAGTTCGGGAATTTTGCCGCGCCGCTTGCCGTTCGAGTTGATCGCCCTTGCCGCTTGAACTTTGTGCATGTAGAAGTCCTCGTACAAATCGCGAATGAAGGGACAGTCAGAATTGGACAGCATCACCTTGACGCCGCGAGTCACCAGCTCTGCAAACGTTCGCCGGAGTCGCTGTTGGTCGCCAGCATCAAACCCATAGCGGCTGTAGCCTGTAAAGCTGCTGGTGGCGTTGATGGGGTGATAAGGCGGATCAAAGTAGACAAAATCTTGTTCA
The DNA here is from genome assembly GCF_016888165.1 of Halomicronema sp. CCY15110. GTDB lineage: Bacteria > Cyanobacteriota > Cyanobacteriia > Phormidesmidales > Phormidesmidaceae > Halomicronema. The sequence goes on along the minus strand of NZ_JACSWC010000051.1, from coordinate 188 downwards.
TCCACGGCCCAGTCCAGCACAGCGGAAAACTGCCCGCAGCCGATGTCAGTCGTTTGCAGCGCCAACGAAGCTTGCCGCAAAGCCTCGGCATCGCAGACCTTGGGGTTCTTGTAGCGACCCATCGAAGTATTAAACTCTCCTTTGAGATTTTCTCGATACAGGCCGTTAAAGCAGGTTTTGTTGAGATA
>NZ_JACSWC010000050.1 GCF_016888165.1 Halomicronema sp. CCY15110 | reverse complement strand
AACTCATGGGGAGTGCTCTGCTCTTTTGCCAATAGCGCCAGGTGGTGGCGAATGAACTGCTCTAGCCACTTGGTTGAAGCTTTGCCAGCAGCCACATCCAGCCAGTTTTCGGGAAGGGTAGTCGTCGTCATGAGCGGGAACCTATGAATTGAGCCATCGCGGGCTAAAGCAGCGTGAAGAGAAACAGACCAATCAGCCAGATTGTCCCGACCGTAGTCCCGATCGCCATACCAGCCTTGAGGCCATCAACGGCATCCAAATCGCGCCTGCCCTGAAAGTGCTGTTGAAGGGCTAAAAGCCCTCTCTGAAGCAGTTGAGCATGTCACCTCCGGGGGCAATCCCCCTTACTATATCTTTATTTATCGAAGTTGAGCCATCCATATCTAAGTAAGTGAAACCGGATAAGACGTGATGACGAGTTCGGGAATTTTGCCGCGCCGCTTGCCGTTCGAGTTGATCGCCCTTGCTGATTGAACTTTGTGCATGTGGAAGCCCTGATACAGCTCGCAAATGAAGGGACAGTCGGAGTTGGACAACATCACCTTGACTCCACGACTTGCCAGCTCTGCAAACGTTCGCTGGAGTTGCTCTTGGTCTTCAGCGCAAAAGCCGTAGCGACTGTAGCCCGTGAAGCGACTGGTGGCGCTGATGGGGTGGTAAGGCGGATCAAAGTAGACAAAATCTTGCTCATCCACGGCCCAGTCCAGAACATCAAAAAACTGCCCACAGCGGATGTCGGTACCTTGCAGCGCGAACGCAGCCTGCCGCAAAGCCTCGGCATCACAGACCTTGGGGTTCTTGTAGCGGCCTATCGAAGTATTGAACTCTCCTTTGGAGTTCTCCCGATACAGGCCGTTAAAGCAGGTTTTGTTGAGATAGATCAGTCGGGCAGCGCGATGGATGGACGATCGCACCTGGTG
>NZ_JACSWC010000005.1 GCF_016888165.1 Halomicronema sp. CCY15110 | reverse complement strand
TTGCCTGATGTCTCAGCACTGAACCTGAAACACTGGGAACTGGATGCCGAGCGTCATCAGCTGATTGTCACCGTTTCCTCTACCCAAGCGGTGGCCTGTTGTCCGCTTTGTCATTCCCTGACAGGGCGCATCCATAGCCGCTATGAGCGTACTCTACAAGACTTGCCTCTAGCTCAGTTCGGCCTCACCATCCTGTTGGAAGTGGGTAAGTTCTTTTGCCTGAATGAGACCTG
>NZ_JACSWC010000049.1 GCF_016888165.1 Halomicronema sp. CCY15110 | reverse complement strand
ACTTGAATCAATCTCAATCTGATTCCAGGTTCACAGAGTTTTGCCATCGCGGCATCGCCTCTTTGTTAGAAATTCAGCTCCGTATCCTTACCCATTAGGGACTACCCACATAACGTTGCCCTTCAGCGGTGGTAGACACTTTAGTTGATGGAAACCAATTGTTGTCCGTCTGCTGCAAGGGGATTGTTATCTCAACTTTTGATATTTCGATTTTCGACAAGGCTGTGACAAGCATGTTGAATAATCTGCCTCAACCAAAGGTTTTCAAAATTTTGATCATCAAGCGCATTCCAAACGATGGATATCGACCAAGACGATAAATTGATTGGAATATCAAATGTCTGTAGGGAATAGTGCTGAGTAATATGGGCTGCCATGCAGGAGGGAATTGCTACCAACAGATCGGAAGACTCGATCGCCGAAGGTAAGGCAAACCAGTAGGGAACCGTGAGGGCAATACGTCGTTTTAATCCCTGATTGGCCAGGGCTTGATCAATGATCCCGGTATTATCTCGCCGCAAAGTAAATAACGCATGGGGGAAACCAACAAAATCTTCTAGGTTCATCACCCCATCCTTTAGCGCCGGATGACCGTTACGAGCAATGCCAATAAATTCCTCTGACAACAGCGTTTGTTGAAGAATATAGGGCGGTAAATTATTGAACGTGCCCACAGCCACAGCCACTTCGCTGTTTTCGATTGAATTGACCAGCGATTCCTTTTCCACCGTGAGGAACTGTAGATTAACATGAGGGGCTTGATGCCTGAGAATACCTAGTAAAACTGGCAGAATCATGCTGGCAAAATAATCTGATGTGGCAACAGTAAAGGTTTTCTGTGAAGAGGCCGGATCAAAGGTTTGTAAGTCAGCCAATGTGGCTCGGATTGTGTCTAGGGCAGAGATCACCTGTGGTGCGATCGCCACTGCTTTAGACGTGGGCTTCATGGCTCGTCCTACTCGTACAAATAACTCATCATCTAGGAGCGATCGCAGTCGTCCCAATGCCGCACTCATGGCAGGTTGTCCAATGTGGATGCGCTGAGCGGCGAGGGTAACGCTTTGATGAATATATAGGGCCTCGAAGGCAACGAGAAGATTGAGATCCACCGCGCCAAGATCAATTGATTTCATTGATGTCAAGAATTTCTATAATCAATTTGATTTATTCTAATTCTGCCACTACTCTATGTCTAAACCAGCTTTTCTAGATGCAGGAGAGAAGATTCTTATGACTGACTGCACAGATCAATTTGCTCAATCCGCTACGGATTGAGGTTGAGGTAAAAACAATGCAGCTACCTGCTATCTACGCTGAAACACCGGTTGCTTGGCTGCCTGCCCAGTCCATTGCAACATTTCCCGTAAATACATTTCTGGAAAATTTGGCAATTCTTCCATCGGGTGAAATCTATCTCACTAACCACGAAGCTGGAGCGGTTGTTCAGTTAAATCCAGATGGCAACTTGACGACCTATGCTCAACTCAGTGGAAAGGTCAGCGGCATTGCCTGGATTGAGCCAGATCAGTTCCTCATCAATGGCTGGAATTCAAAGGGTATTCCCTTTGTTGCCGTGTTGTCAGAGGGTGAGGTGCAATTCCTCCAAACGTTACCAGAGGCTCAGTTTCTCAATGGCATCACGCCATTGTCTTCTCGTCATTACCTGATGGCCGATTCCTATCGAGGCACCATCTGGTCGTTTGATATCTCTACCCAAACCGTTGAACTTTGGTTGGAGCATCCTCTCCTCGCTCGCAGTGATGAAAGCAGCACCTTTCCAGCCGTTAATGGCCTAAAGCGTTTTGGCAACAGTCTCTATGCGTCTAATACCCAGCGGATGTTGCTATTGCAGATTCCATTAGATGAGAGCCTCAAACCACAAGAGCCGGAGATTTTCATAGAAGAAACCAATATTGACGATTTTGCCTTTGATATTCACGGCAATCTCTATGGTGCTACTCATGTTTACAACAGCGTGATTCGCATTGATCGAGATCGTCAGACGACCATCATTGCCCAAGCCGAACAGGGGGTCACGGGCTGCACAGCGGTCGCCTTTCACAGCACAGATTTATATGTGGTGAACAATGGTGGCATGTTTTTACCGCCACCAACGGGAATCGAACCGGCCCAAGTGGTGCGCCTGGCGGTGGGCATCAATGGTGCACCCCTGCTGAGTCAGGATTAAGCCATGTCCACCGATCTTCCGGTCACTGTGGATGTGGTGCAGCGAGTCAGACGGGGCAAGGAGCGAGAATTTGAAGTCCTTGCTCGAACAGATCATCGCCACCGCTAGTACCTTTGAGGGGTATTTAGGGGCGTCTGTCTTTCGCCCAAGTCCTCAAGCCGATGGCGAATACCGGATTGTGTTTAAGTTTGACCGCCTGGAGAACTTGAAGCGGTGGGAACATGCCCCGGTGCGCCAGCGGTTTCTGACCCAGGCTCTCCAGCTCACGGTGGATGCGGGCACCTTTGCCATTCTCACCGGCTTGGAAACCTGGTTTACGTTGCCAGCCAAACCGGGACTGTTGCCGCCCCCCCGTTACAAAATGGTGCTGGTTTCTGGCCTAGCTATCTTCGGCATTAATCAACTGTTCACGCTCCTTCCCCTGGATTGGCTGACCTTGTTGCCGCCTATCCTCCACTTGTTGATTCTGGTTTTTCTCACCACCACATTAATGACCTATGTGGTGATGCCAAGGCTAACTAAGCTCTTGGCGGGCTGGTTGTATCCCAAACGTTAATGATTCCTATACCGATTAAGGAGCACTATGATGGCTAACTTGTGCGTGATTGTGGGCATGGGTGAAGGCAACGGCATGGCGATCGCCCGGCGGTTTGCCCGAGAAGGATTTGAGATCGTCATGCTGGCTCGCAATGAGCAGAAACTCCAGAGCTACCAGACGACACTGGCCGCGGATGGCATCACGTCCCACTACTTTCTGGCTGATGCTGGCGATGCCGCCGCCCTTACTGCTGCCTTCTCTACTCTTCAAGATCAGTTGGGTACTCCAGCGGTGCTGATCTACAACGCCGCTGTACCTCGAATGGAAAGTATCTTACAAACCAGTTACGACACCCTCGTCAGCGACTTTCGCGCCAACGTTGCGGGAGCCATGGTTTGTATTCAAGCCGTCCTGCCCGCTATGCAGCAGCAACAGCAGGGGAGCCTTTTGCTGACGGGCGGGGGCTTTGCCCTTTATCCGCAACCTGATTTTGTCTCCCTGGCCATTGGTAAGGCTGGCATTCGGGTTCTAGCAAATACGCTCCACACCGCCCTCCAAGACTCACCCATTAAGGTTGGCACCGTCACCATTTGTGGCACTGTGAACGGCAATGATCCGAAGTATGGTAGCGATCGCATTGCCGAAGAGTATTGGCAATTGCATGTTGCTGAAGGTGCGGAGTACGAAATTGTTTATTAGCTAAACTGAGCAAATCTTTCAATATAACTCTTTTGTAGAGGGAAAGTTTCCACCTAAGATCCCTAGATGGGCAAATAGGCGGAAATATTTCTGCCTAAGATCCTATGTTGGGTAGATAGGTGGACAGTATTCCAACGAGCACATCGAATTGCTCAGGTTTGGTTCATTATCCTGGTGGCGTACTCCCCAGCACAAGACTATGTTAGGGAATAAAATGGAGACGCATACCCTTGTTTTATTCCCTAACATTTTCGGGTAGTCAGCCCCAACTGCCAGCAGTACCTCCAAGACGCCGCAACTAATTCACATCCTGTTAACACAGGGGAGTTTTGCCCTTGTTTGACAAAAACTATGAGCAGACAAATTTCCCGATGAGGGGATGAAGGCCAGACCAATCAGCTGAATACCCAGCATCATCGGGTGTCAGACGCTGCCCAACTGCAAGCTGTAGAGATTGGCATAGATGTTATTGAGGGCCATCAGTTCAGCGTGGGTACCCTGCTCCACAATTTGTCCCTGCTGAATCACCAGCACCTGATCGGCTTGGGTCACAGTACTCAGGCGGTGGGCGATGACGAAGCTGGTGCGGTTGTGCAGCAAAGTGGCGATCGCATCCTGCACCAGCCCTTCGGTGCGGGTATCAATGCTGCTAGTGGCCTCATCCAAAACCAAAATTCGCGGATTCACCAGCACCGCCCGCGCGATGCTCACGAGTTGTCGCTGGCCCTGGCTCAGTGGGGTGCCGCGTTCTCCTAACTGCGTGTTATACCCCTGGGGCAAGGAGGTAATCAGTTCATGCACGTTGGCGGCCTGGGCAGCGGCCTCAATCTCGACCTGACTGGCATCCGGCGCACCAAAGGCGATGTTTTCAGCCACAGTCCCGCTAAAGAGCAAATTATCCTGCAAGACAATGCCAATCTGGCGGCGCAAACTGGCCTGAGTCACATCACGCACATCAATGCCGTCAACCTTCACCACTCCGGCGGAAACGTCGTAAAACCGCATGATCAGATTGATGATGGTGCTTTTACCCGCCCCCGTCGGCCCCACCAGCGCAATCATCTGTCCGGGCTGGGCACAGAGGTTGATCCCTTGGAGCACGCGCTGCTTGGGACTGTAACCAAATTCCACCTGTTCAAAGCGCACCTCACCTTGGATGGGCGGCATCGCCACCGCATTGGGAGTATCTTGCAGAGTAGCTGGTTCATCAAGCAAGAAAAAAATGCGATCGAGCCCCGCCAGCGCCGACTGCGCCTGGGTGTAGAACTGACTGAGAATCTGGATCGGACGGAAAAACTGCTGCACGTACAGCAAAAAGGCCGTCACGGTGCCGACTGTCATCACGCCGGTGATCGCCAGATACCCCCCATAGGCCATCACCCCAGCGGTGGCGAGGGTATTCAAAAAGTCGATGGAGGGCAAAAACGCCGCCGTCACTGCTACCGCCTGCACATTCGCCCGCCGGTTAGCGGCATTGAGGCTATCGAACTCTTCAATATTGAGCTGAGTGCGGTTAAACGCCTGGGCCTCGCGGACGCTGCCGATATCCTCTTCCAATTTGGCCGACAGATCGCCAATGGTTTGCCGGGTGAGGCGAAACCGGGCTCTAGCCCAGCGGGAGAACACACCCGTAGTAAAAATCATCAGCGGCACCACCAGATTGCTCAGCAGCCCCAGCTGGAGGTTGATCGAGAGCATCGCGATGATGATGCCGACCAGGCTAAAGGTCTGCCCCAGCACCTGCGGAATGGTCAGGCCAAAAGCCTGGTTTACTGTGTTCACGTCGTTGAGCAGGCGGCTCATCAGATCCCCGGCTTCGCTGCGATCGAAAAAGCTCACCGGCAAACTCTGAACTTTGTCGAAAATATCCTGCCGCAGCTGTCCTAGCAGCCGCTGCACGATCCCGCCCATACGCCAGATTTGGGCGCGAATGGCTCCCAGCCCAATGATATAGATGCTGATCAAGACCACTAGCATGCGCAGCAATCCGGGTAGATTGCCCTGGAGAATCAGGTTATCGATGGACCAACCAATCAGCAGCGGCCCGATCGCTTGACTCGTGGCCCCAATCATCACCATCAGCAGCGCCACCGGAATGTCGCGGCGATAGGGGGCAAAGTAGCGGAAAAACCGTCCCAGCGTTGAGAGTTTAGGTTTAGCATCGGCCGGGCTGGATAGATTTGCAATCATAGAAGCCAGTGCTCAACGCTCCTGTAAGGCGGGTGCTGCTGTCATTTGAGATTCCAAGATGATGCCATAGAGGGAACTTTGGGCCATCAGCTGTTCGTGGGTGCCTTGTGCCACCAAGCGACCTTGATCCACCAGCAGAATGCGATCGGCGGTGCGCACCGTGCTGATCCGCTGGGCCACGACGAAGGATGTGCAGGTGCGGCGGCGCATCAGATCATCGAGGGCGGACTGAATTTGAGCAGCGGTCTGGGCATCGACGGCGGAAGTGCTATCGTCGAGAATCAAAATGCTGTAGTCCGTGAGCAGAGTGCGGGCGATCGCAATCCGCTGCTTTTGCCCTCCCGAAAGTCCGACCCCGCGTTCGCCGACAATCGTGTCATAACCTTCTGGCAAGCTCGCGATGAAATCGTGGATCTGAGCGGCTTCAGCTACTTCAATGACTTGCTCTAAAGTGGCATCTGGTCGAGCGTAAGCGATGTTGGAAAACAGGGTGCCGGAGAATAGCGTCGTCTCTTGAAAGACGGTACCGATGTGCGATCGCAGGCTTTCCAAAGTGAAATCCCGCACGTCGCGCCCATCAATGCGGACGGCTCCCGACGTCACATCGTAAAAGCGAGGAATCAGATTCGTGATGGTGCTTTTACCGGAACCCGTCATCCCCAAAATCGCAATCAGCTCATTTGGCTTCGTTTCAAAGGAAATATTGCTCAAGGCCGGACTCATCGCCCCCGGATAGCGAAACGACACGTTTTCGAAGGTGATTCTGCCACCGCAGGTCGTGAATGGTACGGCCTGGGGACGATCTCTAATTTCAATGGTGGCATCGACTACTTCATAAACCCGTTCGGCAGACGCAGCAGCCTGAGCGATCGCGGGGGCGGCAAACCCAATCAGCAAAATCGGCTGCAAGATCAGGAGCAGGTAGGCATTAAAGGCCACCAGCTCCCCCACCGAGAAACGGTCTTCAATCACCGTGATGCCGCCGTAGCCAATCACCGCCACAATGACCAGGTTACTCACCAAAAAGATGTAGGGAAACGTATTCCGAATCGCCCGAATGGTTTTCATATTGGCGGCGACCAGGTCGTCATTAAGCCGGGTGTAGCGCTCCGTTTCTACCGACTCTCGCACAAAGGCTTTGACCACCCGCACCCCCAGCAGGTTTTCCTGTAGCACCGCGTTGAGGTCACTGAGCTGTTCTTGCACCTGGCGAAAGAGCTGATTGTTACGGCGAAAAAACCGGGCCATCAGCCAACCCGCGAGGGGCACCACCGTCAAGCTGATCAGCGCCAACTGCCAGTTCATCACCAGCAAAATGAAGGCGATCGTCAACAGCGTCACCACACCACTGATTACCTGAATCAGGTTAGTGCTGAGAAAGGTGCGAATTTGCTCAATGTCGCTGGTCACGCGGGTCAGCAGTTGCGAGGTCTGAGCCTGATCGTGATAGCTAAAACTGAGGGTCTGGATTTTGCTGAAGATCTGGTTGCGCAGGTCATACACCACACTCTGCGACAGTGCCTCAGCGCAGAAGCTTTGACCAAAGTTGAAGACGCCTCGGGCCACGGCGGCCATCACCAATCCCGCGCTGCAATACAGCACAATGGAGAGATTCCCCTGGGTGATGCCTTGATCGATCGCCCAGCGAAACAGTTGAGGAGTCACGGCATAGGCGGCCACGAGCAGCAGCGCGCTACTCAGAGCGCCCAAGCTCAGCAGGGGATAGGCACGCAGACTGCTCAAAACCCGCCGGAGCTGCCACAGTGAAGTTGATGCTTGAGGCTGAGATTCTTGAATCAATCGCTGAGTCCCACAATGACTTCAGTATTTTAGACAATTGCCCGGCTAAGTCATGAGCGACCAAAGGTAGAGAGTTGGCGGACAAGTTGGCGGAAAGTGCGATCGCTGAACACGGTGACGACTCAAAGCTGACCATACTGGTTAAGCTCTAAACACTACCCCTGTTAAGGTGAACGTTTGTTCTGCTTTTCCTCTAACAGCTTTGCCGTTGAAACGTGAGGATGTTTAGGG
>NZ_JACSWC010000048.1 GCF_016888165.1 Halomicronema sp. CCY15110 | reverse complement strand
TAGCGACCCATCGAAGTATTAAACTCTCCTTTGAGATTTTCTCGATACAGGCCGTTAAAGCAGGTTTTGTTGAGATAAATCAGTCGGGCAGCGCGATGGATGGGCGATCGCATCTGATGATTTGCCCGCACTGCGTAGTAGTAGTCACTGCAATGGTGCTGCTGATGCTGCCGCAAAATCGCGATAACGGCCTCCACATCATCGCGAACACAACGATAGACATTAATCAGTTCGGGATTGAGGTCGCTGATGGTGGCTTGCTCACAGCGATCGCGTAGGTGAAAGAAGACGGCTCCACCACCTAAAAACGGCTCATAGTAGCGATGAATCCTATCTGGAAAGAACGGCTGATATTGGTCGAGTAGCTGCCTTTTGCCGCCCGCCCACTTCAGAAAGGGTATGGGCGGAGTATGGAAATGAGCGATCGCAGCAGTCATTTGATAAAAATCCTCGTGATTTCGTGATTACTAGAACCCCCACCCCGTTTGCCTCAGTTTGTTAGGGAATAAAGCGAAGGAGGCAGGTATCGTTTTATTCCCTAACAAACTGGAGACTCAGAAGCCCTCGAACAGGTTCAACTGCATGGGCTTGGGGGGAGGAATGAAACGCCCATCTCGCTTCACATAGACCTGGCGAAAGTCTAGTGGGTCCGCGATCGCCTCATCTCCTACCTGAAGCATCGGCGTAAACTTGCGTGACTGGCGGCGCAAAGGGCAGCATTTCCACCGACCATTACGGCCCACAAGTCGCCAGCCCTTTGACCTGGCCCAGCGGCTCACGGCATCGATCAGCGCTAACTCCTGGTCTTCGAGAATGGCAAACTGTTCATCTGAATCGGCCTGATCCATCGCCCATCGCAGACTGCGCATCAGACTGCGCTCGATGATGTGGACATGCTCCACAAACGGGAGAAACCCAGCCCAATCGGGCAGTTCCGCAAAGACCTCTTCAGGGCTAAACAGGGCATCATAGCGCTCGATTTGGCGACGGCCTCGCTTCCGCTTGCGTTGGGCGACAGCCACCCGCAAGCGATCGCCCTCAAAATCTTCAACAACGCCGTTTACCCAGGTCTGAATGAGGCGCTGCCCCGGCAACTCGTCCGGGCGACCCAGCACCCAGACGGCTTGCCCTGCGGAGAATCCGGCATGGCTCGCCAACCGAGTCGGATACGGAATCTGCATGAGAGAACGCACCCGGCAAACCAGTCTCTTGCCGGACAGCGTGGGCCGACCTCGGGAACTGATCCTGCTAATCCAGACGCGGGGAGATTTGCCGCCCTTGCCGCAGATATCAATCTCGCCAACGCGGGTAGAGCCGGAGAAAATGCCAATCTCGAAAGCGATCGCTGCCTTCAGCACCTCGTCACTCGCGCCAAAGCGCTGCAACCGATGCCAGCGGCCTTTTGCGCCTTCAACGGTATGCAAGAGATCCTTCAGGCGCTTGTCAGCCTCTTGGTCGGTGATGGTTTGCGTAGCGACTAATTTCACGCCGACCTCCTCGCCGAAAGCGATTCCAGCCACGTCACGAGAGCGGGCAGTTCATCGGCAGATAGCTCGCTTGCCGAGGTAACGTAGCGTGTACTCGGGCAGTCTCCAGAGGCATCGGGCAAGAGATATCCGGTTTCGCGGAGCAGCGCCCCCAAGCGCCTTGACCATTCCTGCCAAGTCATCGCCGGGGCAGGCTCCGCAACAAACTCAGCCCCAGTCACCGGAGCTGCTGTTGCATCCTCTAGGGCCAACTGCCAATAGGGAGTTGGGTGGCTGCGCTTGCCCTCCAGGAAATTGTGGGCATGGGGAATTTCACAGGCCCGGTGGTCGGGATTGCAGCGCACCCAGCCGAGATACTGGCTCGACCCAGCACTCACCTGCTGCAAATTCACCCCGCTCTCGACCAGGTTCATCCACGACGCGGCGGCCCCAGCTTTGTCGCCATGCGCCTTGCCATACGGCTCGCACAGCTTTCGTTTATACCAGTCAAACCACTGGTAAAACTTGCCTGCTTCATAGCGAGGATCGCCTTCGAGCTGCCGATAAATACGCTCGGCCCTGCCAGCCTTAGACCTGCGATTCCGGTTTCGAGACCGCGCCTCGGAACTTTTGCCCTCTCCCGAACCCTTAAGCTCTCCAACCGGATTGTCGTGATGTGGTTTTGGGGAGTCCGGTTTTGATGAGCAGTCTTCTGGCTGTTCGGCTTGCTCAATTGGAATGACTTTTTGAACAGCCGGAGCAGACAAAGTTCCCCCTTGGGGGGCTAGGGGGGTCTTTGGTTCTATTGATGGTTCTATTGACGGTTTAAATGACGGATCGGGTGATCCATCGATCACCCCTGAGATGATCTCCTGATCACCCCTGGGGTGATCCCCATTGCACCCCTGGGGTGATCCATTGATCACCCCTAAAGCACTATCAGGGGTGTAATCTTTGCACCCCTCGATGGCCTCTTTTTCAGGGGTGTAATCTTTGCACCCCTGGTTTGCGCCTCCATCTTCGTGAGGGGTGTAATCTTTGCACCCCTGTTCAAGCTTCTGTTCTTTGCCCGCTTTGTAGGCTTCGTAACTTTGTTTGGGCTGGGCCTTGCTCCAGTCAAACTTCAGGTGAGCAGGTTCGTTGTGAGTCGCTGGCTTCGTCTCAACCACAACGCCAGAGGCTTTGAGCCGTTTCAAAATGAGTTGCACATTGCGCCTGGCATATCCAGTTTTCCAGGCAATGCGGTCAAGGGCGGGACGAATGCCCTCGCCATCGTCATGGGCATGGTCGGCCAGGGCCAGCATCACGGCCTGCTCTGGATGCGGGAACTCGTGTTCCCAAACTTTCACCATTTGCAAAATACTCATTGCACCTTCGTTCCTTTAAGCAGTCGATTTCGTCATCGGCGCTGTCGCTGTGAGCCACGATCGCCCCCTAAAAGAGAGCGATCGCCCTGTGGTTATGCCAAGCGGCGGCGATCGAGGGGAGCAATCGAGAACCCCCGATCGCTCAAGAATTTGTGGCAGTCCCGACCACCAGAAAACAGGCGCGACGGCCAGGGCGTTCCGTTGGCCCAGATGTTGGCTCTGCTGATGAGCAACTTGGCGGGATATTGAATCCCTTCGTGCTCCACGGCCCACCGCAGCGGTCGATGCTTGGGCGCGTATTGCCACCAGTAGGTGATCGCTTTGAGCAAATGAGGGCGATCGAT
>NZ_JACSWC010000047.1 GCF_016888165.1 Halomicronema sp. CCY15110 | reverse complement strand
AACCGAGTTTCGACTTCGCTCAACTCTCGATACTGGCAGGTTGAGCGAAGTCGAAACCGGATTGAACGGGTACTTTACTTAGTTGCAGTTCCCTAACTGGCCGCAGCGCCAACCCTCAGGCAGTGACGATCATGCCTGACAAGACTGTTTTTTGGGGCGGTGGTACGTCAAGTCGAGCGACCATCCGCCAGGGCAAGTTTCAAAATTTTTTTGGCTTAAGCGGCAACAATTCACAGGAATATAGTGTAGATTAGTCGAAACGATAATCATTCTCAAATTCATCGCATTTTCGTTGTCTATGTTGCCCCAAGAACAATTAGCCATGTCTGGACAGAATTTTCCCGCTACGTTGCAGCGAACCGCCTGGGTGGTCGTCGGGGCGATCGCCCTCGGCTTGGGGAGCTGTACTGCCACCTCGACCACCAGCGAAGCAGAGTCGCCGGAATCTGAAGTCGCTGTCGCGCCCGAAGCTGCGTTGCAGGTAGTGACGACGTTTTTGCCCATCACCCAGTTCACCACGGCGGTTGCGGGCGATCGCGCTGAGGTGGTGCAGCTACTGCCCACGAATGTTGGCCCCCATGATTACCAGGCCAAACCGGGCGATGCCCAAGCGATCGCCAATGCCGACGTGCTGGTGAAAAATGGTCTGGAGATGGAATTCTTTTTGGCTGACATGATCGAGAATGCCGCCAATGCGGAGCTGGCGATCATTGATTCCAGCGCAGGGGTAGCGACGCTAGCGAGTGTCGATGGTGATGGCCACGATCACGGGAAGGAAGACGATCATGACCATGCTGAAGGCGAAGAACATGATCACGCCCATGATGACGGCCACAGCCATGCCCATGGTGAGTTCGACCCCCACATCTGGCTCGATCCCAAGCGCGCCATTGAACAGGTGGAAAATATTCGCGATGGGCTAATTGCGGCTGATCCAGAAGGCGAAGCGGAATACACCGCCAATGCGACGGCCTTCATCGCCGAACTGCAAGCCCTGGACGCCGATATCAGTGAAAAGTTAGCTCCCTTCGCAGGCAGGAGCTTTGTCGTGTTCCATGATTTTGCCGGTTACTTCGCTGAGAGTTATGGACTGCAATCAGAATTTTTAGTAGGCATCCCAGAAGAAAATCCCTCACCCGAAGATGTGAAGCGGGTGATGGAGACCGTGCAGGCTCAGGGACTGAAGACGATCATGACCGAACCTCAGGCCAGCCAGGAATCCTTTGATGCGATCGCAGGCGATTTGGACATTAACGTCAGTGTGTTTGATCCGGTTGCCACCGGGGATGCGGCGGCGATCGAGCCGGATCACTACCTCACAACCATGCGCCAAAATGCCGACAATCTTGTCGTGAGTTTTGAATCGTCTAGTCAGTCTTGGCTGCCCCTCTGGACACCTCAACCTTTCGCAGTTGTCCCCCAGCGTGTGGGCCTGCGGTTTTGAGCGATGATCGGCTTGGTGCAATGAGGACTCAATATTTGAACGATCCGGTTTTAGTGGTGCAGGGGTTAACGGTATATCGTGAGACCCACCCAGCGGTGCAGGAGGTATCTTTCACAATACCCGCCGGTACTGATACGGCCATTATTGGCCCTAATGGTGCGGGCAAAAGCACCCTGATTCAAGCGGTGCTAGGCATTTTGCCACATCAGGCGGGGCAGATTGCGGTGTTGGGACACAGGCTGTCTGACCAGGGGTACCTGCCGTCAGCGGTGCGACAACAGATTGCTTATTTACCCCAGAACTTTTTGTTTGATCGCCGCATTCCCATCACCGTGTCGGAACTCGTGGGCTTGGGCTGGGATCGAGTCGGACTGCAACTGCCGTGGGTGGGTGGCCGAGAGCGTCGTTACGCGGTGCGCGCCGCCTTGACTAAAGTGGAAGCCTGGCATCTCCGCGATCAGCTGGTGAGCAGTTTGTCCGGTGGGGAAACGAAACGGGTACTGCTGGCGTATTGCCTGGTGCGGCCCCGCTCACTGTTGATTCTGGATGAAGCTCCGGCGGGCCTGGATGTGCGCGGGGAGTCGGAGTTTTATCAGTTGCTGCATCAGCTCAAGCAAGAACAGGGTTGGGCCATTTTGCAAATTTCCCACGACCTGGATATGGTGCGCCGCAGTTGCGATCGCGTCCTCTGCATCAACCGCCGGCTCATGTGCCAGGGACCGCCTGATCATGCCCTGGCCCCAGAGCAATTATCTCTCGCCTATGGGCCAGATCTCGTGCGTTATCACCACACCTGCCAGCAACCCCATCACCATGAACATTGAGACCGAACTTACCCGCGTGATTGAACTGTTTCAACTGCCTTTTATGCAGCGAGCGCTGCTGGGGGGAGTGTTGACCGGGCTGATGGGGGGCTTATTGGGCAGTTTTACGATCCTGCGGCAGTTGTCCTTCTTCAGCGATGCCCTGGGCCATTCCGCTCTGTTGGGCATCAGCATTGGCTTTTTGCTGGGCATCAGCCCGGCCTGGATACTCTTGCCGTTTTCGGTGGTATTCGCGCTGACGGTGACCTATGTTTTGGAACGGACACAGCTCTGGACCGACGCCCTGCTGAACATCATCTATTCGTCGTCTCTGGCGATCGGCATTATTTTGCTCAGCTTTCGCGATGAGTATCGCGGGGGCATTTCCCATCTGCTGTTTGGCGATATTTTGGCCGTGCAAACGACTGACCTCGTCTTCAGCGCGGTGCTGTTAGTCGTTTGTGCTGGATTCATTGGCCTGACGCTGCGATCGCAAATTCTCATGACCCTGCACGAACCGATGGCCATGGCTCGGGGCGTTAACGTCTCCGCCCAGCGCACCGCCTTTATCGTGCTGCTGTCTCTGGTAGTCGGCATCTCCATCAAAGCGATCGGCGTCTTACTCATTAGCGCCTTTGTGGTGATTCCGGCCTGTGCCGCCCGTCTGCTCAGTCGTCAATTTACCCACTACATCGTCATCTCGGCGGGTTTAGGGGCCATTAGTGCCGTCGTCGGCATGCTCTTGTCCGCCCTGTTTGACCTTCCCTCTGGCCCCAGCATCGTGACTGTGCAGTTAGGGATTTTCCTGCTTGCGGCTCTGACTCCCACCGCCCGCGCGATCGCCCCCTGATTCAGCGCCGGCACACGGCGGTGCATTCCTACCAATATCCAATTGTCACCAAACAGTCTTGAGCAATGACCCAGATTGTCTACGCTTAAAAGCAACCGATAACGCCACCAGCAAAGAGGGTTCAGTATGGCCAGAACAGTAGAGCGCGATCGCGCCCCATCGACTCTGCAACCCCAATTTGGGGGCACCGCCCAAACCTACGACTGGCAATGGCAGGGACACCCCCTCACGGTGGTCTACGAAACGGTGGGCGAAGGCGATTCGGTGTTGCTGCTACCAGCCTTTAGCACCGTCTCGAACCGGGCAGAACTGCAGGATCTAGCGGTAGGTTTAGCCCCCCACTTTCAAGTCACGGCCCTCGACTGGCCGGGCTTCGGGGCATCCGACCGTCCCCCTCTGGATTACAGCCCTGCGCTGTATAGCCAGTTTTTACAAGACTTTGTGGCCGCAACCTTCAAGACCCCGATCGCCATTGTGGCTGCTGGTCATGCCGCTGGCTACGCGCTGACCTTAGCGAATCAAACGGCAATCTGCCGCCAACTGGTGCTAGTGGCTCCCACCTGGCGCGGCCCCCTGGCGGTGATGGGGGTGCCATCTGCGGTGCGATCTGGGGTCAAGAAATTGGTGCGAACCCCTCTCCTGGGGCAGACCCTTTATGGTCTCAATACCCGACCCGCGTTTCTCAAGTGGATGTATCGTCGCCATGTCTTTGTGGATGAGCAGCGCCTGACGCCTGACTATATTCAGCAGCGCCACCAGAGCACCCAACAACCAGGAGCCCGCTATGCCCCTGCTGCTTTTGTCACGGGCGGGTTGGACCCAGCACCCAGTCGGGAAGTTTTTCTGGAAAGCATCAAATCACTTGCTTGTCCGCTGATGGTTGTTGTATCGGAGCAGGCTCCCCCTGCCTCTAAAGCGGAAATGGAGGCGATCGCGGCGCTGCCTGAGGTCCAGGCCACCCGTTTACCCGGCA
>NZ_JACSWC010000046.1 GCF_016888165.1 Halomicronema sp. CCY15110 | reverse complement strand
ATACGCGGCTACTTTCATCCTCACCAACATCAACAATCGGCAACCGAATATCGAGAAACGATGCGTCAGCGCTTGAGCGACTGGCATCAATTCACACGACTATCGGCGATCGCTTAAAGCTGCCGTCGAAGGCGATGGACAGGAATTTAGTGCTCAATTTTAGATACGGAAAGTTAAGTTGACAGTGCCGGATGAAGGTGAACGCGCTTTCAGGGAGTGCCACGATAATTGACATCTAACTGCTAGAATAGCCGCGCGGAATTTCACGACTGCCCCTACGGTTCTGGTGGGGGCTTTGTTTTTGCCGACTATCGCCCGCGATCGCTCTGTGCTTCCGAGTGCGAATGGGTGCAAACGGGGCTGATGTGAACTGCCTGAGTTGCCCTGGTGAGGTCTGGAGGTCGCGATCGCCCCAATAGTGAGCGATCTCGTTTAGCTTATCGGCCTGGGCTTTGAGCAATGGCGCTGCGGCGCTGGATGAGTGATTTTTGGGAAGTGCGATCGCGAGTTAAAAAGCGGTGCAACTCGATCTTTTCTTCTGAGGCGCTTACTCTGAGAGGGTTTGAAGGATGATTTTATTTCCGGTCATGATTTCCGATAGTGATCGCCTTGGTGTTTGTCGTGTGCTGTGAATGAAGCCTCACGACAGTTCAGGAGCCGCGATCTCGTCTAATCCAGTCATTGTTCTACAAATACATGGGTAACGCTATGAGTAAATCCAAGGTGTCCCCGTTGGTTGAGGACTATTGTGCTTGCCACGGTTATCGTGAGCCGTTCTTGCATGAGGGACG
>NZ_JACSWC010000045.1 GCF_016888165.1 Halomicronema sp. CCY15110 | reverse complement strand
CGCGGTTTCTGAGTCATCTGAACATTCTCCTTCCTTGTCGACTCTGCGGGAATGTCCACTTTTTCGAGGTAAGGTCACAGAGCACGACTTGATCGATGAGTAGCCGCAAGCTCGCCTGGACCGACGAGGCTTGGAAAGACTATCTCTACTGGCAAAGCCAAGACAAGAAAACTTTGAAGCGCATCAAAAAACTCATCCAATCGACACAAAATCAGCCTTTTATCGACATTGGCAAACCAGAATCTTTAAGAGCCAACCTCTCAGGTTTCTGGTCGCGACGCATCGATGATACCAATCGCCTGGTCTATGCGGTTGATGACGAGTATTTAACGACTATTGCTTGTCGCTATCATTACTGAACAGCATGACAGGCGAAAATGGCTGCTTGCCAGAGCTGTAATCGAGTTGCTGAATGAGGATTAGCGCGATCGCCCGGTAGGATAAGGGTAACTTTGCCCGCTGCCTCATCCCTGGAGAACGCGCACCATGAGTCCTCGCAAGGCGGCTGCTAACGCGGCTATTTACCAGCTCAAAATTACGCTAAGGGGTGCCAAACCGCCCATTTGGAGACGAGTGCAGGTGCCCAGCGATATCACCCTGGCGAAACTGCACCAAACTATCCAGGCGGCGATGGGCTGGTACGACTGTCATTTGCATGAATTTGAGATCGACGGGCAACTCTACGGTGAACCCATGCCCGACATGGACATGTTTGTCGAAATCAAGAGCGATCGCACCTGTCGGCTGCATCAATTCGTCACAGGGGAGAAATATAAGTTTCCCTACATGTATGACATGGGCGACGGTTGGGACCATCAGATTTTGGTCGAAAAGGTGCTGCCCCCCGATCCAGCAGTGCGTTATCCCATCTGTATTAAAGGTAAGCGAGCCTGCCCCCCCGAAGACTGCGGTGGCGTATGGGGCTATGGTGAGCTTTTAGAAACGATCCGCGATCCGCAACATCCTGAACACGATGAAATGCTGGAATGGATCGGGGGCGACTTTGATGCAGAAGCCTTTGATCTAGAAGCTACTAACTACCGTCTACAACAAATACAATAACCCTCTCGTCCTTGCTAACCAACGTTTTCGGCGAATCATGGAACATCTAATAAGCATGCCCCCCTAGCAAATTGCCAATAACACTGTCCACGCGATCTCGCCCCTAATTTTAGCCCCCCTCAAAGTCCGTTGAGCAGAGGGCGCGGTAGCGCTAATACCCGTGGGGAGCAGGTAAACGCCGTATCACAAAGCCGCTGAAGTCGGCTTTTGTAAATACTGCAACATGGCTGGAGTCTCTAGTTCACGAATCAACCAAGCTGGCGTCGGGCGATCGCGTTCCTGTCGCCAGCACGCCAAAAAGGACTGACGGGTAACGATATCCGCTCCCAAGTGGCGCTTATAGGGCAGGTCCATACCCAAATCCCAAAAGGCAAACCCGCTGAGGGCCAAAAGCTGACCGAGTAGCGCCAGTTGCACCGAACCCGCGCCGTTTTGAATATGAAATCCTGCCAGGCTGGTATAGATGGCTCCCGTGCTATAGCCTACTTCGCCCGCCACTAATTGATGACCGTGGTAAATTTCGATGGAGTGCAGCGCCACATTGTGACGGGGGTGTTGGTGCAACTGCATGAACGCCGCACATAAGGGCTCAATCAACCAGGTCGGCGTGTGATGGTGGGCGATCGCGGTCAAACACGCGGCAAAATTTTGGTTGATGCTTAACGTCAGCCCCCGGGCGTAGCGCTTCAACTTGCGCGAAAGATGGAGATTAGCAAAGTCGAGCACGCAGCGCTGCTGGTGGGACTTGATTAAAAGCACCGGCAACTCGGCCACCTGCTCTCCCATCGGCAAATAGCCGTGATAGCAAGCCTCAGCGATAAACGTGGGCGTAAAATCAGTCGCCAGACAAAATTCACCCGGTGGCGTCAGTAACTGCGGCACCTGAGTCAGTTGGGCGAGATCGTCAATAAACGGATAGTGAGCCATCAGCCATTGCTTGATGGCGCGCTTGCGGTTGTCGTGCATAGTGAATAACGCGGCGATGTCCCGTCTATCCTGTCACGCTAGCCCTCAAGCCTTGTGCCCGCAGGTATATTTGGCCAAAATGGAGACCAACTCAGCGTGGTTGATGGGTTTACTCAAATAGCCTTGCATACCGGCTGCCAAACAGCGATCGCGGTCTTGAGGCTGAGCCAACGCCGTCGTCGCCACAATCGGAATGTCCTGCCATTGAGGCTGTTGATGAATTTGTTGCGTGAGGTCTAGCCCACTGAGCCCCGGCAGTTGCACATCCATCAGTACCAGGGCCGGATGATGCCCCTCCAGCCAAGTCAGCGCCTCCTGACTATTGGCACAATGATGTACCTGATACCCCCAGTGAGTCAGCATATGCTGCAAAAGCATCGCATTCATTGAATTATCTTCGACCACCAGGATGGGTTGCGTGATCGATGGCGTTGGCGGCTGAGTCGACGTCTGATGTGCCAGAGTCGCATCTTGCACGGCATGGTGCCCATCGCGCAGCGTGGCATGGCGGCAGTTCATCGGCAGATGTAGCGTAAACTCACTGCCCTGATTGGGCCGCGATTTGACCGTCACATCACCGCCATGTAAGCGGGTCAGTTTCTGAGTCAGGGCTAGGCCCAGCCCGGTCCCCTCATAATGCTTTGACAAGGGATTTTCGAGTTGCTGAAAGGGCTGAAACAATGACGATAACTGGGCTTCAGAAATACCGATACCTTCATCCCACACGGTGAGTTGCATCTGCTCCGCCACTTGGTTGACCCGAATGCCAATCGCGCGGCCCTTGGGCGTAAATTTGATCGCATTTGATAGCAGATTCAGCAGCATTTGCCGCACCCGAATCTCATCCGCCACTAACATCGGCAGGTCCACGGGCACCTCGCATTGAATCTTGAGCGCCTTCATGCCGGCCTGGGTTTCCACCATTTTGACCACGTCATTGCACAGGCTGCCCAGGTGAATCTCAGCAATACTAAGATCCATCTGTCCCGCTTCGACCTTAGAGAGATCGAGCACTTCATTAATCAAACTCAGCAAATGCTCACCACTTTGATGAATCTGATCAACGTAGAGCTGCTGACGTTCGTTCAGATCGCCATATACCAACTGACTCAGCAGCTTAGAGAAGCCCAAAATCGAGGTCATTGGCGTCCGCAACTCGTGGGACATATTGGCTAAAAACTCAGACTTCAACCGATTGGCACGGGCCAACTCCAGATTCTTTGCGGCCAGTTCCGCTTCAATCCGTTCCTGTTGGGTAATATCGCGCAAAATGATGCTGACGGAAGTGAGGGTTTGATTGTCTTCGCCATATACTGGGCTGATCGAGATGAAAGCGCTAAAAGGCGTGCCATCGTAGCGCTGACAAACAATTTGACCACTCCAACCCGGGCCATTAGCTTGCTCTAAAATCCAATCAACTTGATCAGCGTTGGGGAAAAAATTAGCGATATTCGTCCCCGTCAGGCGTGAAACTGGCCAGTTAAACAGTCGCTGAGTCGCCAGATTGGCGTATTGAATATGCCCCTTTAAATCCGTAATGATGGCGCTGTCATGGGCCGAATCCAGCGCTTTGGAAAACATCTTGAGCTGAGCTTCAAAGCGTTTGCGTTCGGTAATATCGCGCCCAATGCCCAACGCGCCAACTAATCGCCCCGAGCGGTACAGCAGCCGACCATTCACCTCAATGAAGACGCGATCGCCACTTCTGGTAAGGACAACAAACTCGTAATCGCGCAACTCGCCTGATTTCAGCAGTTGAGCAAAGACCTCAAACGTTTTGCCCCGATATTCTGGAGCCACAATCTCTAAATAAGAATGACCAACAACTTCGTCCTCATTAGCACCAATGAGCTTTAACCCGTAAGCATTCACAAAGGTAAATTTGCCTGTCAGATCAAGGGTGTAAACAATATCGGAAGCGGCTTCTACATAGGTGCGAAAAAGACTATCTGACTCAGAATTCAAGTTCTTGACCTTCTGGTCAGAGGAAACCTTGGGCGGTTTAGCGCTGGTCATGGTGTAGGTTGTGTTCCAATGTGCAGATCAGCAGTGCGGTGCCCCCAATGGCGTCAACCAGCAGATTTACGGATGGGCAACCCCTGACTGCCTAGTTGAACTTTTCACAACTAACGGTGAAAGATCAGGGATATTCCGTAAAGAAGCCGATCAAAATAGTCAAGTGCTATCCCTGAGCGTATCGGTTTAGACCGATAAATCACAGTAGGCTGTGAAAATACGCAATAAATTCCACAGTTATTACAACTTTACTTTATAAATTGTGTCATCCCTGCAGAAAAATGGCATGTATTCAGAGGGTTCTGGGAGATGTCTTAGGGAATCTCGGTGGCTCTGACGTCGATCATTTGGTCAGAACAGTGATTTGACGTATTCCCGGCGCATTCGCGCGATCGCATCAATGGAAATGCCTTTGGGACAGACAGCCTCACATTCCCCATGGTTGGAGCAATCGCCAAAGTCTTCGGCGGCCATCTGCTGGGTCATGGCCTGCACGCGCTGCTGGCGCTCGACTTGGCCCTGGGGTAAGAGGGAGAGATGAGCAACTTTGGCCGCTGTGAATAATGAGGCCGAGGCATTCGGACAGGCGGCCACACAGGCCCCGCAGCCGATACAAGTGGCATAGTCAAAGGCTAGATCCGCGTCCTCTTTGGCAATGGGCAGGCTATTGGCTTCGGGAGCCGATCCCGTTTTGGCTGAAATGTAACCGCCAGCGGTGATGATGCGATCGAGGGCGGCGCGATCGACCACTAAATCCTTAATCACGGGGAAAGCACGGGCGCGCCAGGGCTCAATCGTGAGGGTGTCGCCATCGGCAAAGTGTCGCAGATAAAGCTGACAGGTTGCTGTTTGGGCTTGTGAGCCGTGCGCCTGTCCATTAATCATCATGCCGCAGGAACCGCAGATGCCTTCGCGACAGTCGTGATCAAACTCTACGGGGGTCTCGCCCTGGGCGATGAGCTGTTCGTTCAGCACATCCAGCAGTTCTAAAAAAGACATGTCGGGATGGGCTGTGTCAATGGCGTATTGCGCAAAGCTGCCGATTTCGTCAGGACTTGACTGACGCCAAACTTGGAGGATGAGTTTCATGGAGTAGGCAAACAGAACTATGCGGTTCTTTTAGTGTAGAAAAGAGAAGGAAATTTACCAGGCGTTGGGGGCAAAACGTTGTGTTTGGCATGAGTTATTCCCATCACGGCCCACCCCGATGGTTACGCTGTAGCCTGGCAATTTTTGGGGCGATCGCCCTTTGCCTGACCAGCTTTGCCCTGCCTGCTCAGGCCCGTAACTGCTATCACCGGGGTGATCACACCATTTGCCTGGAGCGGGTGCAGCGCAGTGCAAAATATCATTGGCGCTACCGGGTCAAAGCGACGGTGGATGGACAGCGGCAACCCCTGACCCGCTATGACTGTCGCGATCGCACCCGCACCCCGCTCCAAGGTATCCATAAAGGCCAACCGCAACACTTTACCCCGGCAGACGTCGGCGACCAGCTCTGCGCGTTAGTTAACCGCTAAATTGGACAACTTGCCTTGCGGTCAGTCCAGTTATCACCTTGCAGACATCAACGTCCCAATTGAGCTTGGGCTCTGACGCTATTTCTGGCTCGCACTTATTTACGGCCTGAGCAACTACATCACCATGCCGCCATCAATAGTGAGCACCTGCCCCGTAATATAAGCCGCTGCCGGGTCAGCCGCCAAAAAGCGAATCAAACCGGCGACTTCTTCAGCTTCGCCATAGCGACCGAGGGGAATGTATTTGAGAATCTCTTCTGTGTTAGATAGCTCGCCCGTCATGTCCGTTTTGATAAAACCCGGCGCTACAGCATTTACCGTAATCCCCCGTGCCGCCATTTCCTTCGCGACGGTTTTGGTAAAGCCAATGACCCCAGCCTTAGCGGCACTATAGTTCGCTTGCCCAGGATTCCCCATCAAGCCCGCGACGGAAGCAATATTAATGATGCGGCCAGAGCGCTGCTTGAGCATCAGCTTGCTGACCAAGCGCGTGCAGTAAAAGACGCCAGACAAGTTCAGGTCAATCACTGCTTGCCAGTCTTCCGGCTTCATGCGTAGCAGCAAAGTATCGCGGGTAATCCCGGCGTTGTTCACCAGCACATCAACGCGCCCCCATTTCTCCGTGGCCGCTTTGATCAAAGTTTCCGCTTGGTCAGGATTTGACACGTCGGCCTGCACCGCGATCGCACTGCCCCCCTGCTCAGCGATCGCAGCCACGACTTCATCCGCAGCGGCACTAGAGCGCGCATAGTTCACCACCACTTGGGCACCCGCATCGGCGAGGGCGAGAGCCGTGGCGCGGCCAATGCCTCGCGAGCCCCCCGTCACAACGGCTACTTTATCGGTCAACTGCCCTGCCATACCGCTCTCCTTTCGCAACTGCAATCCAAGGGGTTATCTTACGCCATCCGGTTATCCTCCCGTAAAGAGATTCGGTTTTCTGGCTCCGGCAACGCAACGGCTCAACTAGCATGGAATTGTTGAGTAAAAGGTGGTGCGCAACGTGGCAACCAAACAACAGTTTACGAGCTTTGCCGATTTGCTGGCCCAGAGCGATCGCCCGGTTTTGGTGGATTTCTATGCGACTTGGTGTGGCCCCTGCCAAATGATGGCCCCGATTTTAGAGCAGGTAAATGCCCAACTACAGGGACAGCTCAAAGTCGTGAAAATTGATACGGATCGTTACCCCCAACTCGCCTCGCAGTATCAGATTCAAGCCCTCCCAACGCTGGTGCTATTTAAGCAAGGGCAGCCCACCCAGCGGATCGAAGGCGTGCGCACCGCCGAGCAGTTATTGCAAGACCTCAAACCTCTGCTCTAGCACCGCTTGCCGGTCTAGCCATGCAGCAGCACCCCAGATTCCAGGCCGAGGTGACGATCGCTGTTCGCCCTATCCACGCCATCGCAACCGCCCAAAGCGACTGCGGTATCGGCCCAGGTGAAGCTTAGAAGAGCTGCTGTAGGAAAGCGATCGCTCAGAGTGTGTCTGAATGCAACGCCACTCCAAGAACAGAGGTGACATTGGCTATGGTAGTATTTTGGTGATTAGGAAAGGTAAGGACATCTGAGGCATGGCAGCCGTACAAGTAACTGATTCTTCCTTCAAGCAAGACGTGCTTGAGAGTGAACTTCCTGTTCTCGTTGATTTTTGGGCACCCTGGTGTGGACCTTGCCGGATGGTGGCTCCCGTCGTTGATGAGATTTCTGAGCAGTATGACGGTCAAGTTAAGGTCGTTAAGTTGAACACTGACGAGAACCCCAGCGTCGCTAGTCAGTATGGTATCCGCAGCATCCCGACTCTGATGATTTTCAAGGGTGGTCAGCGGGTTGATATGGTCGTCGGTGCCGTCCCCAAGACGACTCTGGCCAACACACTTGAAAAGTACCTCTAGGTATTTGCCAATTCGCTACTTTTAGTCATTTAGCAAATGGCATTCAAATCAATGAAAAAGGTGACACTGTGGCATTTGGCGCAGTGTCACCTTTTTTCATGATGACGATCGCTCACAATCCCCTCATATCTCCTTAACCGATACCGCTGTTAGCGATCAAGCAGCCTGAAATAGACAAGACGCGATCGCTAACTTTATAGACTTGACGAGTGTGCCATCAGATTAGCTTTTATCCTCCTGAAAACAAAAAAGTCTGTATCAAAAATTCAGCATCCAGCTTAATGCGATCGGCCCGAATGCCCAGTTAGAGTGATATTCTCTTCATAGAACTTAGGCAATCTTATTTAGCAATTGCATTTGCTTTCATCAATATAAAATTAGGTGTTTGTGATGGCACTGACAAACCGCATAAACTTTCAAAATTTGCGCGGCGATCTCTTTGGTGGCGTGACGGCAGCAGTCATCGCCTTGCCAATGGCCCTGGCCTTTGGGGTAGCCTCCGGTGCTGGCCCCGCCGCTGGTCTCTATGGCGCTGTCCTCGTAGGCTTTTTTGCCGCGCTCTTTGGCGGCACCCCCACGCTCATTTCTGAACCGACCGGCCCGATGACGGTGGTCATGACGGCGATCATCGCCAAGTTAGTCGCCGATGATCCTGAAAATGGCATGGCCATGGCCTTCACCGTGGTCATGCTGGCCGGGATATTTCAAATTATTTTCGGTTTGCTGAGGCTAGGTCGATACGTCACGTTGATGCCTTACACCGTCATTTCCGGCTTTATGTCGGGCATCGGCGTAATTCTAATTATTTTGCAAATCGGACCGTTTTTGGGTCAAGACAGTCCTCAAGGCGGTGTCGTTGGCACCATCACCAGTTTGCCCGAGTTATTTAGCAATGCTGTAGTGCCGGAAGTCATGCTGGCGGTATTCACCATTGCGGTGTTGTTCCTCATGCCAAAACGCTTTAAGCGTATTTTGCCACCGCAGTTGGTTGTCCTGATTGCCGGCACCTTGCTGTCGATCGCGGTCTTTAGCGACGCCAACATCCGGCGTATTGGTGAAATTCCGACCGGCTTACCGGCGCTGCAAATGCCAACCTTTACGGCAGCGCAGTTTCAAATCATGTTGATTGACGCCTTGGTGTTGGCGGCTCTCGGCTGTATTGATGCCTTACTGACCTCAATGGTGGCCGACAGCTTGACGCGCACTCAGCACCAGTCGGACAAGGAACTGATCGGTCAAGGCATCGGCAATTTAGTTTCGGGCATATTTGGTGGCCTACCTGGTGCGGGGGCCACCATGGGCACCGTTGTGAACATTCAAACCGGCGGGCGCACCGCCCTCTCTGGCTTGGTTCGGGCCTTACTGTTGATGGTCGTGGTATTAGGGGCAGCAGGCTTGATTGCGCCCATCCCGCTCGCCGTCCTGGCCGGTATCGCCATGAAGGTCGGCTTTGACATTTTGGACTGGAGCTTTCTGAAGCGGGCGCACAGCGTCTCTTGGAAAGGCACGATGATTATGTACGGCGTGCTGCTGCTCACCGTCTTTGTAGACCTGATCGTCGCTGTGGGTGTCGGCATGTTTATCGCCAACATCCTCACCATTGATCGGCTGACCAAGCTGCAGTCTCAAGATGTGAAAACCATCACCGATGCCGATGAAGATGAAGATTTACCGATGACGCCAGAGGAAGAAGCGTTGCTCGATCTCGCTAACGGTCGAGTGCTGCTCTTTCACCTCAGCGGCCCGATGATCTTTGGGGTGGCTAAGGCGATCGCCCGAGAGCACAACGCCATGGAAGATCACGACATTTTGGTGCTCGATCTGCATGACGTCCCCATGCTCGGAGTCACCGCTTCCCTCTCGCTAGAAAATATGATCCAAGATGCTAGCGAACATGATCGTCCCGTCTTCATCGCTGGGGCCTCTGAACAAGCCATGCGTCGTTTAGACAAGCTCGGGGTTCGCCGCTTTGTGCCGGATGAGCACATTGTTTCTGACCGGACACAGGCCCTCCAAGGAGCCCTGATGCTGCTCGATGGCACTGCTAACAGCACCACCGCGTCTGTAATGCCGTCTTCCATTAGTGAGGAACCGAATTTTAGCGAAGTGTGAAGCATGGTTCCACGATCGCCCGTTTAGCCATTGGAATCGGGATGATTTCTCGGGCCGAGGTTGGTTGGGTCTTGACCGATATCGCTACCGCCAGGGGTACTCCAGATTGGTCGCTGCTGTGCTAGTAGCTGTTGATCGGCTTGTTCTTAAAGGCTGAGCATCGGGTGGAGATCGCCAGGACAGCATTCCCTGGACGCTTGCAACCAGACCCTGAAAGTCCATCTAACTTCATTCGAAGCGGCGCGACTATCGTGTCGCTTCAGCACTTTAAAGGTCGGCACTCATGTTTGGTACTGGCGAGATAGCACGACATAGTGCTGGCTAATTTAGGGAGGATTTCTCCCCAAACTAAACGATTGAATAGAGCCCCCCCCAACCTTCAATAGCGCAGCGGTGGGATGGCGCTTGAGACTTTGGTAAATAGCCAGAACTCAGCACCCGCCTCACATCGATCAGGGCGATCGCGAACAGCTATCCGATAGTCAGCAAGCACTCAACGCTTCATCAGAACTTCAAGTTCATATCTCTGAGCAGTCCAAAGTTTGCTGTTGTTATTAGCAAATAAGGGCCAGCGAAGCACCACTCCGTATTTTCTCTGGCCAAAAAACACATTTGTGTGAAGGAAGTTCGAACCTTGCAACTCAGCCGTTGATTTATCTTCAGATATGTGAACAATTTATAGGCAACTGTGAATAGCGATGGAGTATCACAATGCCGCTCAGCGATTTGACTCAAGACTCAGCGGTGCAAGCGAGCATCGTCAAAGACTGTGACCAATTGATGACTGCCCATGTCTCGCAAAAAGGAGGCGTTTCGGGCATGGCCCTCAAAACTGCTCATCGAGTGGTCACAGGCATTGGGCCGACCTACATTCCAGGCGCTATTGGCCGGATGTTACCGTCCACGCTAGAGGTGTTAGAGCCCATCTGGCAGGAAGCCTTGGAATCGGGTGATCCGGTGGCATATCTAACCACCCACCGAACCCGCACTGCTGATCTGCTTCTAAGCGTTACCGATCATCGCATTCAATATACGTCTGGCCCCATCATTGGGGTCTATAACAAGTTGCGTAAATCGGTCAAAGATGACGTTGAAGCGGTTGTCCCTCAGTTAGCGGACATCTTGGCTCGTCATCACACACAAGTTCTCCAAAGCGCATAACTGCGATCGCTCCTCCCAAATGGTCTGTTTTGCGTCTAGTTCATAGCCAAAAAAAGCCGTGGCGGTCATGACCGCCACGGCTAGAGGAGTGTGTCAAGGAAAATTGAACCTACCAGGTACGGGTGGGGGATAATGCACTGCCTCGCAACAAGCTACCGACTGTCTTGGCCGTAATTTTGAGTTGCGCTAAAGGATTGGCGGGCACAACTGTTTTGTACAAATAACTGTCAAAGGTCAGTTTCTGTACGTCGATATCGGCACACATCTCCACAAATGCTTCGCGTGTCGCGTCCGTGCGGTAGAAGACCCGCTGTAGTATATCCAGGACGAGATAAGTTGTGCCGTATTCCTTATCCCACCGCTTAATATAAGTCTTCAAGTCAGCTTCAGTAGGAATGCGCTGGCCAGCCTGAGAGAGTGCGACGATGGTTTCGGCACACATGCGAGCCGACTTAGCGGCAAAGTAAATACCCTCACCAGAAGACTTAGTGACAGTACCCGCAGCATCACCCACCAAGGCAACCCGACCCACCACTCGACGAGGACGAGGGTGCTCAGGAATCGGGTGAGCTTCGACTTTAATGATTTCTCCGCCCTCGATCCGCTTGGCGGCTCGCTTGCGAATACCCGCTTGTAGGGACTTGATCTTGGCCTGATTGACCCGCATGGTGCCAGTGCCCACCGCGACGTGGTCGTACTTTGGGAACACCCAAGCATAAAAGTCGGGAGACACATCGTTGCCGACATACATTTCAGCCAAATCTTCGTAGTAGGCCATCTTGTCGTCGGGGATCCGAATCCGCTCTTGGAAAGCGATCGCATAATTGTAACCGCCCGCATCAATAGCCTTAGCCACACGCGAGTTCGCCCCATCCGCGCCGATCACTAGATCGACTTGCAAGGTTCTGTCATCACCCACTAACCCATCGGGACGGTGCTCAGTGTAATGCAGTGTGTAAGGGTCGCTATCAGCCTGGGGCAGTTCCAACTTGTACATGGTGCCATTGATGAGTTTGGCACCGAGTTTAGCCGCGCGATCGCGCAAAAATCCGTCTAGCACTTCACGGCGACACATCCCGATATATTCATCAGGCTTAAGAGTACTGCCAATATTGACTTCAATATTCGAAGGGGAGATCATTTTCATCTTCCGCACCCGTCGATCAATAATCTCGGGAGGAAGGTCAAATTCATCAACCATACAGAGAGGAATCGCACCACCACAAGGCTTGGCATTATCCAGCTTGCGTTCCAGCAAATAGGTCTCAATTCCAGCTTTGGCTAAGGTCTCAGCAGCAGAGGAGCCCGCTGGCCCGCCTCCGACAACGGCAACTCGCAGGGTCAAGAGCTTTTCTCCAGATTGTTTGAATCTACGAAATGCATACTATCACGGGCTTTTAGGCATTCCTGGCAGTTTCGCAAGGTTGTAACTGTAATGAAACAGTCGTTTACAATTGGATACTAGAACAAGGAGGTTCTTTATGTCTGAGATGTCAATATCTCAATACCTGATGGGTGTTTGTGGATGGCTGCGGCTCACTTGAGTAACTAGCCAGTAGTCGTCAGTAGTCCTGAACTGTTCAAGCGTTGGGAGTTCAGCTTGACCAGTTAGAGCAGTAAGACATCCTGACGCCGGACTTCTGGCTTCAATCAACTGTCGATTACACCATTACCACGATAGGATTGCGGTATCTTTGGGCATCCTGAACAGAGGTTAACAGGGCCAGATTAAAGGTTCATCGTGCTTCAGATTGTCATCGTCAACGTTGAGAGTGTGAAAATCATCAACAAGATTTGCCTGATTTGGGAGTTCTCTATCTAAGTAGGTCGCTCCTCGTTCACAGATGGTCTGTTAGATTGACCCCACAAAGGTGCATCTTAAGGCGGAGGTATGTCATTAAAAAGGTTATGGATCAGAAAACGCACACCACTGATGATGGCCGACAAGTCATTGTGATCACGCCCACTGGGCGGCTAGACATCACAACCGCTTGGCAGTTTCGTCTTAACCTCCAAGACTGCATCTCTAGACTGAGCCCTCATATCGTGATCAACCTCAGTCAGGTTAACTTCATTGATAGCTCTGGCCTGACATCTTTAGTGGCTGGAATGCGTGACGCCGACAAAGTCCAGGGCAGTTTCCGCATTTGCAATGTGCATCCTGAAGCCAAACTGGTTTTCGAGGTCACGATGATGGATTCTGTGTTTGAGCTCTACGAAACCGAAGCTGAGGCTTTGCAGAGCAATCCTAAGCAGATTGCTAGCTAGCGCCCCGAGGTTATTGGAAACTGTAATCGTGAGTCTTAATTAATCTAAATGGCCCGTGCAGCGCTCCCCATGTGGGTTTATGGGTGACTGCATCAATGCCTTTGTCGTACATCCAAAAAGCAGCCGAGCTGGCGCTGTCAGAGTGAGGCGCGATCGCATCAAACGCCAACTCAACTAGCTTAGTTTCACCATTCACCACAAATTGACAATATTCGCCCGGGTGTTGCCGGGCCTCAAAGCGGGTCCTGCCATCGTTTGCGGTTATCGTGATGGGCAAGCGGCTGTTCACGAGCGGCTGTAAATCTTCCGATTGCAAGGCTTGCAGTCGTTCCGGCAATTGCGTGGCCCCTTGCCAGGCGCGGGGATGTTTCAAGGCGTAATACTCAGCAGTGAGTTGGCCGCAATCATCGCGAACTCTCAGCACTCGTTGGCGATAAGGCGCTTGATCAAAGGCGGCGCTGGCTTGCTCAAGCAAAAACGTGACGCTGTCACCAGCGAACAATGGCGTTGGGCGGCACCATAGCCGCAGGTGGACATACCAAGCCGGATCAGCCAACGCCTGATCCCGATTTTGAAAAGTTCCCGCCAGGGTCTGACTTAATTGCTCAAATGCGTCAGCTATGGTCATTGCGCTCCTCATCCAACCCATTTCACTCTACTGGGTGACGGTTCGAGCCAGCAATCGGCCCGGCTAGCGATGGCTACGATCGCTCCTGGCTTCTCAGCTCCCCAGTCTCAGAAAACAACCAGTACACAATTAGAGAAGCTGCCCACCCGCGGCGCGCACCAGCCCAAGGCAACTGTAATGACACGTCCACTTGGCGTTACAGTTAAGAAACAGCAACGTGGTCATAGGGTTTAGCGATGAGTGAAGAAATCACAGGAAAAGTGCTGCTGGTGGATGACGAAGCCGGTCTTCGAGAAGCTGTGCAGACTTATTTAGAAGACAGTGGTTTCACTGTTGAAGTCGCTAGTAATGCCACCGAAGGCTGGGAAAAGCTACAACTCGCGACCCCAGATGTGCTGATTTCCGACATTATGATGCCCCAAGTTGACGGCTATCAGTTCCTCAAGCAGGTCCGTGAAGATCCCCGCTATAAATCGTTGCCAGTGATCTTTTTGACCGCACGGGGCATGACGAGCGATCGTATCCAGGGCTATAGCGCTGGAGTCGACGCCTATTTGCCCAAGCCCTTTGATCCCGAAGAATTAGTGGCGATCGTCAGCAACCTAATCGAGCGGCAAGACGCCCGCACTCCAGAAGGAGGAAATCTGCCGGATATTGCCGCCATGGCCAAACAGATCGAAGAAATCAAGGCGTTGCTCACGCAAAAGGGCAATATTAACAAAACCCCCTCGCCCATTCGTATTGATTTCACTCCTCGCGAGCAAGACGTTTTGAACCGCGTGGCGGAGGGCTTGATGAATAAGGAGATTGCGAGTCGCCTCGATACCAGCGTGCGCAACGTTGAAAAATACGTCAGCCGTTTATTCAGCAAAACCGGCACCAACAGCCGTACTGAGCTTGTACGCTATGCGTTAGAACATGGCTTAGTGACCGACGACGAATAAGGAACTCGCTCGAAAATTAAATCCTTGTAGGTCGAAATTCGACCTTGCTGAACGCTCAAAGCTAGAAATGCAAAATGACGCCAACATGGGGGGCTTGACAGCCATGCGCCCTGAGTATTGGCAGCCTTCGATTGAGCTTAGTACCGCCGAAGTGTTTGTCATACAACGTATCAAGCGGGCCAAACTGTTTGACGTGAGTTCGCTGAAAAGTTCACTCTTGTCATTTCAGCGGGGGTTAGAGATTCCAGTCAAGGCAACAATAAGGGGTTGCAGTCTTTATCCCAATGTGAGGGAGGGCGAAATCAGCCTGTCGAACTGACGTGTTTGTGTTTCTGCACCAGATCCGTCATGAGTTGTTCGATGCGGCGTTTCAGAAGAAACTCAAGCACTGACCTTACCTCGAAAAAGTGGACAGGTAGTTTAAGCGGCCTTCAACCCCTCTAGAGAGAGCCAATAGTTATCTTCAAATTGCACTGGTGAT
>NZ_JACSWC010000443.1 GCF_016888165.1 Halomicronema sp. CCY15110 | reverse complement strand
CTGCCGATCGCGCTTTGCCGACGACTCATCCGCCTATGTAGTTGTCGCGACACGCCTATGTACTTGACATTTAATAAAAGCATTTGTGCTCATCTTTTACAGCCCTGTTTTGTGACCCCAGCAAAAGTTATCACATAAGATAACACAAGATCCAGAGAAGTTAGCATACAAGTTAACGACTTTCAGGGCTTGCTTTGCCATAATCTGTGACATGGGTAGAGCAGGCGTAGCACTAAGGCAAGTACTCAAGGCTCATGGCATAAGCCAGAGTAAATTGGCATCAGCGCTCGAAGTTGAACGCCCTATTGTTTTTCGCTGGTTCCATGAGCAGACCGACCCGACGGCTGAAACAGTCTTCAGAATCGTGGAAACCCTCAGAGATCTGGAGCCTGAAGCGGCTGACGAGTTTATTCGCTTGTACTTGGGCGGTCCATCGCAGATGCCCTCAAATGAGTTTGAAGCCATGTCAGGGCAGCGCTTGCCGCTATCAGAGCAGGTAAACGTCTCTGCCCTGACCCGCCTTTTTGGTGAAACTACAAATTCTTATAAGTATCTATTCTTCTTATCACTGCTTGACATTCTGAAAAGACGCCACTTTGAGGTGCTATCACCGATTAGCTTTCAAGAACTAATTGTAGAGATGCTGGCAAATGCCTGGTTCCCCCATACCTTTTTTAAGTTGTCTTTTGGCTCACAGGATAAGATTGCTCAAAAGCTAGATTCTTTGAATTTGTTCATTGAGGAACCAATCGTTCAGTTCAGAGACACGGACAAAATACTACTTAGAAAGTCAATTTCTTCTCAGAATTTAAAGGATGTTGTCTCACACCTGCGACGATATGTCCCTTTCCGCTTAATAATTCCGTTTGTCGAAACAGAATTAGCTGATTTGAGTCGTGGCAAAGGTAATCAGCTTGATGTAGCCATGCCTGAAATTGCTGAAAGATGCTTTGAAACTCATAAGCCACTTTATAAATTTGACTCGACACAATATAAAGACTGCCAATCAATTCTTATCCATTCAGACTGGGCGAACTATCTTGAGCAACATTACGTAATCGTGCGCGATTGGACAGCTTGGAATTGGCTGAACTATATGCAGAAGCGTAATCCTAGCACTCCTGCAATATCTAACAAGTTGTTTATGCCTAGTAAACGAGACTCATTAGACAAACAAACTAAGTATTGGAAATTAGTTCTAAAATCTCAGGAGCTACAGTGTATATATTCAAATCAGTTGATTGATCCTAACAAGTTTTCCCTCGATCACTATTTACCTTGGTCATTTATAGCTCATGATGAGTTATGGAATCTTATACCAACACTGCCACAAGTGAACTCAGCAAAGTCGAATAATTTGCCTGATGAAAAATTCTTTCAAGATTTTATAAATCTTCAATTTGTTGGACTTCATGAGACCAAGAAGGTCTTAGGTGAAAAACAATGGTTTGGAGTTGTCGAACCTTATCTTGGAGGGCTAGGAATTTCAGAGAAATCGAAGCTCCTAGAGTTGGAAGAGTTAGAAAATGCCTATGAAAGAACAATGAGGCCATTGTTGACATTGGCTTCTAATCAGGGTTTCCGGCAAAACTGGCATTTTTTAAACGACTAGCACATTTAAGAAACTGAAGATTTCATGCAATACCTGGAGCTTGTTTTTAATGAAAGCATGCGCTTTTTGCAAACAAGAATTTAGCTCTCTTACAAGGGAGCACATCATGCCTAAATCTCTGACTGATCGCAAGCAAAGGGAGAGGGGCGGCGAGAAGCCCTCTCGATATACCTCTAAAGCAGACAAATTCATTGGAGGTGAGTTAACCATCGGAGATGTTTGCAGAAACTGCAATAACGGCCCCCTTTCAGAACTGGATTCCTATTTTTTACAACTATATGACAGGTATATATATAAGTTTGCCAGCCCAGAAAAAAGGATTGATTTTACATATGATTTTGACAAGTTAGCTAGATGGCTTCTCAAAGTCTCTTATAACTCAGCCAGGGCTACTAACGCTCCAGATGAAGTCCTTTTGGAAAGTTACTCAAAATACATCTTGGGTGAGGACGTTAGACCTAAAGGCTTGAATATTTTTTTAACCTTAGTCCTTCCGTATAAAATCAAGAACTCTGAAAAGCATGATCCTCGTATCCAGGATGTTGATGAAATTGAGCCTGATGTTTTGCGATGGTCAAGAGTCCCAGATGAAAGACTTGCTAAAGAAGGTGTCACTTTTAGAATGGTTCAAATAAACTCTTATTTTTTTATAGTCATTATGCCGAATCAGGTCACTTATGAAGCGAGAAAATGGTATGCAGAATTGAAGGGGTTTCGAAAAAAATATCCTCAGTTTCGACAACTTAGAGCCAAAGATGGAGTATCAAGAACTCCATTAAAATCATCAGGAGTAGACATGGTGAACAACTATGAGATCTTTCCTTCAGCTAACCTATCTAGAATTTTTGAATTGATAGATTAACGTATATGTAAGATGTCATTTCAAAGGTTGAAAAAACAAAAGCATTCATCCTCACATTGCCCTCTCCGCTGTCGAGCATAAAGCCGTCCTCGATACCTGTCTTGCTCTCGAAGAACAGGGGCGTGTCAAGCTCTCAATCCTGCCAGTTGATACCCAAGCACGCATCGACTTGGTTCAGCTAGAGCAAGCCTGCGCCAGTGGCATTCATTTACTCTGCGTCATGGCCGCTAACAACGAAGTCGGCACTATTTACCCGATTGATAAAATTGCCCACATCGCTCAAACCTACGGCGTTCCTTTCCTGTGCGATGCTTCACAGGCTGTCGGCAAAGTTCCTATCCACTTCCAAGAGTGGGGCATCACAATGCTTTCCCTCTCTGCCCATAAGTTCTATGGCCCTCAAGGTGTTGGGGCTCTAGTTGTCAAACGAGGGCACCCCTTAGAACCAATCCTCTACGGAGGAGGACATCAGAGAGGCTTGCGCTCAGGCACCTTGAACCTTCCTGGAATCGTTGGTTTAGGAGAAGCTTGTCGATTTCGGACTTTGGAGATAGAAGAAGATGAGAGAGCAATTGGGGAAAAGCGAGATCGCCTCCAACAACTTCTGACGGACAAAATTCCGAGACTCGTCGTGAACGGCGATCAGGAAAACCGTCTTGCTGGAAATCTCCATGTCTCCATCCCTGGTATTCCCAACAGTGCTGTCATCGCCAGAGTGCGCCATAAGCTGGCCATTTCTACTGGCTCAGCCTGCTCCTCCGGCGTCGAGGCTCCCTCCCACGTTCTCCGCGCCATGAACCTTGATGAAGCGATCGTCGAAGGCTCCCTACGCATCGGTCTTGGCAAATTCACCACCGACGCCGAAGTTGATGCCGCCGCCGAGATTTTGAGCCAAACGGTTCACGCTGTTCGAGAAGCAATGGCAGTCTAGGATCCTGCTAAACACCTTTCTGCAGCGCAACCATTTGATCACAAGGTGTGAGGCAGCGCTTGCAGGTACCATTGGCCCATTTTGACGGCATCGGCAGTTTAGCTTTGCAGTTTGGGCATTCCAATAACAGGAGTAGATGGTGGCGATCGCACCGATTTGCCAGCTTATACTGCCATTCGATCCGATGATAGGGCTCCTCCGCATAGCAAGCCGCACATAGCCGAATCACCCGATTTTGCATCGCCTCCTGTGGCAGCATTGGCTTTATTTGGTCAACTTCCAACCGCACTAGCTTGGCTAGGGCCGCCAGTTGCGCATCACTCGGCGGCGGGATAAACCGAAACTTCTCCCACCGCCCTAACACCGCTCCTAATCCAGTCTTTTCGCCAAGCTGATTCAACGTGGCATGGTTCTCCCGACAAAAACGACCCAAGAAATGGCTCAGACTCTCTCCTGCATAGGGCTCTACTGGAAACACCCAGGCGGGAATTTGCGGCATCACCATTAGCTATATTCCTCCGCCACCTCTTTGAGGGTTTCCAGCTCGATTTTGTTCTGTCCCTTCTCCAAAGCACGAATGGCAGCTTCCCTTAGCACCATATCAATCAGGCCAATATAGTAACCCTTCTTGGATACGCCAGTCGCCTTACGCAGCACTTTCAGCATGGTTTCAGATGTCAAATTAGAAGGTACAGGCAGCTTGAGAATGTCCCGCTCCCAAAGCCCCACGATAGTCTTGAGCTGACTATTTGCAATCGTCCCCATGCGATAACTAGACCGAAACCGATTGAAGACTTGCTCATCCTTTTTAACAGCCGGGTCTAGCCGCTGCTTGGTCCCAATCAAGATGACGGAGATTTCCAACTTGTCAAAGATGTCGCGCACGTCAGCAAAGGTCTTAGGCTTGAGGCGATCAGCCTCGTCAATCATCAGCATCTCTGTTTTACAGGCCCGTAAAACCTTCAGAGTTTTGCTCCGCGCATCCCCAACCGTGCCTCTTGGCAGCTCATCTCCATACTGCTCCAGAATTTCTCGGAACAGCTCACGAGAGGTACATTCCTGCTTGGGATGAACGTATGAAATAGGAATGATCGGCACCCTGCCAGATAAATCTGGCTCTCCATACAGTTTCAGAAAAGATTCACAGGTCTTGGTCTTCCCAGTTCTGGAATCCCCTGTTAACCGTCCACACTGCCGAGCATTACGTTTACGCTTCAGCCAATTGTGGGCCTGCTTTACGGAGTCTAGGGCAACCGTCTTGTCTCGGCGCAGACGCTCGATGTGAGCCTGAACTTCTTGATCTTGCAATGCAATCATCTCGGCCTCCACTTAAGCATCATCATCGTCAAAATCCCAGATATCAAACTCCGGGATGTCCAAATCCTCTGGTGACTCATCCGGCTGTACGTCAACAGATGGCTCATCAGAGGCGTTTGGCCCAAGTATGGGAGGCGTTGCCGGACGCAGGTCTGCCTGCTCATCCTTTTGGCGCTCTTTACGAGACTTGTTCTTTTGGTCGACGGATGCCTCGCGATCTCGCATCTCGTCCAACATGGCGTCGTTACTAACAGCCTTACCATCCTTACGAATGCGCCGACTATGGGCTTTGGCATCATCTAGGGCTAGCACTTCGCCTTCAAATTCTAGGGCTTGAGCAACTCCTAGATATACCTCACGGTCGGGGTCGTGACGATAAACCAATACTTGTGCGATGTTTCTCGGGTCATAGCGAAGCACAATATTCTCACCAGCATGTTCAGCCAATGCTTCCCCTCGGTAAGCCAAATTCTCAAATTGGAGATAGCCACCTCTATAAATGGTGCGGCGAGTCTGTCTCATCAGACAGATATGCAGTTCGTGCTCAGGAATAACACGAGGTTGTTTAAGGAGTCCAGCCTCCCACCGCTGTATGCGAGTTTGGTCACCCATACGGGCATCCAATCGTTGATTGTAGGTATTCACGATGTAGGCAACTAAGAGCTTCTCCAACTCCTGTAAGGTTAGACAGGCTTCCGCCTCCGCTTCCGGAGGACGGTCTTGGACATTGGAACCTGTATACCCTGGCAGAGTGGAGAGAAACTGGGTGTTGATAGTTCCAAACGGTCTTTCAACGATGCCACCTTCAGAAGGGCGATCGCGCAGATGACAGATAAATCCAAGCTGCAATCCAATTTGCCGGAGATGATTAGACCGAAAGTCTTTTCCCCCATCCGTAAATAGATGGTCAGGGGTACCGTAGGCAGGCCAATCAGCGTAGAGCTTATAGTCTGCTCCATACTGCTTGGGCAAAATCGCGTTACGCAAGGCTAGTGCCACTACTTGTGAACTAGGAGCGTCGTACCCCAGATTGATACCTACAATCGCCCGAGAGTAAGTATCGACAACAGTCGTCAGCCAGGGTCGCCCCATCTGATGCCCATACTTATCTACTGGCAAAATATCGGCTCGGGTATGGTCGCACTGCCAGCACTGATGGCTATATTCGATTTCCAATACTTCGCCATCACGGGTTTTGAGTGCTAGACGCGAGCCTTTCCATCCCAAGTTGCGGATACTATCTTTTTGCTCCTTAGCTTCTATCACTGGTCTCAGGATTCGATAGACAGTCATGTGGCTGGGATAGTCTTTCAAGCCTTCCTGTCGAGCCTTTTGACGTACCTTGGTGAAGACTTGAGCAGGCGTACACTTACCATTGCTGTACGCTTCCTTAATGAATTTCTGCCAATCTTCAGCAATCCGAGGCTTCCCTTTGTCTGTGCGACCTGAATCGATTAAGGCGGCAATGCCTTCTTCCTCCCATTTCTTCATCAACCGCTGCACAGAACGAACAGAGCATCCTAGCTTTTGAGCCGCACTCCGTAGCCGTTCACCATAGGTTTTGCGATCGCAGGGCTCTGAAAGCTTTTCAACAATTTCTAGCTTGAGCCTGGCTTCTACTGAATTCAGATCATCTGGATTAACAAGTTCCATGGAGTCACCTAGTACAAGTGAATTGAACCAAATGTACTATAGCCGCCAAGATATGTCATCTAATTTGTTAGATCCGACAAAGCCGCAAAGAGGCGACAAAGAGTGCGTTATTACTGAGGCGATTTCAGATTCAAAGAAGCGACACCCATTGCGTTAACTTTCTAGGATGCGTCATTTATTCTGTTAATTGATAGAACTGGCCGAAACTGTATTGAAGTCGCTAAACCCATTGAGATGAAAAGGTTTGGGCTGATTTTGGCTCGACGACAAGAGCGCGTTAAGGTGACAATACTGCGTTACCCGACATTTGTCAAGTCACGCTCTGTTTGTCATCGACCACACATTTGTGTCGGCAGTGGACATCCAGCACTTTAATGGACAGCCGAGACGGCTGTCCCAACCCCTCCGCCACTAATACAGCTCGTATTTCAACAACTGGCAGGGGAGACTGCCGTTGAAGACGGGCATGCGCTGGGATGATTTGAGGCCGATGGATTGCGCCAGCGCTTTGTTGCCGCTGAGCACGAAGGCCGTCCAGCCCTTGAACTGCTGCTTCAGGACATCGCCCAGCAGCTTGTAAAACGCGCCCAAATCCTCGTCCCGGCCTAAGCGCTCCCCATAGGGCGGATTGCAAATCAGGATGCCGCTGTCGGCGGGAGCTTCGACCTCAGATAACTCGCGCTCTCGAAAGGCGATTGGCCCCGATAGCTGACAGTTTTTGGCGTTGCTCCGGGCTTGAATGATCACCTGAGAATCGCGATCGCAGCCCAAAATCGGCACAGTCAAGGTTTCTTTTTGCCCCGCTTCCGCTTCTTGGCGCAACCGTTGCCACAATTGAGCGTCAAAGTCGGGCCAGCCCTCAAAGCCGAAGCGATCGCGAAACAAGCCCGGCGCGCGATTGGCGGCGATCAGCGCCGCCTCCAGGGGCAACGTGCCAGAGCCACAGAGCGGATCACAAAACGCCTGTTCCGGCTGCCACCCCGACAGGTAAATCAGCGCGGCGGCGAGGGATTCTTTCAGGGGCGCTTGGCCGACGGCAGGCCGATAGCCCCGGCGGTGCAGGCTTTCGCCGGAACTGTCGAGACTGACGATGGCGTGA
>NZ_JACSWC010000442.1 GCF_016888165.1 Halomicronema sp. CCY15110 | reverse complement strand
TGAGTTCTCGAAAGTGACGACTTTCTCACGATGAGACTACCGATACTTTGCTCCCAAAACTTTTCTGCACCAGTGAGAGGATTAGGTCGGGTCAAAACAACTTCAAATCGCAATGAAGCAATTCATCAAGGAAAGCTCATAGAAGAAGAGCAAGGGCTTAGATGCCCATCCTGTGAAGTCTTATATATTTGTTCGGGGAGCTCCAAAGCCAGGGAAATCGGGAGTTTTCTCAAAGGCTACCGTATCAGTTCAGTTGACAATGTACTTGGACATAGTCGAAAGCTGCTGCGTGCCTCCGGAGATTTATACGAGAGTCCAATCTCAAAACTATTTTGTGCTTTGAGTAAAGCCGAAAAATACATCCATTTTGTTAGTTATGGTATTCACGACCAAGTAATAGGAGTGCTCAAGGCAGCAAAATTTAGAGGCGTACGCGTACGCGGAGTGGTGTCAAATGTGAATCACTGGACAGCCAACGAGCTGAAAGACACAAATAAAGAAATGCCATATGGCTGGGAAATTAATACATACGATAGCGGAACTAACTATGAGGAATATCCTCATCAGAAGGTGGTCATAATTGATGGACTAATCGCCTTTAAGGGATCAGCAAATCTGACCATGAATGGCTTGAGAAAAGCTGCAAGAGGGCGTGATGACTTCGAAAGGGTCACAAATATCAATAAGGTTATTGAATTAAATAATCGCCTCTTCTCATCTGTTTGGAGATCTTCGGAATATGAGAAAGATGAGATTATAGATATTGATTCTATAGATGTATTTTAATTACCCTTTCAGACTTGTCATCGATTTTGAACCCGTCGAGCAACAGAAATGGCCCACCCAGCCCAAAGCCCAGCTCGCCGCCATCCACAACCTGCTGCGCACCACCCCCGGCGACTGGACTACCCTACAAATCGCCGCCCAGTTCAAAGGCCGCACCACCCAGAAAAAACTCGACGCCATTACCAAAAACCGCGATCGCCTCGAATGGTTCGGCCTCGTCATCCCCGAACCCCGCGACGGCCTCACCACCTGGCACTACGCCGACTCTGCCAAAGCTGCGTAATCGGCACAACCCGCCAGAGCAATCGTGTCGTCTTGCTCTATCTTGAACACAAGCCTGCATCCAACGCCGCAGCGCGCCCAGCCCCGAGAAAGGTGTCCTTATGTCTGCATCGCGATCGCCAATTCTGCTGATTCACGGCATTGATGACACTGCCAAAATTTTTCAGACGTTAGTCAATGATTTGAGCGATCGCGGATGGCAGGACATCCACGCGATCGACCTCACGCCCAACAATGGCGATGTCGGTTTAGAGGAACTGGCCGCCCAAGTGCAGACATACGTCGAGCAAACCTTCCCCCCCTCAACTCAGTTTGACTTAGTGGGTTTCAGCATGGGCGGCATTGTGAGTCGCTACTATTTGCAGAGGCTTGGTGGCCTGGAGCGAGTGCGGCGGTTTGTCACCCTGTCATCGCCCCACCATGGCACTTGGACGGGCTATTTGCGATCGAATCCTGGGTCGCGGCAAATGCGGCCCAACAGCGAGTTTTTGCAAGACTTAAACAACACCGTTGATGAGCTCACAGCAGTGGAATTCACCTCGGTGTGGACGCCGTTTGATCTGATGATTGTGCCGTCCAGCAGTTCCGCGTTACCCGTGGGCACCATGATGCAACTGCCGGTGTTGGCGCATCCTTGGATGGTGAGCGACCCGCGAGCGATCGCTACCCTAACCAACATCCTCGGTGAAGGGATAGACGACTCCATCGACGACATCGCCCCCAGTGCTGAAATTTCTGCTTGAAACTCAATGCACTAGATTCTTAAGGAGTCCTACGCCCATGTGCGCGTTCCATACTGAAGGGTAAAGCCCAATGTGACCAATCCGGACAAGGGCAGATAGACCTCGGCCAGCTCAGTCACTGCGATATTGACAAAATTCACAAAAACAACAAGGCCATCCCGAGAATGTCTTTAACTACACCAGGGACGATACCTGGAAGGTATCTGACGCGGCCCAGTAATGTCACTTAGAAACATTACGGTGATCACAGAAATCTGCTTAAGTGTTTATACGGATAAAATGAAAAGTATAAATAACGTCTAGCCGTAACTTTATGTCCTGGTGAAAAAAATGAAGATTACTTAAAGAGAACCAGCATACGGTAGCCTCCGCCATACCTCAATTGCCATCCTCATTGGTGGGAATTACGGAATGATGTATGCTCGCCAACGATTTCTTTCAAGCCTCTTACTTTTACAGAAACTCTCAAAATTTGACCTGGAAGTTCAAGCAGCTTCCCGCAGTCAAGCAGCTGCTCAATTTTGCCTACTATCGAGAAGTTGATTCGCACAAGGCAATGTTGCCTAAACTCAGCTCTCGTTACTGCGATCTCTTGAATAGTCTGAGC
This sequence comes from Halomicronema sp. CCY15110, assembly GCF_016888165.1. Classification (GTDB taxonomy): domain Bacteria; phylum Cyanobacteriota; class Cyanobacteriia; order Phormidesmidales; family Phormidesmidaceae; genus Halomicronema. Next base: position 25,057 of record NZ_JACSWC010000442.1, on the reverse strand, counting down.
GTCAAAGGGGTGGCAAAAACTAATCTGGAAGAGCTCGCTGTTTCAGACACAGAGGCCATGGTGCATAAGGCTTGGGAAATCCTTCAAGATGCCACCCAGTTTTACTCTGACGGGTCACGCAATCGAATTTCTACGGCGGCTCTGAACCAGCATCCTGAAATCTTTTTGTGGGGTGCCAATGAAGCCCTCTTAGACCTAGCGGAAAACTACATTCAATTGCCGGTTTACTATTTGGGCGCTGAACTCAAGCGAGAAGTTTCTGACGATTCTCTAGAAGGCGTGCGTTGCTGGCACATTGACAAAGAAGATCGCCGCATGATGAAGGTAATCATCTATCTCAATGATGTTGATGAACGAGGCGGTCCATTTGAATGCATGTCGAAACCGCTAAGCCAAACCGCTGCGACAGCGATGAATTACTCCTCGGGGCTCGTGTCTGACGAGGTGATGGACCGCTACATTCCAGCGGAGTATTGGCAAGCTTGTACGGGACCTCAGCATTCGGCCTTCATTGTTGATACTTGTAGTATTTTCCACCGGGCGCGACCGCCCATCGGACAAGATCGATATTCCATTACCTTCCACTACATTTCACAGTCCCCATTGATGACTTACGAAAAAATTTATTTTGGCGACATGGCCGCCCTTAGTCATCGCCTTTCGCCTCGCCAGAAGCAGTGTTTGCGTAGTCGTGTTCACGCTTAAGTGCGGCGATGATGGTGAGCGATGGGGCGTCTACTCCATGATGGCTCCGTATGTATTCATGGATATGATCGGATCTCGGCGAAGCTAGACTAGTGAAGCGTCAAGCCTAAAACTTGAGGCTTGCTTCTGGAGGGAGCCACTGCGTGAACGCCAAGCTGAGCCCGAACGCCCAGATCTCGCTCATCCTGAGTTTGTCGTAGGCCATGCCTGCCCGCAGGGCATAGGATGTTGGCGAGTGTGCATCACCCTAAAATCAAGCACTGACAGAGCACTAGCAGACCAGTTGGCAGAGCCATCGCCATTGTTGTAAGGGCTGGTCAAAATAGCGGGATCTCCGGCCATGGTTGTGAGTTATGCCCCGTGACCAAAGTTTCCACTTTGCGGCCTGACGACTGAAGAACATTACGAATAGGAGTAAGTGCCGGATGCGTGCAGTGAGTCAGCTGCTTGTATCGTTCCTGCTGAGGTGTTGCTGTGCTGGAGTGCTGCTCGCAATTGCCCAAGGATATCGCTAAATCGCTGCACCCCAAGCCAGCGAGCGATATTCCGGCGATGCGGTATGCAATGGCTGCGGCACAATGCTTTGGCCTGATATGTTCTCTGTCACGGATAAAATCAAGCTGTGGCGTCGCGGCGCTGTACGAAATAGGTCACCACGGCTAATCCAAACACCCCTAACAGGGCAAAGACGAGCAATCTGGTTCCGCCTTCTAAAATGCCAGCTCCTAATGCCACAAAGGGCGGATTGGACAACGCAATGCTGATCACCAGAGCGGGTATAAAGCGGCCCCAGGGAGCCTTGGTCAACCCCACCCCGTAACACACAAAGTCGAAGAATCCGGTCATCAGGCATCCGGTCATCAGAAAAAAATTGCGTTCCAGATGGCGCTGGCTGAAGGTGTCGATGCGATACATAAACCCTTCACCGACTAAGCGTTTGACCAGGTTGCGGCCATATCGTCGCGACAGCCAAAAACTGAGGGAGCAAGAGCAGATATCGGCACAGCAGATCACGGCAACTCCCTGGTTGAAGCCCAAAAGTCCCCCGGCCAAAATGGCATAGGCGGTGCCGGGAAGGGCGGGAATCACGACACTTGTAAAGCGCAGGAGGAAAATGCCCACCGGAGCCCAGACGCCCCACTGCTCAACCTGCGATCGCAGCTGGGCCACCCCCAAGCGCTGGATCAGCACAATGGCGGCAGCGGTGAACACCACTACGGCGAAAAACTGTAGCCCTTTAAGTAAGCGTTGCTGGGTCATGACGGCAAAAATCGAGACAGTGTGGTTGATTACCGCGATCGCGAGGTGTGAACCAGGGACGACTTGAGCCGCCAGCGATGTCTAGGGTCGGCCTCTCCGGCGGGGGCTCACCTGTTTGATAACGGTGGGAGGGGGGCGCTGCGATCGCCCTCAGGGGGCCATCACCCAGCAAGACTGCGGCAAGATGTTAAGCTTTGCACATTTTTTACCGGGAATGGGTTGTTGACCTTCGGGATGAGGATGTTAATATCCGATTGAGATTAGTAGATTCGGTTGCAGTTTTTGTTTCAGGTACGAACGATTTTTTGCGTTTGCCGTTGGCAAAGTTCTCTCCGAAATTTCACTCTCGATATCCCTCAAATTTTGGAGAAAACTTATGTCCATCTATGTCGGCAATTTGTCTTACGACGTCACCGAAGAAGATTTGACCAGCGTCTTTGCTGAGTATGGTGCCGTTAAGCGGGTGCAACTGCCCACTGATCGCGAAACGGGCCGCAAGCGTGGCTTTGGCTTTGTCGAGCTCGGTGCTGAATCGGAAGAGGATGCAGCCATTGAGGCGCTGAATGGCGCTGAGTGGATGGGTCGCGATCTGCGTGTCAACAAGGCGCGTCCCCGCGAGCAGAACAACAATCGGAGCTTTGCTGGCCGCTAAGCTGTTTAGTTAACTGGTTGGCGTCGTCGAAAAGTCGTTGCCAGCCTTATTCAACTGTTGAAAAGGTTCGGTTCTATGGGGCTGAACCTTTTTTGCGTCCTCAAGCTATTTGCGACGAGGAGTAAGGTGGTAGGCACAATTATTTCGCTAGACGGATTTCGCCTCCGCTCGATCAGCCACCCGGTTACCGGTTAATTAGGCCCAGCTACTTATGACGGCTCTGATGGCCGTGTCATCAACCGCCGCTCACCGGCGGAATCAAGACCACTTCATCCCCAGATTGCAAGGGAGTGTCGGGCTCCACAAACTGTAAGTTAACCCCAAAGCGAGTTAAGTCGCGCCATGGTGCTAGTTCAGGATGCTCAGCGATGAGGCGATCACGCACCGCGGCCACCGTTGCCGTGGTTGGAAGTTCCAACGTCAACTCGGGTTGACCATAGGCATCTTGATACGCTGCAAACAGTTTGACCGTGATTGAGATAGACATCGCAAGTAATAAAAGGAGGCAGGGGGACGGGCGAGCAAGACGCTAAACATTTTTTAACGCTACCACCTGGGGTTGATTCCTGTGGGCATCCTATCAACAGGTGCTGGAAGGAGGGTTATGTCAACAGCTTCACTCATCGAACGAGCTAAGGCCGGAGAAGCGGCAGCGATCGCTCAATTGCTGAACCAAGCCTTGGCAAAACAGGGCATCACCGTCACCGCCGAACGTCACAGCTATCGCCTAGTGCTGCAACTGATCGGTGCGACGCTGCCCGACCAAACCAGCGTCGTCGCCACCGTTCGTCGCGGCATCCAGCGTTTGCAGATCGACACGATTGGGGTGGTGCAAATTCACTGCACGTTGGCCGAGCAGCCCAACATCGGCTGGCAAGCTGACATCGTTCTCTTAGGGAGCGAGCATGACGAACCGCCCATGCTGGCCTCGCCCCCGACCCCGCCCCCGCCCCCGACCCCAACGGCCACGGCCAACCCAACCCCTCAACCGATTACCGCCAAGCTACTGGGCCGGACGCGCTCGACGCCGACTGGCATCCCGGTTGCTTTTGTCCATGAGGCGTTTATGGCTTTAGGGGTAACGCCTGATGCTTCTTTAGAAGAGGTTGATGCGGCTTACTTTCAGCGCCGGGCAGACTTGCTCAGTCACGGCGATCGCGGCACCATCGCGACCCTGAAAAATGCCCATGCCCTGCTCAAACGACACCTGCAACCACCGATCGCCGCATCGCCCACTGCCGAAACCGACGAGCCAACCGTTGATCTCGAAGCCCTGACCCAATTGCTGCGATCGCAGGGCCTAGAGGGCACCACCCGCCTAAAAGATGACCGTTTACAGATTCAGCTAAAACCCGCCTCAGCCCGCCACCCTAGCAAGGCCGCCGCCGCCATTTACACTTTGCTCGCCCAGCAAGACCTCAAGGCCCTGGGCTTAGCGCAGATTGCCCAAGTTGAAGTTTACGGCTTGGTCAGTGCCCAAAAAGTTGGCTGGAAGCGTCTCGTCCCCCTGCCGCCCCCTGCCACTCGGGACGATACCGACGTTTTATCGTTCAATAATCGCTACGTCAGCGCCCTGGTCTTTCCCGTGTTGCTCTTGTTGGGCCTGGTGATGAATGCGTTGCCCCTGGTCAATGCCCTGTTGTTTGGCATCAAAATCTGGTTCCACGAATTTGGGCACGCCATCATCGCTTGGTTAGCCGGACGACGGGCCATCCCTCTGCCCATTGGGTGGACAAATGTGAATCTGGAGCGATCGCTGTTTGTCTACTGCGGCGTGCTCATTCTGCTGGGTCTACTCTTTTGGGTGGGCCGCCGCGAAGGCAAACGCTGGCCCATGGTCTTGGCCGGAGTCTTGGCCGTGATTCAGTTTTGGTTTACCTGGCTCCTGCCCGCGTACAGATTTGAAACCCTATTATCCTTTGGCGGCATTGGTGGCGAACTTTATCTCTGCACCCTGCTCATGGTGAGCTTTTTCTTCCCCCTACCCGACTATTTTCGGTGGGACTTTTATCGCTATCCCGTCGTGATCGGCGCAGCGTTTACCTTTTGGGGCCAGTTCAGCCTCTGGCAACAGATCCAGCAGGGGCAGGCGGCCATTCCCTGGGGATCGCTGTGGGGCGGCGAAGCCAGCGGCGACATGAATAACTTGAGCAATGCCGGGTGGAGTGACCAGCAAATCATTCACACTTACAGCACCTTGAGTCATCTCTGTCTGTGGGGACTGCTCGGGGTGTATCTGTACTGCGCGATTCGGCAAAATCGGCACGCTATCTTTGCCTTCACGCAGCGCTGGCTAGCCCAACATTAGGATCTCAGAAACCCCGATTTCAGTTAAAAAATGGGGCGCTTTAGCCCCTGCCGCAGATCGCCCCGACTAGCTAAGCGATGCTGGGGTGGAAGTAGAAGGCAAAGCCGAGAATCGCATAGGTCGCCAGGAGCAAAGTCCCTTCGAGCCAGTTGGAACGGCCATCAGAGCTGATGGAGTTGGTAATCAGAACGGCGACTGCCACCGCGACCAATTCCAACGCATCGAAATTCAGATCCATGGGCTCGTCGAGGAGCCAACCCGCCAACACCAAAATCGGCGCGACAAACAGGGCGATTTGCATACTGGAACCCACCGCCACTGAGACCGCAAGTTCCATCTTATTTTTCATCGCCACAGTGACCGCGGTGGCATGTTCAGCCGCATTACCAATGATGGGCAGCAAAATCACCCCGGTAAATAGCGATGACAGCCCCAACTGCTCGGTGGCGGCTTCGAGGGTATTGACCAGCAGCTCTGACTCCACCGCCACGATGAGAGTGGCACCGACCAACACCGGAATCCAGATTTTCAGGTTGGGGGTATGCTCGGCGTGGTCTGAAGCGTCATGGTCTGAAGCGTCATGGTCTGAAGCATCATGGTCTGAAGCGGTTGGGGGACTGGACGCGGCTTCGTCGGGGAGCGCCGCATATTCAGCGGTTCCCACGTCGTAAAGATAGGTGTGGGTCTTCATGGAAAACAGCAGCGTCAGCCCATAGACGGCAATCAGGATCACCGCTACCGCATCCGACAATTTTTGCAGGGTTAGTTCCGGCACGGTGGTGGAGGTAAAGCCGACGGCGGTGGGCAAGAGGATGGCGATCACGGCGAGGTTCATGGCGGAGGCGTTGACGCGGGCCATGACTGGCTGAAAGTCTTGCTCTTTATATTTGATCCCCCCCAGCAGCATGGAAAGGCCCAGGACTAGCAACAGGTTGCTAATAATCGACCCAACGATGCTGGATTTCACCACGCTGACCAGTCCTTCATTGAGCGCAATCAGGGCAATGATCAGCTCGGTGGCGTTGCCAAAGGTGGCGTTGAGCAAGCCCCCCCACGAGGGGCCTAAAACCACAGCGATTTCTTCCGTTGAGGTGCCCATCCAACCGGCCAAGGGGAGGATAGCTAACCCGGCGGTGATGAAGACCACGAGTTCGCCCCAGCCGAGAAAATGAGCGGTGAAGGAAATCGGGATGAAAATGAGGAAGCCGTAAAAGATAAGGTTTTTGATCGACATGGCGGGTTAGAAAGATGCAGGTGTCAGAATATCAAAGTTCGGCGGCGGACTGCCGCTTGTGGTGAGCGTCTCACGGTGGCGCTAAACGGTGGATCAGGAGCGCCATGAATCGACTCACAGGGATGGTCTGGGGATTAGTGATTTTGCTCGGCGGTGGCCTGGCGGCCCTCGCGCTATTTTTTGCGTGGGCCAGTGGGGGACGCTGGTCTGAGTCCGAGTATGCCCAGATCGTGCGGCAGGAGGCCTATCCCCTCAGAACGGCAGCCGATGAGTTTTCGGTGGTGTCGTATAACATCGGCTATTTGTCAGGGCTGACCAATAATCAAGCGGTGCGACCCGAGGCCAGTCTGTATGAGGCGAATCTAGCTACGGCGATCGCCGCCCTCGCCCCTTTGAAACCTGACCTTGTGGCCCTACAGGAAATCGACCTGGATTCGCGCCGGTCTTATCAGGTGGATCAGGTGGCGGCGTTGGGCGATGCGTTGGCCTATCCGCAACGGGCGATCGCCATTAACTGGGATAAGCGCTACGTGCCGTTTCCCTATTGGCCGCCCGCCGTCCACTTTGGGCAAATGCTGTCGGGGCAGGCGATTCTCAGCCATTGGCCGATTGTGGAACATGAGCGCATTGTGCTGGAAAAAGTCGCCAGTCAGCCGTTTTATTACACGGCGCTGTATTTGGATCGGCTAGCGCAAGTGGCCCAAATCGAGATCAATGGGCAGCCGGTGGTGGTGATCAATTTGCACTTGGAGGCGTTCGATCGCCCCACTCGGCAGGCGCAAACCGAATTTGTGCTGGCGCTGGCAGAGGAGTATGCCACTGAATATCCGGTGATTTTGCTGGGGGACTTTAACAGTGCGTTGAATCGCGAGGCGGAGGGTACACCGCGATCGATCCAGACGGTGCTCGATTCCCCTAGCTTTGAGTCGGTGGTGCCCGTCGCGCAGTTGGGCGATGCCGCCCAGGCAACGTATCCCGCTGATGCGCCAGCGTTCAAGCTGGACTACATTTTCTACACCCCGGAGCGGCTGGAACTGCTGGAGGCGGAGGTGGTGGTGACGGCGGGCCAGGCGTCGGATCATTTGCCTCTATGGATGCGCTGGCGGTTCAAATGATTTACTGCCTGAATCCCCAGTGTGCCGGGCCAAAAAACCCGAAACGCCATCGGTTTTGTCAAAGCTGTGGGTGGCGGCTGCAATTGGGCGATCGCTACGAGGCAGTGTACAGCGTGGGCGAGGGCCGCAATAGTCACACCTTTGTGGGGCGAGATCGCGCCACGTTGGTCGGGGCGCAGTGTTTGATCAAACAGTTCACTCCCAAGGGTGCAACCGTCTTGGCTAAAGCCGCAGCGGCGGAACGCTGGCGGCGCGAAGTAGAGCAGTTGGCGATCGCGAGCCGCCACCCGCAAATTCCTGATTTGTTCGCCTATTTCGAGCGGGGCGAGCAGCAATTTTTGGTGCAGCAGTTTCTCGTCGGGCCGCATTTAGAGCAGCAATTACAGGAAAAGATGGGGCCATTTGACAGCGACGAGGTGCGTGCCTTTTTGCGCAATGTGCTGCCGATTTTGCACCATTTGCATCAAAATCGCCTGATTCACCGCGACATTAAACCCAGCAACTTTCGGCAACCGCCGGGCCAGTCGGATTGGTGGCTGGTGGATTTTGGCGCGATCAAGCCCGTGACGGCGACCGCAATGGCCCAGCCCGGTACGCTGATCGGCAGTGCCGACTATGCCGCGCCGGAGCAACTGCGGGGTGAGGCCACCTACGCTAGCGATTTGTATAGCCTGGGGGTGGTGTGTCTACATTTGTTGACGGGGCTGCAACCTTTTGACCTGTTTGACGGCGTCAACGGCTGCTGGCAGTGGCGCAGTATTGTGCCCGATGTGGCCCCTAGCTTGGCGACGTTGATTGATCACATGGTGCAGCCGGTGTTGCGCGATCGCCTACCCGATGTGCTCACCGCCATGGCGAGTCTAGGAATGACGGTGCCAGCGCCGCCCGATCCCGTTGCCCCCCGGCAGGCAACGCCGCTGGGCTGGACGGCCACGACGACTGCCGAGTTACGGTGCTCCAGTCAGGACGTGGCGATCATCTCAGCGGCTCAACAGCTGGCATGGCTAACGACAGATGGCAGCCTGGAGGTGCGATCGCTGGCCCAGTCCACCGCGCCAGGTTTGCCATTCCAACCCAGACCGCAGAATATTACGGCGATCGCCGCTCATCCCCAGCAGCCGATCTGGGTGAGTGGCGATCGCCAAGGGCAACTATGGTGCTGGGAGTTGCAGGGCGATCGCTGGCAGGCCAGCCCCCTGGCCACGCTGGATGAGGCGATCGCCCACCTGGTATTCAGTCCCGCTGGCGATGGGCTCTTAGTCGCGGATGCGTTGGGGCGCATTCATGTGTGGCATTGGCCGCGACAAACCTGGCAGGGGATGTGGCGCGACCACGCGGCCAAAGTTAACAGCCTCGCCTTTAGCCATGACGGCAAAACCCTTGCCAGCGGCGACAGTCAAGGCAGTCTCAAACTGTGGGATTGGTCGACCCAGACTCACTTGCGAACCCTGAGCCAGCAACCGGGGGCAATTACGACGATCGCCTGGTTGCCCGGCGATGAAGTGCTGGTGACGGCGGGGTGGGATGTGACGCTGCGCTGGCGGTGTCCCCAGACTGGCGGCACGTTCAACATCGCGAAGGCGGCGGGCTTTTACTTGCCCGTGCGATCGCTCCTTTCCCACACCACTGAGCCGTGGGTCGTGGCAGGCAGTCAAGATGGGCAATTGCAGCTGTGGGCTAGCAACGGACGGGGGAAGGACGCCGAGATGGAGACTGCCGAGATCCGGCAAGCGGTCACTTTGAATGGGGCGATCGTGGCGCTGTCAGCTACGACGCAACCAACAGCAGGCGATCGCGGCTTTTGCTGCCTCACCGCCACGGGGCACCTCACTCAGTGGGCCTGGCCCGTCTGACCGCAAAACCGCTGGGCCATCATCCCAGGGCGCTGATGGGTGGCTGGGGAGTTCCAGAATCGTGACTGACTCCGCGATGAATTATGTCATGATGGACGCTGAAACCGGGTGCTGGTTGCTGCGATCGTGGACGTTATGAAGCCGGGAAACCGCACTGGATCGCGAGGTTCCGATAGACCGACCGATTTAGTTTGTACTGAATCACGTCGTAGCGCACATATTAAGGGAGGTCAAAACCGCAACATGGCAAATGAAGCACAACTTGCCAAGCTGCGCGCAGGCGTAGACGGCTGGAACCAGTGGCGCGAGTCAGCCTCGACTGAGCCGATTGACCTGAGTCGGGCTAACTTGAGTAATGCCGTGCTGACGGGGGCCAACCTGACGGGCGCTGACCTGTCGCGGGTCAATTTCATTGGCGCGACGCTCTCCTCCACCAATTTGTCGGGGGCGAATCTCTCCGGTGCAGACCTGAGCGGGGCCGATGTGAACAAAGCCGATTTAACCGGGGCGACTCTGACCGGGGCCAACCTCCTGGGGGCCGACCTGGCGGAGACGACCCTGAGCAAAGCCATGATGTCGGGGGTCAATCTCAACCGTTCTGACCTGTCGAATGTAAATCTGAGCGAATGTGATCTCAGCAAAGCAAGCTTAATTGGGGTGGAACTGAGCCGGGCCGATCTTTCCGGCGCGAACCTGACCGGCGCGAATCTGAAACGAGCCGAACTCCAGCGAACGAAACTCGCCCACGCCAACTTGAGTGAGGCCAATCTGGAAGATGCCCGACTGTTGAGTGCGGTGTTAACCGAGGCCAACCTGGCAGACACTAACCTGAAGGGCGCTCGCCTGAACCGCGCTGATTTAAGCCAAGCCAACTTTGCCAGTGCCAACTTGCAGGAAGCAAATTTGTTGGGCAGCAATCTCACTGGTGCCTCCCTGACCGCCGCTCAGTTGAACAAGGTGAATTTCAGCGGGGCCGATCTCACGGGGACAAATTTTCAGGATGCGGATCTGGAAGGGGCGGTGCTGGAAGGAGCCACCCTGAAAGATACGATCATGCCCGACGGTACGGTGCGTTCGGACGCATGATTGGGTTAGCCATTCACACCAGCAGTCCAGAATTGGGGCTGGCCTGTCGAGATTTGGCGCAGGGCACGCAGCGATCGCAGGTTTGGCCCTTGGGTCGCGACTTAACTGCTTATCTGCATGAATGCCTGATCGAGTTCTTGTCTCCCTATGCCTGGTCGGAGGTCGCGTATATTGCGGTCGCCAAGGGGCCAGGCGGTTTCACGGGCACGCGCATTGGTGTCGTCGTGGCGCGCACGTTAGCCCAGCAGTTGCAGATTCCGCTGTTTGGGGTGTCGAGTTTAGCCGCGATCGCCCAATACCACCAACTCACCGCAACCCTAGCCCCCGAACAGCTTGATCCGATTGCGGTGTCTCTCCGAGCCCAGCGCGGCGAAATCTTTGGCGCAATTTATCAAGCCCAGCCCCCCGTGGTGGCCCCGGAGCTGCCCGAAGCCCTTTACTCTGAAGCGGACTGGGAAGCCAAGCTGAATCACTGGCCGACGCCTTACCAGCTCATCGCGGCGGAAGGGGGATTGGCCCCCACCGTCGAAGGAGTCCTGTCATTAGCCCAACACCAGTGGCACATGGGCGATCGCCCTGACTGGTCGAGCGTGTTGCCGTTTTATGGCCAACATCCTGTCCGCTAGCCCTAAACGACGCCCAGCGGCGGCGCACCAGCAACCTTGCCGCATCGGTTTAACCCTTCAGCAATAGAGGGGCTAGAGTCATACTTTTAGACATACAAAAAGCGAGCAGCCGTAGCTCCTCGCTCTTAAATGTTGCCATCGAAAGGAATAGCAGACTCTTAGTAAAGGTCTTCTTCCTTATGGGTTTCGATAGTGCAATCAGACGTGGGGTAAGCCACGCAAGTCAAAACGAAGCCGGACTCAATCTGGTCATCATCCAAGAAGGACTGATCAGACTGGTCAACGCCACCAGCGGTAAGCTTGCCTGCACAAGTGGAGCAAGCACCAGCACGGCAGGAATAGGGCAGGTCAATGCCCTGTTCTTCAGCGGCGTCGAGAATATATTCGTCGTCAGCCACTTCGATTGTAGTGTTCAAGCCTTCGGCTTCGCTGACCAAAGTCACTTTGTAAGATGCCATATTGCAATCCTCTCAACAAAAATTGGGAACTGTTGCAAAAGCAAACCCATTCAATACGAACCGCATCATTAAGATTTTGCAGAACTCAGTTAATTTAAGTTTGCCTTCATGATTGATACTAAGGGAAAACCTGTATCCTGTGGGAAAAATCCTCCTTACGATTGAATGGGATTCGTAATCGAAAGGGCAACTTTCTCCTTTTCGTCTTATCAATACACCGCATCCGATTCCCTGTAATCCTTCTGTAGCAGTCCTTTAGAGGACATGCAATCAACATTGCAAAGATGATTGCTAGGGGAATCTTGCGATAGTTTTTATCAATAATTAAGCGTCCTATAATTTTAGCTTATATCTTTACCTGTCACTCTAGGGTGTCAATTAAGCCTCTTTCTTCTCAGGGGTAATTCTCTCTGATTGTCAAGCTGCACTGTCTCCCACAACACTTTAGAATCGGGAATGTCTGGCAGCAATTACAGGGGAGAACAGTCGCTTGACGTTAGGATTATTCACCAATCTTGGGCGATCGCTGCGGGTCGGCATCGTGGGCACTGGGTTTGCGGCTAAAGCGCGGGCGATGGCGATCGCGGCAGACCCTCGCGCCGCCGTGCTGGCGGTCACCGGGCACCACCCTGGCAACACCCGTACCTTTGCGGCAGCCCACGACATCCCCCAAGTTTTCGACAATTGGCAAACATTGGTGCAGCAACCTGACCTGGATGGGGTGTTTGTCTGCAACGTCAACCGCGACCATAGCGCTGTCGCCCAAGCGGCCTTAGAGGCTGACAAGTTTGTCGTGGTGGAGTATCCCTTAGCGATCGCCGCGGCAGAGGCCGCCGCCTTGATTGAGTTGGCCGCCCAACGCCAGCGATTGCTACACATCGAGCACATTGAGTTACTGGGCGGTTTGCATCAGACGATGCTGGCGCACTTGCCCAAAATTGGCACGCCGCACTACGTGCGCTACTGCACGGCGGTGCCCCAGCGGCCCGCCCCCGAAAAGTGGACATACAATGCCGAACTATTTGGCTTTCCCTTGGCGGGGGCGCTCTCTCGCCTCCATCGATTAACGAATTTATTTGGCGCGGTGGCGTCAGTTGCCTGTCAGATGCAGATGCAGCCAGCCGCCTCGGGCCATGGCAGTTACTATCGTCAGCTGCGCTGTCTGGCCCAGCTCCAATTTCACAGTGGGGTGCTGGCGGAGGTGCTGTATGCCAAGGGAGAAGCTACCTGGCGATCACAGCGCTGGATGGAAGTAGAGGGCGATCGCGGGGCGATCGTGTTCGATGGCGACCAAGGTACGTTATTGTCCGCTGAGGAAGCAACGCCGCTTGAACTGGAATCGCGCCGAGGACTCTTTGCCCGCGACACTACCGCCGTACTCGATGCCCTGATTGACGGCACGCCCCTCTACGTCACCCCGCAGGAAAGCCTGTATGCTTTGCAGGTCGCCGCCGCCGCTGAGGCCGCCGCCCAAACCGGCAACCCCGTCAAAGTGACCGCCCCCTATCCAGGGGCAACTCTGAAGCCGTGACTGCCAATAAACAGCCGAGACGACTGTGCCAACTTATTCAATCCCCATTGCTTAGAGTGTTCCAAGTAAAAAGTTATCCAACCGGGATTCCTCCCGTTGGTCGGAATGACATAACCGGTCATGTTGAGTGCAGCGCAGCGGAGTCGAAACATCTGGCATGACGAGGGACGATTATTTCTTTGGACTACTCTTAGTCCCCTCACCTGGGCACTTTACCTAACTATCCAACAACCCAAGCCTGCTGGGCAGGCTTCGCCAACATACTCTCAACTCCACCGGTCTATCGGGCGATCGTAAAGCTGCCGAACTCCCCATTAGCGCTGCCATAGGTGATATCCACCTGCTTGACTTGCGCTGCCGGGGGGCCTTGCTTCGCCCAATCCAGCAGTTGAGCGATGGCCGGAGACGGCCCTTCCGCCACAATCTCGACGGTGTCATCCGGCAGGTTTTTAACGTAGCCGGTCACCCCCAACCGCACCGCCTCATTTTGGGTGTGATACCGAAAGCCCACGCCTTGCACAATACCTTGGATGATCAGGTGAACTCTGTCCATATCGCAATCAGTTGATCTTTGCCGTGAATACCGTAGCTTAGTTCGTGGGCACCGCTGTGAAAAACGATAGGAAAGGCAAGATTGATCACTCTGACCTCAGGAGCAGCCGCAACTTTCTCCCCCGGTCAGGTGGAATCACGCCCAGGCTACCAACCGATTGAATGCGATCGCCTGGGCGCTGTGATGATGACGTGCTTGGGGCGACTATGCCACCACGTCAACCGAATTGATGGCAAACTCCAGGTCATTGAAGTCTGCATCAATCCAGTCTTCAAAGGTCCACACATTGCCCTCGCGCTTAATCATGGTCATGCCCATAGCGGCATCGCCAATGGTGGCCAGATTATGCAGGTCGCCATCGATGATCAACGCCGGAGCGTAGTAGAAATCACCCTCTAGCGTGATGCTCGTATTCTTCGAGGCCAGATTGTCAACAAAGAGCTGCGGCATAGACAACAGATTCTGCCGTACGGCATCTTCATAGCCCGCTTCACCGGGGTTGATGCCGTCCACTGCGCCTTGGGCATCCGTGACGTAGAACTGCAGCAGGTTGTCAAATGCCGCTTCCCGCATGAGGCTGACGTTAGCGGTGATGTTGCCATCAATGCCCGTCAGGTCGAGGATTTCGGCCACCGGATCAACCGGATCAACAGGCTTTTCAGGCGGGTTGAACTCGAAGAGGCTCGTGGTGCCGCTGACTTCGCTAGAAACTGCCAACAACGCTGCTCCCGTGGGGCTATCTTCAGCCGAGATGAAGGTTAAGCCTTCGGGGCCGAGGTCGCCTGCCGCTGGATTACTAACACCAGCTGCGAGTTCCGCATCAACGGTGAAGTCACGATTATTGATGTACTGCACGAATGCCGAGTTGCCTGGATCCGTAATGTCGTACACCATGATGCCGCCAACCCGCTCTAAGCCCACAAAGGCGTAGGTGCTGCCGTTAACTTCGCCGATGACCACGCCTTCAGGCTCAGGCCCTTTGGCGTCGCTGCGGCTGTCGAACGAGCCGTTTTCGTCGTTGGTGGAGTTGAAGAACTCGGGGAACAGGCTCGCGGTGATCTGCTCAAAATCGTCGCCGCTGTCGAAGATGACGTTGCCTGCCGTATCAAAGATGGTGAAGGAGCGAGAACCGTAAGCGTAGAGCTCGTCGTAGTCGCCGTCGCCATCGGTGTCGCCATCGATGGTGGACACTTCCAGCCGTCCCAGGACTTCATCTGCTTGCAGTTCCGCCGCATTGAGGAACGCGACCGGATCAAGCACAAGGTCTTTAACCCGTGCATCTTCGTCGCGGGCGTCGCCTTCGTTAGCGGTGACCACGTAGGTGATGCCGCCGACTGCGTAGCTAGCGATCGCATCGGGCATGTACATACCAAAGACAGGGTAGTTTTGGATGTTAATGGCGTCGTCGCGATCGCTGGCATCGATGCCGTTGCCTGCCAAGCTGTGGTCTTTGTAACCGAGACCGACCACATCGGTGACTTGCTTCGTCGCCAGGTCGATTACCGCAAAGGCATTATTTTCTTGCAGGCTGACGAAGGCTTGCGTGCCATCGGGCGAAACCGTGATGTACTCAGGCTCGGCATCTTTAGAGAAATCAATGCCGGGGAAGATGCGCACACCCTCAGCTCTCAGGGCAGCTTCTTGACCGTCGAAGGCTTTGAAGTCAGCAGTGTCAACCGTGGCGCTAGCGACACCACCGGAAATATCGATGATGCTGACAGAACCTTCGGGGTTAACCCCATCGTCGGGTTCGCCTTCGTTCGCGACCAATACCTGGGTGCCATCGGGCGTAAAGGTCACCATGTCGGGTAGTGCGCCCACTTCCACTTCATTCAAGAAGTTGCCGTCGGCATCGAAGAAGACCACCTTGCCGGGATCGGTGACCACCTCATTTTCAATGGCGACAGCGACAATGCCGTTTTTCACGGCAACGCTGTTGGCTCCGGCCCCAAACTGGGTGGCGTCAATCTGGTTGATCAGCGTAGGAGCGCTGGGGTCGCTGACATCGAGAATGTCGATGGTCACGGCATTGGAGTTGACGACAAATAGGCGATCGCTGGTCGGGTCAAATGCGTTAATCTCCGCCGCCCCTTCGTCAAACACGCCAGTGGCAAAGGTGCCCAGCAGGCTCAGACCCACCATCGGCTCCGTCGGCTCCTCGCTACCGTTATCGCTATCACCGAAGATGCTATCGGCCCGGAAGTTCAAGTTTTGAATGCGCTCATCCAAATCACGGCCCGTATCCAATTGCGCAAACGGGGTGTTGAGGAAGTTGTCGAGGAGGTACTCAGCTAGAGCATCCTGCTCAGTACCGTCGTCGGCGAAGGTGGCGTCGCCAGTCTGCACCCCTGCCTGCTCTAGAGAAATGGCATTTGCCCGAGCTGCCACCTCTGGATCATTGAGGTTGGGGAAAGGATAGCCATCGCCACCGCCGACGAAGTTACCGTCATCGTCGAAACGAGGCGCAGCCAGGAAGCCCAGCGTGACGATGCGGAACTCTTCACCCGCATCCCCGACGATTTCGCCATCGCGCACCAGCTCCGCAACCAGGTTGTCGTCTTCATCAAAGACGCCAGCACTGAGGATGCGATCGCCTGCCGCTAAGTCAGGGTCGTAGGAGAACTTGACGCCAGAGATTTGGGGGAAGGCACCCGCCACATCAGGCAACGCACTCACGCCATGCTCCAACAGACCGACGATTTCGGCTTTTGTCACAGTCAGCAGGGTCAGGTCGTTGTTGAAAGCCAGAGTCGTCTGGATGTCGTTTTGGCTGATGCCACCTTCCGGCTTTACGAGGTTGCCATCGCTGTCTAAGACTTCCTCATTGGGACTCCGCACGGCTTCGGAACCCCCCGGAGGCACAATAGTCTGACCAATGGAAGCCCGGATGCCGCCACCGTTCTTGAGCGAAATCACCACCGTGGGGTCAGCTGCTTGAGCGATCGCCAAATTAGCGTCAGCCGTCAAGTTACCCAAGTTGGTTTCTTGCGTCCGCACCCCGTCCGGATCATCGGCGGCGTCAGTCCCAGAGCGGTTGCCGTTGAGAAAGACATCAGCCGTCCCAAAGACGTTGCCCTCAGTCGCGATGATTTGGGCTTCGATCGCATCCACAATTTGCTGAATCTCCGGATCAATCAGCCCTTCAGCCCCCAGGTCGGTGACCCCTTGCGCATCCGTCGCATAAGCCCCGGAAACGCTCGCGTCATAACTTTCGGGGATGATGTTGCCATCGGCATCAAAGTCAATGACCAATCGACCCACATACTTGTAGCTACCGTCGGTATTGACAACAGCCGTTTGAGTGCCGCCAGCGTTAACCACAAACTGGGGATAGTCACCTTGCTTGGTGTCACCGTCACGGAGGAGATCGTCGGCGTCGGTCAGGCGAGTGTTGGAACCACCACCCACGATGATATCAACATTCTCCAGCCGCTCCGCCAAAGCCAATTCGATGCTGAGCTGCTGCATGTGGGAGAGCAGCACGACCTTGTTCAGACCGGGGTTAGCCGCTAGCAAAGCATCCACTTCGGCCTGAATCTCAGCTGCCAGCGCATCCAGTTGCGCGGCGGTGGGGTTGGCATCAAACGGGGCCGGCGAGATGCCCACGTCGCCAGGGCTGGAAATGCTCGCCAGCGTGGGGGTCGTAGCTCCCACAATACCGATATTTTCGCCGTTGACATCAATCACCACGGAGGAGGTAACGGTGTTGGCTTGAGGAGCCTGACCCCCCTCAACTTCCAGCGGCGCTAGGTTAGCATCCGTGGAGAAATCTAAGTTAGTGGAGAGGTAAGGAAACGCCGCGCCGACAAAATCTCCACCCAGGATGGAGCCCGCAGCTGAGCCATCGATCAGACCGGCTAGTTCAGCGGTGCCAAAGTCGAATTCGTGGTTACCCAGGGCGATGGCTTGCAAGCCCAACTCGTTTTGGATTTGGATGTCAGCAATCCCCGCCGAGCCAAAGGCCGCCGCCGAGGCATCGTAAAACAGGCCGGGGATGATGGCATCCCCAGAAGATAACCGCAATGTGTTGTCAGCCACCCCATCGTTACCCAAATCTTGGGCTGCCAAGGCATTCAAAATGGCTGATAGGCGGGGGGCATCTTGCACCGCCAGGGCACCGGCCTCCTGGTCGGCGATGTGTAGCAGTTCGAGCGTAAAGTCGTCCATAAATCCCTCTTAGGCTTGAAAATTAGACAGCACGACAAGGTGGGCCAGCGACTGAGCTGGCACCGACCCCTGTACGTTTAACGAACCAAAATCGACGCTACGAAGAAACTACGCAGACTCGCTGACCGCCTGAGTAACGATGCCAGCAGCATGCACTGCGTTCATTCACCCTAGACAGCCTTCAGGCCTCCCAGTCTTTGACCAGCCACAGACAACCCGCCAGGTTGGCAAGGGAAGGAAGAATCCGACGCAGTCTCATTGTGTTCACCAGTAACCTTCTCAGACGAAAGTAAAGGGACGGTAATGCTAGCCTTAAGCCTTCGTGTAATCACGTAGACTTTTTCTGTGACTGATAACAATTGGGCTGACTTTATCTCTCCTTCATAGAGAGGGTCGCCGTCAGGGTGAAGAAATCTTGGAATATCCGCAGGGGAAAGCTCGACCATGGAGCGATCGCGTCGTTGGGCATCCGTCAAGGCAACATTGCGGCTCCCCTACTTGTGCCCAAGACTACTTCGCCCTGTGGAGACAAGGTTAAGCCAGGGCTAAAGCTGGTGAATCAGTCCGTGTATGCACAGGGCCGTCAGCGATCGCCGCTAATCGTGGCGATCGCGATCGGGTCAGGATGCCACCTTATGATCTTGAGGATGAATTTTACCGCTGCGTCAGAGCCAGAATTGGCGATCGCCGGGTAAGGGACTGGCGCGCAAAAAAGATCTCGATGGAGAGAGTTTCGACTCCGCTCAACTCTCGATACTGGCAGGCTGAGCGAAGTCGAAACCGGATTAAACGGGTACTTTTTTTAATTGCAGTTCCCTAAGCGATCGCCGCCGCTGGCTCGTGAGTTATTCCGCCTCATCGGGCGCAGCAGAAGGGTCGCTGGGGATTGTTTCTAAATCATCCGTCGGCACTTGCGGCAACCGATCTTGGAGCGCCGGATCTTCCAACCCCGGATTCAACGGCTCAATGCCGGAGGGAAAGGGACTGGGATTGAGCAACTCGTCATCTTGAGGTAACGTTTGCCCCGGTAGCGGCGATTCCAAGCCGGCGGCTGGCGATTCGATCGATTCGCCCGGCAGGGTGGCCAACGCCACGCGATCGCCCCCCACCTCACGCAGCAAATCCAGTACCTGAATCACATCTTCATACCGGGCATCCCGTGAGGCGTACAAAACGATTAGCCCCTCGGGTGACACCTGTTGATGCTGCAACAGCACGTCATATAACAGATTTAAAGTGACTGGCTGCTGGTCAAGGTAGACCTGACCGATCGCATCCACACTGACATACAGCCGTTCTCGCAACAAAGCCTCTGACCCAATGCCTTGGGGGGGCAAAGGATTGCCCGTATTGGCACTGGGCAAATCGAGATCGATCGCCTGCTGACGGGTCAGCCCCACCGCCGCGAGGATAAAGAACGTCAGAATACAAAAGATGATGTCAATGAGCGGAATGATTTCAATCCGCACATCTTCGTTAGGAACATCGAGGAAATTAATTTTCATCGGACTGAGGCACCTCCGTCGATGGGGTCGCAGGAACCGCTGTTGACCGCTGCTTGACTGACCAAGCTTGGCGATAAAGCAACTCTAGCTCACTCCCCGATTGCCGGAAGACCTTGGCTTGGCCAAAGACAAACCCTTGAAATAAGCGATA
This sequence comes from Halomicronema sp. CCY15110, assembly GCF_016888165.1. Lineage (GTDB taxonomy): Bacteria > Cyanobacteriota > Cyanobacteriia > Phormidesmidales > Phormidesmidaceae > Halomicronema. The sequence continues at coordinate 5,853 of NZ_JACSWC010000442.1, read as the reverse complement.
AAAAGCCAAACTCACAATCGCAATCACCAATCCTGCCGCAGTGCTAATCAGGGCCTCACCGATGCCCAGTACCGTGCCGCTGGTGCTATCACTCGCTAAATCGGATAAATCGATCGAACCGAGCGAATTGATCAAGCCGAAGACGGTACCCAGCAGACCAATCATGGGAGACAGCGCGATGACTGCTTCGAGAATTTTTTCGCCCTTCCGCATCACCGTTAGTTCTTCGTCGGCAGACGTTTCTAACGCCAGCCGGAAAACCTCAGGATCGGGAGCCTCTAACGACAACGGCGCGGATAAAAAGCGGCCCATCGGTAGCTTGTCGGCGCGTTGGGCAATGTCCGTCGCCGCTGACCATTCCCGGCGGGCGGCTTCTAAAACTCGTCCCGCCACTTCCCGCTCTTTGGTCAAAATGCGCGACCAAAACCAGATTCGGTCAATGATGGTGCCCAGTGACAGAACCGACAAAAACAGTAGTGGCCACATGGCTAAGCCGCCACGGGCAAACAGTTCGGCAATATTCACAAAAGCACCTCCTCACTCGTACCGTTGACACCTTGGGGCAATTCTAGTGTCTTGGGGGTTGGCCTATGGGCGATCGCATTCACAAGTCACGCTCACGCGCCTAGGGCATTCCAATTCTAGAGAGTCATGCGACATTTGCAGCGTGACGGCGCAAAATTGCCGCAGATTTCCCCTTGCCGCTTAGTGCTCAACCGCCTATTGCAGGTTCATTAGGGCGTCAGACGATCAGGGAGTTGCTTGAAAATAGCATCCCGGTCGTTGGCGTTGGGCACGTATCGGTTGAGCGTACTGGTCGGATCCCCCGCTGCCATGCCTCTGGGCAATAACCTTGCGGGTATGGCTCCGCTCAGGCCGCGTTAGAGCAAGGGGGCGTCACTCACGGGTTGGGAAGTCCCCCTTTGCAAGGACGTTCAGCTAGTTGGTCATGACTTGTTTAAGATGCATCATGCCCCGCATTAGGCATGGAAAAATCAGTGGTCGGTGGTTATCGCGCCCTCATATTGGCAAATTTTGGCGGCGATAAAGGCGATCGCCGTCATCGATTCGGTCAGCGGGGCGCGACGGTTTGATGACTGCACGCGAAAGCCGGGGGCGCGATCGGGAAATTGCCACAAATCCAGATGATCCACGGGCGGATCGGCATAGAAACTGTCAGCCCCCGCCCCCAGCACGGCAGAACTCCAGTGGGTGAAATAGTCGTGACTGACTCGATGCAGGGGGAAATCGCCTACTTGAGGGACACCCCACCCATCCACCGCAATCAGCGCGGCAACGGTGCGACCTTGCCCTTGCCAGAGCTGTGCCGCCGCGATCGCCCCCACCACCCCGGCACTAAACCCAATCAGCAACAGCGGTTCGTTCGACTTCGCCGCCGTTTGCAAAAACGACCAGACGGCCAGGCCATTGAAAGGGGCGTCGCGATCTCTGGGGAAGACCTGATCTTCGGCAATGTGTAGCGTGCTGCCAAGGGTGGTCAGTTGCTGGTTCAGGGCGGTGAGGAAGCGATCGCTCAACGCCACATCATGAATGCCAGGGCAGATAATTAGGGGCATGGGTGAATGGTTGCGTAGGGGCGAGGCATTCTCGAAGCAACGGTTCGGGATCACCAAAATGTAATTTCGAGAATGCCTCGCCCCTATAGGATATGGGGGGGAAACAGATGCCATCCCTGTCCCGCTCCATCTGTCCCGACCAAAAAGGAAACGATACCATCAAAGATGGCCTGTCTATTCGTGGTTTTGGATGCCGTCCAGTCCTCCCCTACAGAATCGCTCTGATATCGTGTTGCCCCATTCAGGGCTGGCTGCGCCGCGATCGGCCTACGTCCACATTCCCTTTTGTCGGCGGCGGTGTTTTTACTGCGACTTTCCCATTGCGGTGGCGGGCGATCGCGCGCGGGGCGAAACCTCGCCGCGTATGCAGTCCTATGTGGATGCTCTCTGTCGGGAAATTCAGGTGACGCCCGCGCTGGGAGCACCGTTGCGGACAGTATTTTTCGGCGGGGGCACACCGTCGCTGCTGGCGGTGGCGCAGGTGGAGCAGATTTTAACGGCCTTGAGCGATCGCTTTGGTCTTGAGGCGATCGCCGAAATCTCGATGGAAATGGACCCCGGCACCTTTGACCGGGCGGCTCTCATGGCACTGCGACAACTGGGGATCAACCGGGTCAGTCTGGGCGTCCAATCCTTTACCAATAAGCAGTTAGAGGCGTGTGGTCGCACCCATCGGCTGGCGGACGTACAACAGGCCATTGAGGATTTGCACGCTGCCGACATTCCCGTGTGGAGTCTGGATCTGATTTCGGGCCTGCCCCACCAGACCGTCGAGCATTGGAAAATCGCGCTGGAGACGGCGATCGCCCACCAGCCCCAACACCTCTCTATCTATGACCTGACAGTGGAACCCAACACCGTCTTTCATCGGCGCTACACCGCTGGGGAATCGCCCCTGCCGACCGATGACCAGACGGCGACCATGTATCGCCTGGCCCAAGCCGTGCTGACTCAGGCGGGCTACGACCATTACGAAATTTCCAATTATGCGAAACCCGGTTATCAGTGCCAGCACAACCGCGTCTATTGGGAAAATCGCCCCTTCTATGGCTTTGGCATGGGGGCCGCCAGCTATACCCAAGGTCAGCGCTGGCAGCGGCCCCGCACGACCCATGAGTATGCCGACTGGCTGCAAACCTATGAGATGGCCGATGGCAAGTTAGACGGGGAGCCGGTGACGCTGGGCGATCGCTGGCTGGATCGACTGATGATGGGCCTGCGCTTAGCGGCAGGCATTTCCTTAAAAGATTTGGTAGAAGAATTTGGGGAGAGCCGGGTGGCGCAGTTAGAAGAATGTTTGCGCCCCTATCGTCGACAAGGCTGGATTGCGGACGACGAGGAGCGATCAGGCGGGTTCAGGTTCACCGATCCCGAGGGCTTTCTGTTCTCGAACGTAGTGCTGATTAAGCTGTTTGAAACCTTCGATGTGGCCTAGATTCGACGTGTGGGGGCCGCAGTCATGGAGTAAAATGACATCTGGAAATTTGCTGGAGCCCCGTTCGGGGCGGCTGATGGTTCCCGCCACAGACAGCAATTTTCGACGCGCAGGCACCTCTTATCTCTGACTCACCATGCCCAAGGTTTTAGTATCTGACCCCATCGATCAGGCTGGCATCGACATCCTGTCGCAAGTCGCCCAAGTTGACGTTCAGACCAAGCTTTCCCCCGAAGAACTCGCCAACATTATCGGGGACTACGATGCGCTAATGATTCGTTCGGGCACCAAAGTCACCCAAGCCGTGATTGAAGCGGGGCAAAACCTCAAAATCATTGGCCGCGCTGGGGTGGGCGTCGATAACGTCGATGTGCCCGCCGCCACCCGGCGCGGCATTGTCGTGGTGAACTCGCCCGAAGGCAACACGATCGCCGCCGCTGAACATGCCCTGGCGATGATGCTGTCATTGTCGCGCTACATCCCCGTCGCGGATCAATCCGTCAAAGCGGGCGACTGGAATCGTAAGGCTTTTACTGGGGTCGAAGTTTACAAGAAAACCCTCGGCGTCGTGGGCTTGGGCAAAATTGGTTCCCATGTGGCGACTGTGGGCCGCGCTTTGGGGATGAAGCTGCTGGCCTACGACCCCTTTATCTCGGCCGATCGGGCGGAAAAGTTGGGCTGTCGGTTGGTCGATCTGGACTTGCTGTTCCGCGAAGCCGACTACATCACCCTGCACCTGCCCAAAACCCCCGAAACGACAAATCTGATCAACGCGAAGACGCTAGCCTCCATGAAGCCGACCGCTCGCATTATCAACTGTGCGCGGGGCGGCATCATTGACGAGGTGGCGTTGGCCGATGCCCTGAGCAAAGATGTGATTGCGGGAGCCGCGTTGGATGTCTACGCGGAGGAGCCCCTGGGAGCCGATTCCCCCCTGCGATCGCTCGACCGCAAAGCCATTTTGACCCCCCACCTCGGCGCTTCGACGGAAGAAGCCCAAATCAATGTGGCGACCGATGTGGCGGAGCAAATTCGTGATGTGCTGCTGGGACTGCCCGCCAAATCTGCCGTGAATATCCCCGGTTTGCGGGCCGACGTGATGGAGCAGATGCGCCCCTATCTGCAACTGGCGGAAACCCTGGGCAATCTGGTCGGCCAACTCGCGGGGGGCCGCATCGAGTCGTTGAATGTGCAAATGCAGGGCGAATTGGCGCAAAAAGATAGCCAGCCCGTGGTCATTGCCGCGCTGAAGGGTCTACTGTCCCACGCGCTGCAAGAGCGGGTGAACTATGTGAATGCCAACATTGAAGCCAAAGAGCGAGGCATCCACGTCATCGAAACCCGCGATACGGACGTGAAGGGCTATACCAGTTCCCTACGGCTGACCGCCGTAGGGTCGCTGGGCGAGCACTCGGTCAGTGGGGTGCTGCTGGGGGGCAGCGAGATTCGCGTCACGGATATCGACGAGTTCCCGATCAACGTGCCGCCGACCAAGCACATGCTGTTTACCCTGCACCGCGACATGCCGGGCATCATCGGCAAAATTGGCTCCCTGTTGGGCAGTTTCAATGTGAATATTGCCAGTATGCAGGTGGGCCGCAAGATTGTGCGGGGCGATGCGGTGATGGTGCTGAGTATCGATGATCCCCTGCCAGAGGGTATCTTAGATGAGATTACGAAGGTGCCCGGCATTCGGGATGCCTACACGGTGAGCCTTTAAATCGCATCGGCGCTGCACGCGAGAGAGAATTCATGACTCTGGTCAATAGTTGGTGGGAAGTTCAGGTCTTGTGCGACCCCGCTCTGGAAGATACCGTCTTTTGGCGGTTTGAAACCTTTGGGGGGCGCGGCACCGCCAGCCAACGTCGAACTCATGTGCGGCAGATTCAGGCGTATTTTCCCCAAGAAGAGTTTGAGCTATTGGATGTGGCGGCGGTGGCCTTGCGCATTAAGCAGGATGCCATTTGTTCGCAGCTGGCGATTCCGCAAACGACCTGGCGGCTAATTGACGAAGAGGACTGGTCGAAAAGCTGGAAGGATCACTGGTCGCCGCAGGAAGTGGGCGATCGCTTTCTCATCAATCCCGCCTGGATGGACAAGCCGGAGGGCAGCGATCGCCTGATCCTGCAACTGGATCCGGGGGCGGCGTTTGGCACGGGCACCCACCCCACCACGCAGCTCTGTCTGGAATCGCTGGAAATGCGCATCGACGCTGACGCCCAAGACGCGACGGTGGCGGATATTGGCTGCGGCTCTGGCATTCTTTCCACGGCGGCGCTGCTGCTCGGGGCAAAGCACGCCTACGCCGTTGATGTAGACCCCCTGGCGGTGCGGGCCACGCGGGAAAATGCCGTCCTCAATGGGCTGACGTCGGCGCAGTTGGACGTGCAGCTGGGCAGCTTAGATACCCTGATGGAGACCCTGGAGAAGCCCGTTGACGGCATTCTCTGCAATATTTTGGCGGAGGTGATTGTCGATCTGATTCCGCAGCTCAGCGAAATCTCCCATCCCCAGAGCTGGGGCATTCTCAGCGGCATTTTGCTAGAGCAGTCGAAGCTGGTGGCGGATACGTTGGAGCAGCATGGCTGGGTCGTGGCGACCCTCTGGCGGCGCAAAGAATGGTGCTGCTTAAACATCCGCCGCTCTTAAACCTCATCTAGCTTCAGAGGTGGAGTTTTACATTCGATCCGACCTCACCGCCTGCGGCACCTCTCCTAAGCCCTTTGGGCAGGCTTCGCCAACTCAAGGAGAGGTTTAACTAGCGTCCGGTTCCTCTCCTTGCCAAGGCTACTAAGTACACATAAATCCCTCCTGGGCTAGTGACCATCCCTGAAAGATGGC
>NZ_JACSWC010000441.1 GCF_016888165.1 Halomicronema sp. CCY15110 | reverse complement strand
CGGGCTTCGACTTCGCTCAGCCCTCAACGCCTTACCTGGCAAGCAATTTTGCTGATTGAGCGGAGTCGAAATCAGCCACCAGGGTACCGTTTAATTAGGTCTAGCTACTTACAACGGCCCTGTTGTTTGTTTTCTGAGGTCAATGAGCTCTGCTGAGGCTGCCAGGGCTCACCGCCGCGGGAATACCATGCCATCGTCACTGCCCATTGGGTGCGAAGTGTTTATCATGGAGAAGGTTAATAAAACGCAATATTGGCAACGCAGATGACGATGACGTGATCTGCGATCGCTGAGAAACTTATATGACCGACTCTTCCATCCAAAAAAGCAGCCTCCAGCAGTTCATTGAACGGCGTGTGTTGTTTGGCCAGGAGGCTTCTTTAGAACTCACCGCGATTTTGCTGGTGTATTTCGTCCAGGGCATTTTGGGCTTAGCGCGACTGGCGGTGAGCTTTTTTCTAAAGGATGATTTGGGGCTGACTCCCACCGAAGTAGCTGCCTTGACCGGGATTGCAGCGGCCCCCTGGACGATTAAGCCTTTGCTGGGGTTTATGTCCGATGGGTTTCCGATTTTGGGCTATCGGCGGCGACCTTACCTCATCCTGTCGGGGTTACTGGGGACGGCCTCTTGGCTCGCTATGGCCACGGTCGTAAACAGCGCTGGGATGGCGATCGCCGCCATTACCCTGAGTTCCCTGTCGGTGGCAGTGGGCGACGTGATTGTGGATTCCCTGGTAGTGGAGCGCGCTCGCTGGGAGTCGCAGAGTGATGCCGGGACTTTGCAATCGCTGGCCTGGGGATCGTCGGCTTTGGGCGGCATCATCACCGCTTATCTAGGGGGCCTGCTGCTGGAATATGTGGGGACGCGATCGGTGTTTGGCGTCACGGCCACGTTTCCCCTGATCGTTTCCCTAGTGGCCTGGTGGATTGCGGAAGATCCGGTCACGGAAACCTCGACCTGGCAGGTAATTGGCGGGCAAATCAAGCAACTTAAGGGGGCGATTAGCCAAAAAGTGATTTGGATGCCAGCCCTCTTTCTATTTCTCTGGCAAGCCACGCCGACGGCTGATTCGGCCTTCTTCTTTTTCACCACCAATGACTTAGGCTTTCAGCCAGAGTTTTTAGGGCGGGTGCGCCTGGTAACAAGTATCGCGGCTTTGTTGGGCGTCTGGATCTTTCAGCGCTTTTTGAAAGCCGTTCCCTTCCGCATTATTTTTGCCTGGTCAACGATGCTGTCAACCCTCCTAGGTTTTACCATGTTGCTGCTGGTGACCCATGCCAATCGGGCACTCGGCATTGGCGACGAGTGGTTTAGCCTGGGCGACAGTTTGATTTTGACGGTCATGGGCGAAATTTCGTTTATGCCCGTGCTAGTACTCTCGGCCCGCATCTGTCCGCCAGGAGTGGAGGCGACCCTGTTCGCCCTGCTGATGTCCATCGTCAATTTGGCGGGGCTGCTCTCCCATGAGTTTGGCGCTGTTTTGACGCATTGGCTGGGAGTGACTGAAACCAACTTTGATAATTTATGGCTGCTGGTGACGTTGACAAACCTGTCTACACTGCTGCCCCTGCCGCTGCTGTTTTTATTGCCCACGACGTCGTCCCAAGGCGAGGGCACGATCGCCTCTAGCACATCCTTGAAAACCATTCAGGCCGAGGTGTCTACTTCAGAAACCGAGGTCGGCTCACCTGTGACTATGCCCATTGGCGCAGTGGAGCCAGAACCGTGAGGTGAGCGATCGCCTTAACTGCTGAGCCCCGCTAAATAGTTATTACGTCAGTTTGGCGATCGCGGTTTCAACTCGACGCCCTGCCGACTTTGCCCATTCCCTTATCTCTTCTGCTATCCATCACTATTGAATCAACCATGCAAACTTTGCCTTCGCCTCAAAATGCCGATGCCAACGCCGTTCTTTCCTTTGATATGGATGACTGGCGCAGCGGCTATCGATCCCAGCCCGAAGAATTTGCCTACTGGATTGACGACATTGAGGGCACTATTCCTGCTGACCTCGAAGGTACTCTCTTTCGTAACGGGCCGGGACTGCTCGATATCCACGGTCATCGCCTCAAACATCCCTTTGATGGCGACGGCATGATCAGCAGCATCGCCGTCAAAGAGGGGCGAGCGTATTATCGCAACCGTTTTGTGCGGACCGAGGGCTATGTCGCGGAGCAGTCCGCAGGTAAGCCGCTGTATCGCGGCGTGTTTGGCACCCAAAAGCCCGGTGGCTGGTTAGCGAATCTATTTGATCTCAGGCTCAAAAACATTGCCAATACCCATGTGATTTACTGGGGCGGCAAATTATTAGCGCTCTGGGAAGCAGCTGAGCCCCATCGCCTCGACCCGGCCACTTTAGAGACTCTGGGACTTGACGATTTAGATGGATTACTGGAACCCGGTGATGCGTTTGCGGCTCACCCAAAAATCGATCCCGGCAATCCACCTCAAGGCCAAGCCCCGCGACTGGTGAACTTTTCGATTAAGACCGGGCTGTCCAGCACGATTCGTATCCATGAGTTTGCCCCGTCGGGCGATCGCGTGAAGTCTTATCAGCGCAGCATTCCCGGCTTTGCGTTTATGCACGACTGCATGATTACGCCGAACTACGTCATCTTTTTCCAGAACCCGGTGAGCTTCAATCCTTTTCCATTCATCTTGGGGCGCAAGGGGGCGGGCGAATGTGTGGAATTTAATCCCAAAGCTAAAACCAACATTATTTTGATTCCCCGTCACGGCGATGCGCCGCTCAAGTCCATTGAAGCCCCGGCGGGCTTTGTCTTTCACCATGCCAATGCGTTTGAACAGGACGGCAAGGTGTTTGTGGATTCGATTGTCTATCAGGATTTTCCCACGCTAGATGAAGGGATGACGTTCAAGGATGTCGATTTTTCCCAAGTGCCGGAAGGCCAGCTGTGGCGCTTTGAGTTGGATCTAACGGCTGAAACAAGTGAGGCGACCTGTTTGATCAATCGCGGATGTGAATTTCCAGCACTGCACCCGGACCGCGTTGGCCAGTCGTATCGCTATTTGTACATCGGTGCAACCCATAGTCCGCAGGGCAATGCGCCCCTCCAAGCCTTACTCAAGCACGATTTAGTGACTGGTGAAGAACAACTATGGAGTGAAGCCCCGCGAGGCTTTATGAGCGAACCTGTCTTTGTGTCTCGACCCCAAGGTCAAGCGGAAGATGATGGCTGGCTGCTGGTATTGACCTACAACGCAGCAAGGCGCTGTTCTGACCTAATTATTTTGGATGCGCGAGATATTCGTCCTGGCCCGATCGCGCGGCTGAAGCTCCAGCACCATGTCCCCTATGGCTTACATGGCAGTTTTGTCCCTGAATATTTTGGCCCAGCTACTGCCGTTTGATAGGGGGCGTGAGCGGTATTATGTGGTCACGGAATTCAACGGTCATCAATCAAGCTGCCAAGTCATGAAGAAGGCCCATCGCGTTATCTCTGAAGCCGATTGCCGATAATCGGCAATAAACACTATTCGCCCGGGTCTTTGCAGGTTTGGCTCTTGTGGCGACAGGGCCATGTCATATTTGAGAAGATACAACTTTCTCTGCTTACCAAGCAGTGGTCATAGTAAGTCCATACGTAATGAAAAAACACAGTTCATCATGGCAGAGTCGTAGTTTCAGCCACGTGCCTTTGAGACTGATTTTTCTTGATGACTTATCTAAAAATAGAGAAGGTTCACGCCAAATTGCTGTCGTCGCCAACTCATATTGCCCATTCAATCAGCCCTCTTCTTCTCTATAAGAGAAATCAAGACAATCAGATTATCTACTGCACCTCATACATTTTTGTGTGGCTATGGGGCAACAACAATCAAGTGATCTCCTCATACTGACACTCAGCTGTACACCTCACAGGCAAGAGAACACTGTGCATCTCAGGGAAGATCTGTTCGCCATTAACACTTACCGAGCATTACTTTTGTTTGATAGAGGATCCAAAGTAATAAAGAATCACTTAAGATGGTTTCATCTGATACTTGACTCTAATTTGAACTCTAAATGAAGGTGTCAGTTGCATGACTTTAAATTCCAGCAGTTTCCTTCCCATTGACTTAATGTGGGTCACAGTTTAGACAAACTCTTGTAATCCTACTTTTGAGTTGTAAGATGACATAATTTCACACAAACTCAGCGTGAGTCTAAATTCTTGTAACTTATTTCCCAAGCCCAGATGCTTTTATTCATTGTTCCCCTAAAAAGTAAAGAATCCTCCAGTTCTTGGCCTTTAACCTGTCAGCTTTTAGAAAGATGTCTGCGCTCAATTTGCAATCAGACAGACCCTCACTTTAAGGTGCTAGTGGTTTGCAACAAAAAGCCAGAAATTCCGTATTCTCACCCTCAGATTGAATATCTAGAAGTCAGCCTAAAAATTCCCAAAACTTACGAAGAAAAATCATTTGACAAAAGCAAAAAAACGATTTTAGGCCTAGTGTACTCACAAAAATTTTCTGTAGATCATGTCATGATTGTTGATGCTGATGATTGTGTCAGTAATCGCATTACAGCTTTTGTGAATAACCACACAGATGCAAACGGCTGGATTCTCAAAAATGGATATATTTACAAGGAAAATGATCTTGTAATGCGTCATGAAAGATTGAGGTTTAATCAACTTTGTGGTTCTTGTAATATCTTGAAGTTTGAGCTATGGCCCTTGCCTGAAAGCAAGGAAAAATTCTCAGATGAGCTGATTTACTTTTACAGTGGTTTCAATCACGGGAATATCAAGGACTTCTTTAAAGATAAAGGTAAAAACCTAGAAGTGTTACCATTTCCAGGAGTTATTTATGTTATCGGGAATGGTGAAAATATATACCAAAATGATTTTTCAAAAATCAATGGATCGCATCAAGGAAAATTTCTATTTCATGTCAAGCAACTGAGGAAAATTCGGCCTTTGCTGCCATCTGCAAGGCAAGAATTTGGGCTCTATGCTATACCCGAAAAATTGAATCGCGTCTAGCTTTATTTCCTAAATTATCTGTTTACTAATCGTGCTTTCAACATGCTAAAAGGGCTAATAAATGTGCCTAACCTATAAGTCAACTCTATTTTTTTAGAGATCTGTTCTTCATTTTTCTTTTTTGGGAAAGGTAGTGCATAACTAGTTAGTTTATATAAGTCGTACAGAATATGCAGAGGTGTGAGCAGAATGTTCTGCCATAAAGTGTAACGGGCAACTCGGATATGATGCCTACAGAGTCCAGTACCCCATGCAATTTTTAATAAGTATTCTTCTTCAAGTCGCGTACTTGGAATGTCGTGGTCCATTTCCATTTCTGGGTTGTACCAAATTTCCCAGCCGATCTTTTGAATATGGACGATGGCTTCAAGATCTTCCCCGCCAATTAATGAGGCTCCTATCCTTCCAGACAAAGAAAGACGATCTGGCACATGCTTCAGCCATATTTCTTTTTTCACTACTAAGCCTGCACCGGGTGGTAACATTCGTCTTTCTGGTAAATATTGAAAGGGCTTCCGTCCTTTTTCGACGACTGCTAACAAGTGTTTGACTTTATTTAAGTATGATGGCGGCGATGCCCCAAATTTTCCGTGAATTTGACCTCCGAAAGCCCCGACCTGAGGATGTGTTTCCGCAAACGAAATAGCTCTATTAACCCAATTCGGGAACAATAAGTTATCGTCATCTACAAAAGCCACTAAATCTGCAACAGCTTCCTTTAAAGCTCTTGTTCTCGCAAAAGCAAGCCCTTGTTTTTGTTCGGCCACATATCTCACATTGCAAATTCCCTGAAAGGCTAACTGGTGCTCTTGCACGACCTTAGGAGTACTGTCTTTACTTGCATTATCAACTATTAAGATTTCCCAGTCTTCTGGTGTTACATCCGTTTGTTTTGCTAAACACTCGAAAACCTTTGGCAAACGTGACTCGCCGTTATATGTACACACAGAGATGGTGATTTTGGTCATTCCTATTGCCTCTACATATTATTAGTTGGAATCTCGGTTTTGTAGAAACTACGACCTTTAGTAAGCTTTGGCGTTAAGGAAATATGTGTCGCTCTAGACATTCTAAACGTAGATACAGCGGTTCCTGAGTCTGTGAGGTACAGTTCAAGTCTTGAAGTCCTTTTCACGCTTGAGTTTCAGCTCTAAATTAGTACCTCACCCAGCGGGAAACGCTATAGAGTTTCTCCAAAAAATTGGGCTGCTGCTCGCACAAGAAAGACTACGCTTGGCATCCTTTATGTAAAAGATGTCAAGCGTAGTCTTATAAGCGGGAACAATCTCGGGACGATTGCATTTCGAGTGAAGAGATTGCCACAGGGATTTAGCTTCTATCGTATCCCAGGCGATTCAAATCCCACAACGTTTTCTGCTCGGTCGAGGTGCGAATGTAGAGCAATTTTTGTTAAGAATAGTAAATCCCAGGCTAGGAACAACACCAGAGTAAGTGGTGGGTCCTAGCCGTGTAAGGACGTATTTGAATGATTGACCAAGTATCCGATATTACCAAGCATGATGTTTAGTTTGCTTGGCAGACGATAGCTATATGCTCTGCCTCTACGTCATCTGTGGGTGGGGGCGGGGCCTTGGAAATAGTTAACTAAGGCGATCGCTAACCCACCAAGTAAGCCATAAACGGCCATCGCTACCAGGATGTTTAAGTCAAAAATGCGTGAGGCATCCGAGTTTGTGGGACTGATAAACAAGGTGGAAAAAGGTCTCATGAACGGAGCCGACAAATTCATCATGAAGCTAGCGAACATATTGTCCAAATTGGCGAGCGATATTCGCAGTAAAAAGCGAATCGCCAACAAAATTTCTAGCGCTCCAACGAGCAAAGCAATCGAGTTACGGATCCAAGCTAGGGTGCGATAGCGATTAGCGGCTTTTAATCGCTGCTTTTCTTGCTGCAGGTGTAGCGCTTCACGTTCTTGTTGCAGTTTTTGTCGTTGTTCGCGTTCAGCAGAGTTTTGGGGACCATTGGGGGGCTGATTCATGATGCTTTATAAGAAGTGTAATGATTGACAAATGGATTGAATTTGAGCGTTAGTCGATTTGATATTAGCGGAGAACATGTCATCGGTAGTCGCCATAAACGGTTTCTAGTAGCACTTTTCGAGTGCCGCCGCTTTTCAAGTACCGCTGCTTGCGCCATGGTTCTACTCACAGGGCTTTTGACAGTGTCGAGACGAGGGCTGAGCGAAGCTGCAGTCCAGATTGATGGATCACTTGGGCGGCTGATCGCACATAAGTTCGTGCCCTGCGTCATCCCATATCTTCAAGAAACTCAAGTGACTAAGGAGCAGCGATATATTCACCAGCATAAGAATTCTAGGGGACGCCATCGGATTTTTTAGGGTTTCTCTACATTCCCAGGAAACCGAGGGCCTGCTTTAGTCACGGGTTGATGCCGGGGGCTGTGTGGGCGATCGCCAGCGGGTGATTTCTTGGCCCAATTGCTCGAATTCAGTGGAGGCTTCGATCGCTGATTTCCCGGCCAAATCAAAGACTGTGGCCCGTTGCCCAAAGGTATCAGCTACGACTTGGCGCTGGTGAATGATGGTTTCAAAGGTTGGCACTTTGGCTTTTTTGAGAATGGCGATCGCTTCCTCCTTGAGGCGAGTACCCTTCACCGCTCGCGATAGCAACACCCGGGCGTCAGGGAGACCTTGGCGGGCTTTACGAATTTTCCAGGCGAGACGAATGGCATCTGCCGCGCTGCGCAAATCGACGCCCGTGGGCTGGCAAGGAATAATCGCCAGATCGGCACAGGCCAGGATCGCTTTAGTGGCATCGGACAAGCCCGCTGGCCCATCGATAATGCAGTAGTCATATTGCGGGGCAAGGTTGGGTACCTGCTGGCGCAATGCTTGCGATGATTGGACGACCTGATAGGGAATCTGAACGTCGATCAGTCCCTTAAGCCAGATCGAAGACGATCGCTGGGCATCGGCATCAATCACGCAGACGGTGTGCCCCTGACGCTGGAGCCAATAGGCCAAATGCACTGAAGTGGTGCTCTTGGCACATCCCCCTTTTTGATTGACTACGGCCAAAATCGTCACGGACTCACCACTCGCTAGATGCTGCATATGTACTGCATTATGTGGGGCGATCGCAATATTCAGGTCAACGAATCGTCGCAGTCAGCATGTCGCTGACTGGCTGGGGCCTGACTCAGCCACTGAACTGTGCGACCGTGTCTAGACTGATCTCTGAGCTAAACGGGGAAAACCCTAGTGGGCATGGCAAAATTAGCTGTACTTTGGCCGCCGCCGCCCGCTTACCATCGATATTAGTTATTGAACGTGCTCGATTAATTGTGAGAATTTTGTTTGTGATTACCCGCGCCGATACCGTGGGCGGGGCTCAGGTGCATGTGCGGGATCTGGCGCAAGCCTTGATACGCGATCGCCACCAAGTCTTAGTCGTGACCGGACAAGCGGGCGACTATACCCAAACGTTGATCGAGCGGGGGATTCCACAAACGTCCATTGCTCACTTTGGTCGAGCCATCAATCCGTTGCCTGATGTCCAAACCCTCTGGACGCTGCGGCAGATTATGCGCACCTTCCAGCCGGATCTGGTGAGCACCCACTCTAGCAAGGCGGGGCTACTGGGCCGCCTCGCCAGTCGATTCAACCGGGTGCCCTGCCTGTTCACCGCCCATGGCTGGGCGTTTACCCCCGGTGTGCCGGCTCGACGGCGACAACTCTATCGGGCCATTGAGCGATTGGCAGAACCCTGGGCCGCCAAAATCATTTGCGTCTCTGAATACGATCGCCAACTCGGCCTCCAGTGCGGCATGAGTGCCCACCGCCTGATCACCGTGCATAACGGCATGCCCCAAGTGGCGAATCAGTACCGGGCTGAGCCCAGTCGCAGTGAACCGGTCGTGATGACGATGGTGGCCCGGTTTGATCAGCAAAAAGATCATGGCACCCTGATTCGGGCACTGGTTGGGGTTCCCGGTCTCCAACTCAACCTAATTGGGGATGGCCCCACGTTGCCGACGATGCAAGCGCTCGTAGCGGACTTAGGGCTGACATCGCAGGTGAAATTTCTCGGCTTTCGCGCCGATATTGCCGCCTGTCTCGCCGAATCTCAGATTTTCGTGCTCATTTCTCATTGGGAAGGCTTTCCTCGCACCATCATCGAAGCCATGCGGGCGGGGCTGCCAGTAGTCGCCACCCAAGTGGGCGGCGTTGCCGAAGCGGTACTGGATGGGGTGACGGGGTTTTGCATTCCCCCTGAGGATGAGACAATGCTGCGGCAGCGGTTGCAGCAGCTCATGCAAGCTGCCTCGTTACGGCAAGACATGGGGGCGGCTGGTCGCCAGCGATATCAAACACAATTTACGTTTGAGCGGATGTATACCGAAACGTATCAAGTTTATGAATCTGTATTGTCAGGCAGTGGGGCCACTTCATGAAGACGCCGCTGCTGCTGACGGGGGGCACTGGCTTCATGGGGCAATTGCTGGTGCAGGCTCTGGGTCGCGAAGTGCCGGAGCAAGCGATCGTCTGTGTGACTCGGTCAGCTGACGGCCATGAACAATTGCGGGCGTTGCACCCGCAGCTCACGTTTGTGATGGGGGATACCGCGATCGCGAGCAGTTGGGACGCCGCCCTTATCCAATATCAACCGGAAACCGTCATGCATTTGGTGCAACTGCGGCAGGTGCCGACCCTGTTAGCCAGTTTGCAGCGCGCTCAGTTGACCCCGCGCCTCATCATCATTGGGACGACGGGCGTGTACTCTCGCTACAACCAATATTCCCAGGAATATCGCGAAGCGGAAGCGGGTTTGCAGCGGTATGGCGGGGCCTATTGTTTGTTCCGCCCCACCATGATTTATGGCTCCCCCCGAGACAAAAACTTGCATAAGCTCATTCGGTTTTGCGATCGCTACGGGGGCTTTCCGGTCTTCGGGTCGGGACAGAGCTTATTGCAACCCGTCCATGCCGGTGATTTGGCCCAAGCCCTGCTAACCGCTTACTTAAATCCAGACATCACCGGAGGGTACGATCTCAGCGGCGGTAGCGTCGTTAGCTTTTTGGAATTACTAGCCCTCGTCGAAAAACTTTTGCAGAAGCCCGTGCGCCCGCTCAAAATTCCCTACAATCTGGGCGTATGGTCAGCCACCCTACTGGAATCGGTACTGGGGCGGCGATCGCCCGTGCGACGCGAACAAATTTTGCGCTTGCAGGAAGATAAGGCCTATTCCCATGACGCAGCGACCGCAGCCTTTGGCTATCAGCCGCGATCGCTCGAAGCGGGTCTGACCGAAGAAGTCGAATTGCTGCGAGCCTCAGGACTCATCAAACCGTCAGGCAAAACATGATCGGGATCTTGCTATCTATCGGTGTTAGTGGCAGCGCCGCCTGGGCGTTGACCGGATGGTTGCGCCAGCGCTTTCGTCAGAACTGGTTAGATGTGCCCAACGATCGCAGTTCCCACACGCAACCGACGCCACGCGGGGGGGGCTTGGGTTTCTGTGTCGCCTTCCTCGGTAGCATGCTTCTGGCTTGGTTGGGACATCTGCTGTGGCCGCTGCTATTTGCCCCGTTAAGCCCCCCACCGCTAGCAGTGGCGGCGGTCATGCTGCCACTGGCGATCGTCGGGCTGGTGGATGATCGCTACAACCTGTCGGCGAAAATTCGTTACGCGGTGCAATTAGGATCAGCGGCGATCGCCCTCCTCTGTTTTGGCCCCCTGCCCCCACCGGACTTTTCCCTGACGCCACTGCCGGGAATTTTGCTGGGCAGCATCACCCTCATTGGCTTTACGGCGTTGGTCAATTTCTACAACTTTATGGATGGGTTGGATGGCTTGGTGGCGAGTGTCACCGCTGCCCAGTTGGCATTTCTGGCGGTGTATTTGCAACAACCGCTGTGGTGGCTGATGGTGGCGGCATTGTTGGGCTTTCTCAGGTGGAACTGGTCGCCCGCCAAAATCTTTATGGGGGACGTGGGTAGTACGGTGTTGGGGGCCTGTGTGGCGATCGCGCTGATTGCCCCCACGGCTGATCCCACACGAAGTTGGTCAGCGATCGCCATTACCTTACCCCTCACCGCCGATGCGGTTTACACCCTAAGCCGTCGTTTACTCAAGGGCGAAAATATCTTTCAGGCCCACCGCACCCACCTGTACCAACGCTTGCAGCAATCAGGCTGGAGTCATCGCCAGGTCGCGGGCACGTATCTCGGCTATACCGCGATCGTTGCGGGCTTAATCTGGTTCGGCCAAGGCATGGGCAGTCTCGCGGCGGCGGGCTTGAGTGGATTGCTGATTTTATTGGGTGAGCGCTATCTGCAACGGCAACCGAAACCCGCCGAACCTGCCAGTTCGTGAACGGCAGCCGCTAGGCTGACGACAGCTCGCTACACCATGCCCCCCCGGCTAAATGCACGGTGGCAAGTCTTCTAAGATCAACAATCAGCGAGCGAGCGACGATCACGCAAACCTGGGACATGACTGGCAACCAACTGATTTCTCAACTCAAACAGCACATTGATGGGCTGTGGCTACCGAGCGAAACTGAAGCCCCGTGGACAGTGCCCACTTGGACGCTGACGACGGGCGACCCAGCCGAGCTGTTGCAGGTTTTGCGACGCCCGACTCAAACGCCAGTGGCAGAAATCGCCTTACCCACTTTGATGGCGCAAGTGCAGCGCCGCTGTCAGGGCTATGGCGAAGCGGGCAAGGCGATCGCTCAACGCCATCGGGATTTGTTTGAGTTCTTGGAAACAACGGGTGATCGCTGGCGGGTGTTTCGGGTGGGCGAGGTCACGGTGAATATTGTGGTCGTTGGGGAGACGGCGGCGGGCTATGTGGCGTTGCAGACGCAGAGTGTGGAGACGTGAGCCCGAGAGTGGCAGGGTGCGAGGGTGTGAGGGTGTGAGGGTGTGAGGGTGACTGAACACGGGGGCTAGAAACGGTGCCCACTTTGGGTCATGCTATTAGCGCACGCAATTCCAGTTGGGAGATCACTGATGGCAGAGATGGATCCGGTTAAGTTGATGAAGCAAGAGGTGGGCAGAGCCGCTGCCGCCAAAGTGAAATCAGATACGGTGGTGGGCTTGGGCACAGGGTCAACCACGGCCTTTGCGATTCAGTTTTTGGGCGATCGCCTCGCGTCTGGAGACCTCAAAAATATTAAAGGTGTGCCGACTTCGTTTCAGGCGTCGGTGTTAGCAAAAAAGTATGGCATTCCGCTGACGACGCTGGACGAGGTGGACAAGATTGATATTGCGATCGACGGAGCGGATGAAGTCGATCCCCAGTTCAACCTGATCAAGGGCGGCGGGGCGGCGCACACCCGCGAAAAAATTGTGGATGGCTTGGCCGAACAATTCATCGTGGTGGTGGATAGCTCCAAATTGGTGGAAAAGTTGGGATCGACTTTTGCGTTGCCCGTCGAGGTGCTGCCGATGGCGGTCGCCCCTGTGACCCGCGCCTTGACTGCGTTGGGCGCATCGGTAGACCTGCGCATGGGCGTCAAGAAGGATGGCCCCGTGATTACGGATCAGGGCAACATGGTGTTGGATGCCAAATTTGACGCGATCGCCAATCCGGCGGAGATGGAAGCCCACATCAACAACATTCCGGGTGTGTTGGAGAACGGTCTGTTTGTCGGCGTCGCAACGGAAGTGCTGGTCGGCGAAGTCAAAGACGGCCAAGCTTCGGTACGTAGCCTGTAGCTAGCGTGCTCGATTAGTGGGTGAGGACGACTGGGTTGACTGTTTGCCCTCACCCGCCATCGTGAATCTCGTTACGATAAATTCAATCAATTTACCCGATCACTTGATTTCTCCAGAATGATGCAATATCGACGCTTTGGCCGCACGGAACTCCAGATGCCGGTATTTTCTTGTGGAGGAATGCGCTACCAACACGCCTGGAACGATGTGCCGGAGTCGCAAATTCCCCGCAAGAATCAAGAAAACTTGGCAGCCACCATTCAGCGATCGCTGGCCATCGGCATCAACCATATTGAAACGGCGCGCGGTTATGGCACCTCGGAAGTGCAGTTGGGCAAAGTTTTGCCGACCTTCCCCCGCGAGCAACTCATCGTGCAAACCAAGGTATCGCCCAAGCCCGATGCCAAAGAGTTCCGCATGACCCTGAAACAGTCATTGCAGAATTTGCAGTTGGACTACATTGACCTACTGGGCATCCACGGCATCAATACCCCTGAGACGTTGGCATGGGCCATTCGCCCCGGTGGCTGTCTGGACGAAGCTCGCCAGCTGCAAAAGCAAGGCCGCATTCGCCACATTGGCTTTTCGACCCACGGCCCCACTCAGGTGATTGTCGATGCCATCAACACGGGCGAGTTCGACTATGTGAACCTGCACTGGTACTACATCAATCAGGACAATTGGCCCGCGATCGCCGCCGCCACGCAGCAAGACATGGGCGTTTTCATCATCAGCCCGACAGATAAAGGGGGGCATCTGTACAATCCGCCCCCAAAGCTGGTGGATTTGTGCGCGCCGCTGAGTCCCATCGTGTTCAACGATTTGTTTTGCCTCAGCCATCCCCAAGTCCACACCCTGAGTTTGGGGGCCGCCCAACCCACCGATTTTGACGAACATCTGAAAGTGCTGCCCCTGCTAGCGGATGCAGATACCATCTTGCCCCCGATCTTGCAGCGGTTAGAACAAGCTGCCATTGACGCACTGGGGGCCGACTGGTTGCGCACCTGGAAGTTGGGACTCCCCAGCCCTGAGCAAACGCCAGGGAACATCAACATTCCGATCATTCTCTGGCTGCGCAATCTGCTCGAAGCCTTTGACCTGCAGGAATATGCCGAAGCGCGATACAACCTGTTGGGCAACGGTGGGCACTGGTTTCCTGGCAACCAGGCAGACAAGCTTGATGAGGTCGATCTGCGGGGTGCGATCGCCCAAAGTCCCCACGCCGAAAAAATTCCGGCTTTCTTAGCCGAGACCCACCAACGACTCCAGGGCAAAGCCATCCAGCGGCTATCCAGTTCTTAGTCGGTGGGTGTCATCAGTAGTGAGCCCCCAACGGAATGCGCGATGTTCACACTAAATGCTCAGCATTGTTGGCATTGAATTATTACGCCAGAGCCTCGTTCCCCAAGGGGCGCGACAGGCAGAGACTTTGTGCAGTTGCCGTCGCCTCGAAAATTGAGGTTGCTGAAGATTGCCGAGGCGTCCCCGCGAAAGCCCCCTGAGAGAGGAACCCTTAAGGTTTAATGTAAGAGACATCACAATATCCTAGAACGACTGTGATGGCCTTTAGGGAAGTCACCTGTTTCTATTCCTTTACATCCGCCTGATCTTAAAAAACGCCCGACTGAATCTGTCCTGATGAAAGAACTGCTTTATTTAGAGGTGCCCACCCCCGATACGCTGTCGGTACGGGCCTGGCTACAGGAACAATGGCAATCCTCCCGAGGGACGGCGATCGCGACCGTTGACGGGGTGCGGCTTGAGTTTGGTTCTCAGGCTGATCCCGCCGCTCTGCCCTCGGCTCTGTCCGTGTTTGTGTGGTCATTGCAGCGCACCACCTATCTGAAGGTCTTTCGTTGGGGCGATCGCGCGATCCCGCAAGAAGCGTCCCTGCTCAAGCAATTAGAGCGATCGATCCGCATCGCTTTTCCGCCGACTTATCCCGAGTTGCCCCCCTTCAACCCCGCTGAGGAGACGATCTTCGCAGCGTTGACGCCCCATTTCCCAAAAACAGTTCAATATTTCCAGCGGATGCCCAATGGCGAAGCTGATTTGCAACGGGTCTATTGGTGGGAACAACGGTGGCGCGACAGCGTGCGATCGCCCAAAACGCCGAAACAAGTAATTTTCCGCAGTGCCGAACTCGAAGCAGCGTCCGCTGGTGACGCGGAATCGTTTGACCTGATCTATGTCGGCGGCGCTCTGGGCGTCATTCATGCTGCCGTCATGGCGAATCTGGGTTATCGGGTGTTGCTGATCGAGCGATTGCCCTTTGGCCGCATGAATCGCGAGTGGAATATTTCTCGGCAAGAATTTCAGAGTCTAATTGATCTCGGACTCTTTACGGAAGAGGAGTTCGAAGCGCTCATTGCCCGTGAATACGAAGACGGGTTCAACAAGTTTTTTGACGCGAATAACCCGACAGTGGCGAAATCACCCGTGTTGCATACGCCGACGGTGCTCAACATTGCCCTCAATTCGGAAGCGCTGCTGAAACGCTGCGGCGAAAAGCTGCTCGCGGCGGGAGGCACCATCTGGGATGAAACGGACTTTGAACAGGCGCACGTCAGCGAGCAGGCCGTCGCCGTCGAAACTCGGCACCGCTCGACGGGGGAGGCGAGAACGATCCAGGGGCGCTTGCTCATCGATGCCATGGGCACGGCATCGCCCATCGCCTGGCAGCTCAATCATGGTCGCGCCTTTGATAGCGTCTGTCCCACTGTGGGGGCCTGTATTTCCGGCGGCTTTGCCCCTGCCGTCTGGGATTCCACCTACGGGGATGTTTTGTTTAGCCACGGTGATATTTCGCGCGGGCGGCAATTGATTTGGGAGCTATTCCCGGCCCAGGGTGATGAGGTGACGATTTATCTGTTCCACTATCACCAAGTCAACTCTGAGAACCCCGGCTCACTGCTGACGATGTACGAAGACTTTTTCCATATCCTGCCGGAATATCGGCGGTGCAGTCTGGACAAACTCACTTGGCGCAAGCCCACCTTTGGCTACATTCCCGGTTACTTTGCCCAAGGTAAGGACGATCGCACCGTCGCGTTTGATCGGTTAGTGGCGATCGGCGATGCCGCCTCGCTACAGTCGCCACTCGTGTTCACCGGCTTTGGGTCGCTGATTAGAAATCTGCCCCGACTGACCCACCTCCTCGACCTAGCCCTGCGGCACGATCTGCTCAAAGCTCAGCATCTAAACCAAATTCGCGCCTTTCAAAGCAATGTCGCGATTACCTGGCTCTTTTCCAAAGGCATGATGGTGCCGACGGGGGAAGCGATTCCACCCGCCCGCATTAATTCCATGCTCAATACCTTTTTTGGGATTTTGGCAGGAGAGGACGCTGAAGTTGCCGATCGCTTCATCAAAGATCGCGCCACCTGGAGCGAATTCAACCGCATGGCCCTCACCGCCGCCACCAAAAACCCGGCACTGCTGTGGTGGATTTGGCAACTTGCAGGTGCTAATGATCTTCTGCGCTGGATGGCCAGCTATCTCAACTACACCTGGCAAACCTTCATTCTGTGGCTGTTTAGCTGGTTTCCCACCTGGCTCAGCGGCAATGAACAATGGCTAGAACAAGTCAGCCCAAGTCTGTTCTTTTGGATGATGGCTCAGAGCTACCATCTTACCTACGGCATGGGGACGCCGCCGCCAAGCCAACGCATCAAGATTCACCCTCAGCTTCTCCCAGAGGACGAACCGTTGAGTAGTCGTCAGCCCAAGCAGCCGCCCCGGGCCCCGATAAATCGCAGTGCAGTACCGCAGTCTGATTAAGCAGGATTCATCCTGAGACTGTGAGGAGCAATCACTCGTCGGCAGACTCTGACACGTCCGTTTGGGCTTGCCCCCCATCCAGGCGAATAGGCCCTGGTTTGATGGGTTTTAGGCACCCTGAATTCATCGCGAAAATTGCGAGTAACCTTCAACAGTTGCCCTTGCGAAGGACACATTACCTAAGGCCGAGATGGTGATGGCGGCAATGGCTCTCCAAAAGGCAGCGGGCCGCTACCCTGAGGAATGGACGGTGGCGGCGGAATGGACGGTAGTTCACGCTCCTGCAGGGCTTCAGTGGCTGCTTCAGACGCCGCTTCGTCAGGAGTCAAAAAAGGTGGAGCCGCGATCGCTGCTGTCGTCACCCTTTCAGACCGAGGCGCAACATTAGACGGCACTGATGGTGCTGACGGGGCCACTGCTCCCGTTGGCGGCCTGACGTCACTGGGGGCGATCGCGCGATTCCCCGGCTCGCGCCAATGATCTGGCGGGGTGGGCAGCGTCGGCATGGCTAGCGAGTTGGCGGCCACCACCTCTGGAACCTCCCGGCGAGCCGTCTCCGCGACGGGTGGGCGGATGGTCGATTCCACTGGCAACCCCTCAGCGCGCGCGGTTTCTACGCCTGGCGGGCGAATGGATGATTCCACCGGCAGCGTCTCACTGGAAGTAGCGGTGGCTACCGGGGGGCGGACGGTTGATGCCGCAGGTAACCCCTCAGCACGAGCCGTCGGCGTAACGGGGGGGCGGATAGATGATTCCGCAGGTAAGGCTTCCGGGCCAGTCGCGGTGGCGACAGGCGGGCGAATGGTTGATTCCGGCGGCAAGGTAGTCGCCACAGACGAAGACTCAGTGGGGCGACTAGGCGAGCTCGGCGGACGCACTTGATCAGGCGCAATGCCGCCTACGGTGGCTACAGGAGCGGCCGTCGGTGGCGGGGCCACACTCGGGCGACTGGCAGGCGGGTTTGTCACCACTGGGGGCGCAGCCGGAGCACTGGCGCTACCGGGGGGACGCACTTGATTCGCCGCGCTGGCAGTGGATGACGGTGACGGTGGATTCGGCTGGGGGGCGACGCTGGTCGGCGCGGCGGGCACCGTGGCCAACGGTGGCACCGCAACGGCGGGAGCAGGCGTGCTGTCGGCCTCTGCCAACGACGGTACTGAGACGGTCGATGACGGTCCCGTCGCAACGGGATTTAGGGGCAGTTCTGCGGGGGGCTGGTCACTCAGGTCGTCGTTGATAGCTCCCGCCAAGACCGCTGCATCCGTACTCGCACCAGCCAGCGGATCGGGACCGGTCGGCAAAGCTTGCACCGCTCCAGTCGTTGCCGACGTGGCAATATCTGGCAGCGACGGGGTTGCGAGTTGGGGGGCGGCGACGGGCTCGGCGGACGACTCGGGAATCGGCGTCACCGGTAGCTCGATCGCAGCAGTCTCGGCTTCAGCCGCGATCGCTCCCGCTTCAGTCGCCCCTTCATCACTGGCGGTTGCTGCGGCCAGTTCAGGGGATGTCGCCTCTGGGGCCTCGGTCATTGCGTCAGGTGCTGGCGTTTCTGCGATCGCAGGCGCGGGTTCCGCCACCCTCGTGGCTGGGGATGCGGACTCTGAAGCAGTTCCATCAGATGGTTCAGAGGGAACCGCGTTGCCTCCCCCAGGCGTCACCGCAATCGGTGCCGTTGGTGTATCTTGCAGCAGCGGTTGCAGCACCCACTCCGTTTGGCCGTTGCCTAAGTCTGTTGCCATCAACTCCGCATGGCGCGGATCGAGGCGGGTGTTGGGAGCCAATTCGAGGACGAGGCGCGAGCCTCCCGCCACCTCCGTCAGCCGAATGTTGCGCACCGCACCGCTATATTGCTCGGAAGCGGTGACGCTGCCCAAGGTGGTGTTGGGAATCTCCAAAACAATACGCGCTGGCTCAGCGAGCAAAAAGAAGTCAGGCGTCACACCATTCGGTAACGTCAGGCTAACCGCTTGACTCGCCGGATCAAACATCCAGTCGTTGAGGACGATCGCTCTGGCCGGGGCCACGATCGCCATTGGACTCATCATCCCCGCGATTGCGGTGGCGGATAAGGCCCAGGTGCCAAATCTAGATTTAGGATTTTGTCGGTTCCGGGGTTGCATGCGTTTTTCCCCACAGTTTCCCTTCCCCACAAGGATATGCGGATTTTCCACAAATGCAACCCTAATTTTTCATCACGCTAGATATAGTTGTCGTGGCTAAAAAATGGCAGGCTAAAAGCAACGTTGCAGTCATGGGCCACGCCAGCCCGCAAAGTTTGCCGTTTTGGAGTTACCAGCGCTGACGCTCTGTCCTCCCCAAAAGTTCCTGCCTGGTTCACAGCTCAGTCCGAGGACATGAGGGGGAAGGATGGAGCGATCGCCATCCAGTTCATTCTCCCAACACCGCCTCCATGAAGTGTTGCCAAGTGGCATTCGGTTGCCAAATCTTGGCTAAATCAGCCGCTGCCGCCGCTTGAGACACCCCTCTGAGCCGACGATACAGATACACAAAGGCGGAAACCCGCATATTCATCGCACAGTGGACGAACACTTTTTGCTCGCCATACTGGGACATCACGGTGGCAAATTGCTGAAAGTCCCGTAAAGTCGGGTGCTCCCACTCCACCGGAATCGGGCAATACGTCATCCCCTGCGCTTCCACCACGGCCTGCTCATCCGGCAGGGCATTGGTCGAGGTGGGCATGGCCAGATTGATCACGACGGCAAAGTCGGCCTGGGCGATCGCGGCAAACTGGTCAGCCGTTGGTTGTCCAGCGGTCGCCAAGCGATCGGAAATGGGCAAATAGTTGTAAATATCCGTCAGCATAAGGGAGCGCTATTCTATGAGCGTGACCGAGTCACCTACTTTTAACGGTTGTAACACTGAATTGGGCGACCGGCGGGTATTGACGGCGAGGCGATAGAAATGGTTAAAGCGCGATCGCGCCACCGCTGCGGGCAACGTCGCGGCCCGCTGGGCATTAAAGATTTTTTGAAAGCGCTGGGTGACATCGCCAGTTTGCGGATCGCGCGTCGGCACAACGCAGCGCTGACAGGGATTGATCCCCCAAAACGTGACCGCACCAATCTGAAACGGCACGGGCTCCCCCGATTCGGAAAATAGCCGATCTTCCCAAAAGGCAGGCACGCCACCGATCTCCAGGTTCGAGCGAAAGCGTCGCCGCGTTTCGGCCAAGCTCAGACCGTACCAGTCAGCCACAGTTTGCAGCGTCGCTGTACTAACCACCGTCGGCCCTGGGGAATCGGTGTCGTCTGGAAAGCCCATATCACCGTTGTATTGCAAGGTCACCGGTTGCCCCAAATAATCGCTACACCACGCTTCGAAGTCAGCGGTTTGCTCTCGGAGATGAAAGGTGGCAGCGGATGTGGGCTCATTGACCCAAACCGAAATCTGGCTGAGATCGCCTGAGAACTGCGATCGCACTCGATGAATGCTGGCAAACCGCTTGCCGTTAACGAATTTGCCCGAGGTATCCATCAGCGTGAAAATGCGATCGCTCTGCAATGCCCCACTCGCCAGCACCGCGATCGTGTCTACCGCCACGCCATCAAACGACTTCAGCGGATAAATATCAATCCGAGCAAGATAGGGAACCATCACCATACCTACCGAGTGTTAGAAATTGTCCCAGTTCATCGTTGTTTTCAAAGAACACGGACTGATTCAGTAAAAATGATTACCAACGTCAACTTGCCATGTAGCGCTCGAAGGTTTGTGTAAGGAGTCTATCAAGGCAACGCTCAAGACCTGGTAAGTACCATTCCGTGAGAATACGATTTTGCTGAAGGGTAGCGATAGATCTACCAAGACAAAATACACGTTATCTAAGTATTTCTCATGAAAACCTTTGCGAAACTCTCCGGTCTACTCTGTACGACTGTCGCTATTTGCTCCGTTGCTTCCACCGCCGCTGCTGACAACCTCGTCACCAATGGGGGGTTTGAAAATCCCAACCTGGCACCTGGCACCTGGTCTTGGTTCGATGAAGATACTGATGTTGAAGGTTGGAAACTGCTTAACGAAGACAGCACCATTGAGATTCGTAACAACGTTTCTGGCACAGCTTACGAAGGCAATCAATTTGCCGAAATCGACAGCCATCGTTATACAGCTAAAGCCGGTGAATCTATGGGCTTTTTCCAGGACATCATGACCACAGTTGGCAAAAAGTACAAGCTGTCTTTTGCCTTTGGGCCGCGTAACAACGTCAATGGTGACAACTTGTTCAAGGTCACCTTTGGCGACATGTGGAAAGAGATGGATGCTGGCAACAGCAATGGTGGTTGGCAACTGTTTAGCGACACTATTACTGCGACTTCAGATACCACCCGCCTACAGTTTGAACTTATGGGTAAATACGATACCCTCGGGGCCAATATCGATGATGTTCACGTGACTGCAGTCCCCGAGCCGTTCTCCCTGCTTGGCCTGGCGGCGATTGGCACAGTGGGCGCAGCAGGAATCGCTCGTAAGCGTCAAGCCGCACAAGGTTAAAGTCGCTGCGCAAAGACATCGCTGATTGAACAAAGCACGAAGGAGTAAGCGCAATCGCTGTACCCCCTCGTGCTTCGTCAGTTAAAACCACCGATTTGCTGGAGCGAGCACACCCCAGCATGCTTGAATCTATTGTGTGAAACTTACAAACCCCAAAGGTCAATCGTGGCTAGACTCGGTCAGTTTGCGCCTGCTTTAATAGACCCTAACGCTCCGGAATAAACGAGTCCTCGGCGAGTGTCTAGCGTCAAAATCGTGCCGTCGCGGATTACCTCTGTGGCTCCTTTAACGCCCACAATGACGGGAATACCCAAGCGTAGCCCTAGTACCGCCGCATGACCTGTCGGGTTGCTATCTTCTGTCACGATGCCGCCCGCTTGCCGAATCGCTTCCACAAAATCAGCGCTCGTGTCGCGCACCACCAAAATTTCTCCTGGGTTGAAATCCGTCACATCCAGTCCCGAGTGGGCTACCCGCGCCCGACCACTCACCGACCCCTCGCCAATGCCCACGCCATTGCCCAGCACTGCCGTGACAATATCGACCTTGATTAAGTCCGTCGAGCCCGAGACCCCCTGCAAGGTCCCCGCCGTCATCACCACCAGGTCACCCTCTCGCAAAAAGCCCTTTTCCTGGGCCACATTCATCGCCGCCTGAAAGGTTTGGCTCGCTGAGGGCAAATCCAGCACAATCAAAGGGCGCACGCCCCAGACCAACTGCAACTGGCGAGAAACATCCACATGGGGCGTCACCGCCAAAATTGGCGTCTTGGGCCGAAACTTGGAGACGTTGCGCGCCGTCGCCCCCGACTTCGTTAGCGTCATAATCGCGGCCGAATTGAGCTGGGATGAAATGCGCGCCACTGCTTGACTGATGGCATTCGGAATCGATCGCGGCGAGCCCACCATCTCTTGGGCTTCGTGGCCAAAATTCTCCTGCTCCGTGCGCAGCGCCACCTGGGCCATCGTCTTCACCGCCTCAACGGGATATTTGCCCACTGCCGTCTCGTTGGACAGCATGACGGCGTCAGTGCCGTCCAAAATCGCATTAGCAATGTCCGACACTTCGGCTCGCGTGGGTCGCGGATTATTGACCATACTGTCGAGCATCTGGGTCGCGGTAATGACTGGAATGCCTAAACGATTAGACGTGCTAATGAGCCGCTTCTGCAAAATCGGCACTTCTTCTGGCGGCAGCTCTACTCCCAAGTCGCCCCGCGCCACCATCACCCCGTCCGAGAGGGACAGAATGGCGTCCATTTGCTCGATCGCTTCGTGTTTTTCAATCTTGACGATCACGGGCACGCGCTTCCCCGCATTCGCAATCAGTTCCTTGATCTCCAAAACGTCTTGGGGATTGCGGACAAAACTCAGGGCAACCCAGTCCACCCCTTGGTCTAGGCCAAAGACGAGATCCTTCTTATCTTTTTCCGTCAGCGCCTTAATGGAGAGGTAAACGCCGGGAAAGTTCACCCCTTTGTTATTCGACAAGACACCGCCCACCACTACGCGGCAATGTAGATCGCCTTTTTCCGGCTCCACCGACTCCACGACCATTTCGACTTTGCCATCGTCCAGCAAAATCGTGGCCCTATTGGGCACTTCTCGGGCCAGCGGTTCGTAGGTCACAGAACTCATGCGAGACGAGCCCGGCACCGCCCGACTGGTCAGCGTAAATTCATCGCCCTTATTGAGATGAATCGAACCATCTTCAAAGCGCCCCAGGCGAATCTTGGGGCCTTGCAAATCTTGCAAAATGCCGACGGGCTGATTGAGCTCAAACGAGACTTGGCGGATTAGCTTGACGCTGCGCTGGTGATCTTCGTGGGTGCCGTGGGAAAAGTTGAGCCGTAGGGTTGTAGCCCCAGCTTCGATCAGCGATCGCAATACTTCGGGCTTTTGAGTGGCAGGGCCGATCGTTGCCACAATCTTGGTGCGTCGCAAAGCATTTCGAAGTTGCATAGCCGTTCTACGGAAAGGAATGAAGTGAAATTACGAACCTGAGAGCGCCGTGAAATCTAATCGCTTCGTAGCAGTTCTCTACATATAAGCCTACGGGATAGTAGCACGTTAACTCCGCTTCCTGGTGTCAACGCCTGGCAATCCCCCTGGTCCACCAACTGCTCAGGCGGGCCGCCTCAGCAGGGGTCAAAATATTGGCGTCAAAAAATTCGGGGTCGCCCGCCCTGGTGACGTACCCAGTCTGTACACCACCCTCACGAGATCGGCAGCTCGCCCAATCCAGATTTTGTGGTAGATACCGCTGCCTGAGATCCAGATCGGGGCCGTTGAAACGTAGCAGTCTCGGTTACCGTTGGAGTAGGCGCATTATGGCTCCTTGTGGGGCCACGATTTCTCGTCCCCATGAGTTGCGCCCTCACCGTGAAGCCCCCTTAGCAGAACGTCGAGATCGGCTAGTCGAAAGCTCCCAAAGGCGTTGAGAGACTAAATGAGACGATGTCACAAAACTTTATTGTTGCCCCTAAGTACCGTATACTACCGAAGTTAGATTAAAGGAGCTTTGCGTATGTCGGTGGCTGGTGGTCTGCCCCTGACAGTTCCCAAAACTGTGCCCTCTAGCTATCTCAAGGCAGACGATGGCTTGAGTCCTAACTTATTAATGCTACTGACCTCAGTAGTCTTGATTGCGACTTCAACCATGGGCTACTTTCTCTGGGGATGGTTTGGCTGGTGCGTGTTTTTAATGAATGTGCTGGCACTGCATTTGGCGGGCACCGTTATCCATGACGCTTCACACAACGCTGCACATCGTAATCGTGTGGTGAATGCGGTGTTGGGCCATGGCAGCGCGTTGATTCTTGGGTTCTCCTTTCCTGTATTTACGCGGGTGCATTTGCAGCATCACGCCCACGTCAACGATCCCCAAAATGACCCCGATCATTTCGTCTCCACGGGCGGGCCATTGTGGTTGATTGCGGCGCGCTTTTTTTATCACGAAATTTATTTTTTTCAACGGCGGCTTTGGCGCAAGTGGGAGCTGCTGGAATGGTTCCTGGGTCGCTTGGCGGTGGGACTCCTGGTGTTTACCGCCGTTCAGTTAGATTTTCTGGGCTACATTTTCAATTACTGGTTTTCGCCCGCATTGGTGGTGGGCATTGCGCTGGGCCTCTTTTTTGACTATTTGCCCCATCGGCCTTTTGAGGAGCGCGATCGCTGGAAAAACGCCCGTGTTTATCCCAGTGGCATTTTAAATCTCCTCATCATGGGCCAAAACTACCATCTGATTCATCACCTGTGGCCGTCGATTCCCTGGTATCGCTACAAGCCAGCTTATGAGGTCATGAAGCCGCTGCTTGATTCCAAAGGATCACCTCAGTCGCTCGGCATCCTCAACGGCACAAAAGACTTTTTTGGTTTTTTGTATGACGTCGTGCTCGGCATTCGCTTCCATTCCCATAAGTCAACTCAAGAACCGGATTCCTAATCGGCTGAGGGGGAATTTAGTCGACTTTACGAGTCCCTGGGGAGTCAGCCGTTAGGATAGAGAGCAGTAGTCCTGCAAGACTTGGTCAGCGGACTGACACTTTTGAGTTGATGGCACTGGGCATGACGACTAACACGGAACCAACCTTAGAACCCGTAATTTACGAAGGGCAATTTGGCACCTTCACGGTTGATGCGAGCGATCGCAAAGAAGTGATCCAATATCGTGCTGGCCTCGCGATCGCGGCGGGCAGCTTTGCCCTGGGCACGGCAGGTATTCTCTGGCGCGGCGATGTGGACTGGGTCGTACAAAGTATCAGCGGACTCTACACCCTATTTTGGTTGGCTTTGGGCTACAGCCTATTCAAGATCCATATTTACTTGCGTCCCCTGCATCGGCTGTTGCAGGCGTTTTGGTTGATTGGTGGGGTGGCGTCTTTAGCGATCGCTCACTTCTCGCCCGAGCCCTTTGCCCAGACCGTGTTCGACTATCCCGCCACGATTTGGGGCATTGGCTTTACCTTTGCCGCATTGAACGGAATTTATTTTAAAGAGGCGTTCTGCTTTAACCGGATTGAGACCAAAGTGATGACGCCGCTGGTTCCCCTCTTGCTCCTCGGGCATCTATTTCAGTTTTTGCCCATCCAGTGGGAAGCCGGATTACTCGCGCTTTGGGCCGCTAACTTTCTGCTATTTGCCTTACGGAAATCGGTGCAGCCTTGTCCTGATGATATTGGTGACAAAAGCGTCTTCGCCTACCTGGAACAGCAGCGCCAACAGCCGACGACCAGCCCTTCCTAAAAGGCGTCATCAGTCAATTTCAGCAACCTTTGGGAGCAAGCGGTCGCGCGCGCGCATTCACTCCACCAGCGAGCCAGCGAGGGACAGTTGCCCTTTTGCCAAAAGGATTTGACGGCTAAATAATGACGCGCCCTAGGCAATGAAGCCGCTGGGCTGAAGGTTGACCTGACGCGGCATGATGCCGCCGACCTACCTGAGGCGATCGCGTGGTACTCGTGGCCCGCATCTCGGGCATTCTAACCCCAGGGTTGAAACCGACATCGGGGGCATCGCATTGTCGCAGGAAAAATCGTCGCAGGAAAGCATACTGTGGTTTGCCTGGAGCCAAATTCACGGCTTAGGGCCAATTTTACAAAAGCGCCTGGCGCAACATTTCGGCTCCTTGGCATTGGCGTGGGAAGCCCCGCCGGATGAGCTCTTGGCGGTGGAGGGCATTGGCCTCAAGCTGGCGTGGGCGATCGCCGAACACCGCCCGCAAATCGATCTGGAGACTACCAGCCCCGCCACCGAAAACTTCATCACGCCTGCCGACGCCGCTTACCCCGCTCTGCTATACGAAATTCCGGATCCGCCGCCAATTCTTTACTACCAGGGTGATTTAGCCTTACTGTCAGCCTGTCAGCAACGGCCAGCGGTGGGCATTGTAGGCACTCGCAGCCCTTCAGAGTATGGCAAACGGTGGACTCGCCGTCTCACGAAAACCTTGTGTCGCGCCGGGTTTTTGATCATCTCTGGCCTGGCCGATGGTATTGACCGCATCGCCCATGAAAGCTGCCTGGAAGCTCAGGGTGAAACCATTGCCGTTTTGGGCACGGGGGTTGACGTGTTTTATCCCTACCGCAATCGAGATTTATATCGAGCGATTGGTCAATCAGGGCTGCTGCTGAGTGAATATCCCCCCGGCACCCAACCTGAAAAAGCGCATTTTCCCCAGCGCAACCGCATTATTGCCGGGTTGAGCCGGGCCACCTTAGTCACGGAAGCCCCGCGCAAATCTGGGGCACTGATTACCGCCAAGTTAGCGAACGATTACGGTCGCGACGTGTTTGCCCTCCCGGGTTCCCTCGACAACATTCGCGGCCACGGCTGTTTAGACATTTTGAGTCAGGGGGCGCAGATGATTTTGCGCGAAGATACGCTGGTGCAAGCGTTAGGAGAAATTCCTGTGGAGCCGTCGCTGCCGATCGCTCCGGCCCCGCCGCCTGATTTACCGCCGCTCTTATTGACCGTGTTTCAAGCGGTGACTGCCGAACCGCGATCACTGGATGCGATCGTTCAGCAGGTCAATGAACTGTCCACAGGCGATATTCTCAGCGCCCTGACACAGCTAGAACTCATGGGGCTCATTAGCAGCATACCGGGCACGCAACAGTATCAACTCGGCGCGGAGTAAACGGGTACCCTTCACCTTGTTTCTGGTTTCTGGTTTCAATCCACAGTCTGTTACATGGAGTCGCACCAAGCGATCGCCTCCCTTACACTAGCGGACAAGCCCGCTGCCGCCGTTCAACTCCAACCTAATTCCGCGTGACCAGAACATGACCCAAACAGTTCACTCCGCTCAGCCCCCGCTGGATTTTCTGCCTCCCAATTTTGATCCCAAAGTACTGTGGCTGATGAAAACGGCGCTGCCAGTCTGGATGCGCTGGAAAAGTAGCGTCAAAGCGCTCAACCTTCAAGGGGCGGAAGTACTGGTTGACCTCTTTCACCAATTTGCGGCGCAAGAAGCCCGATTTCTCATCGCGTTTCGTCACCCCAGCCCCGACGACGCCTACTGTCTGATGAACCTGCTGTGGAACCAGCTCCCCCAAATTGCCCAAGAACTGGGCCGCCCCCTGCCCCAAACGCCCCACGTTCACTTCATCTACGATCGCGGCATTCCCCTCTGGGCGGGCGACTGGATCGGGAGTTTGTATTCGCGATTAGGCGGCACCTCCATTCAGCGGGGCAAGGTCGACCGCCAGGGGCTCAAATCAGCCCGTAACTTATTTGCCAATGGACAGTTCCCGATGGCGGCAGCGCCCGAAGGGGCCAACAACGGTCATAGTGAAATCGTCAGTCCGTTTGAGCCGGGGATCGCTCAACTGGGTTTTTGGTGTGTGGATGATGTGCAAAAAGCCCAGCGCTCGGAAGCGGTCTTCATTGTTCCCTTGGGCATTCAATATTTTTACCAGGATGCTCCCTGGCAACCCCTTGCGGCTCTGCTGGCCCAGCTAGAGACCGAAGTGGGAATCACAGCGTCAACCACGGCATCGAGCTTGCCCGCTGAGCCAGAGGCGATCGCCCAAGCCCTCTATCCCCGTTTGGTCAACCTCGGCTGGCGGCTACTCGAAATGATGGAATCCTACTACAGCGATTTCTTTGAAGCGTCGTTTATGCCTGCCGAAACGACCCTTAATCAATCGGCCAATGAGCTGGCGGAGCGGTTAAATCGCTTACTCAATGCCGCCCTACAAACGGCTGAGTCGTTTTTTCAAATTCCCGCCCAGGGCTCCGTCATTGACCGCTGCCGCAAAATTGAGCAAGCCGGTTGGGACTGGATTTATCGAGAAGATTTGCGCCCGGATAAGGTCCTGTCGCCCGTCGAGCGGGGGCTGGCCGATCGCATCGCCGAAGAAGCCACGTTGAGAATGTGGCATATGCGCCTGGTGGAGAGCTTTGTCGCGGTCACGGGCGAATATGTCCAGGCCAAACCCTCGGTCGAGCGCTTTGCGGAAACGCTGCTACTGCTGCGCGATACCATTGCTCGCATTAAAGGCGACAATCCGTTTCCGCGTCCAACTTTGGGCGATCAACTCGCTTATCTCTCAGTTGGGGAACCGTTGTCGGTGAGCGATCGCTGGCCAGCTTACAAGGCCAACCGCCGCCAAGCGATCGCTGGCCTCACCAACGATTTGCAAACTGCGGTGCAAGTCCTCATCACGGCGGAGAAACCGCCGACACCGTAACGGGCGCGATCGCCGTGATCAACTCATTTATCCGCTGCTGATAAGCCGCCACCGTCAAGACCGGGGTGCTGGCAGGCAAGGTCGCCAGCGTTGGCAACTGCACCCAGGAGCGGCAGCCGCCATAACGTTGTTCATCGGTCAGGGTGAGCGGCGTGGCAAAGCGATGCACTCGCAAGCAGAGGGCGTAGGCTGGGCGTTCCGGTTTCCAGGCCAAGCGATCGCTCAGCCAATCATCCGTCCAAATGTGAAAGGGATGGAGTCGTTGAACGATGTCTGGCCCCGTCAACGCCAGTTGATGGCTAATTTCCACCCAACCCGGCAAAGTCAGCTCATCGCCCACTTGGGGTACCGTCTGCAACTTGACTCGGGAATGCCAGGGGGCTCGCAGGGCCTCAGTGGCCTGATGCTCGTAGGTGGGAAATAGGATGGTGCGATCGCTCGGTACTTCGAACACGGGCTGCGCCTCCCGGATGCCGCCCTTGCGAATCAGGACGATTAACTCTCTCGCTAACAGAGCTTCCACTGCGACGGCCCATTCTTTCAAGGCCCAGGTAATTTTGCTCAAAATGGTGCCTCCTGCCGTGACGCCAGTGTCATTGCCTCAAGATTAGCGCGATGGTTTCAGTTAGGGCAGCAACTGTAACGCCTGGGGAGTCGTCAAGACGGCGTCCGCGTCCGCGATCGCGGGACTGCCCCCCCAGGTAACGCTGACAAATCCGGCGCATTGGCCATTGTGAGCCAACTGTTGATCTAAGGCTGAGTCGCCAATGACCAAACAGGCGTCGGGGGAGACGCCTAGCCGCTCGGAGGCAGTCCACACCACTTGTGGATCGGGTTTCACGGGCGGCGCTTCACTCCCTGCGCTCCACGCGATTGTGGCCGCCAGATTGTAACAGTCCAGAAAATCTTGAATGTTCGCAGTGGTGTCTCCTGACAAGACCGCCATCAAGAGTCCTTGTCGTTGTGCCTGCTGTAGTAGTGCCGGAATGCCCTCGAACGGTGGCGTCCACTCAGCTTTGCGGGTAACGTGGCGATCGCTCTCCGCAAAACTCGACTGCACCCGTTGCAGCGAGGCAGCCCACGCATGGCCCTGAGCCGCTACATAAGCAGCCGCCGCAATTTCGTTTTCATAGCGAGTGCCGACCGCCATCAGTCCAGCGGGATCATAACGATCCGCCGCACAGCCAAAAGCCGCCATCAGATCATCGTAAATACCAGGAAGCTGTTGGTTTAGGTGGTGCGATCGTCGCTTCGCCAGTTCTTTTAGAAAGCCGTGCGAATCGGCCAAGGTGCCATCCTTGTCCCACAAAATGGCCGAAATATTTTGGAATTGCTGATCGCCACAGCACACGGTCAAACCAGCCATTTCATCTCCAAAAGCATGCCATCCAATCCTAAAGGGCCATCAAAAAAGGGCCGTAGCTCATCGCTACAGCCCTCGAACTTCCACCTGATTCAGATGAACCTATTCTTCAGAATCAGAGAAATCATCGTCAACATACTCGCTAGTGTCGTCACCAGCTGATTGAGCGGCTTCCTCTTCGGCTTTTTTCGCCATCGCTTCGCGATACTTTTCAGCCATTTCTTCCGCTTTGTCGAAGACCAAGTCGGGGTTTTTGACCATATCGCCCGGTTCCGGCTCTAGCTGCTTAGTCGACAGCGAAATCCGACCGCGCTCGGCGTCAAGGTCAATAATCATGACTTTGATTTCATCATTCACGTTGAAGACGCTGTGAGGGGTATCAATGTGGTCATGGGAAATCTCAGAAATGTGCAGCAGACCGCTGACGCCTCCGATGTCAATAAAGGCACCGTAGGGTTTCAAGCCGCGCACCGTACCGAGTACGACTTCGCCCACTTCCAAACCGTTCATCTTGCGCTCAACTAAGGCACGACGATGGCTGAGAACGAGGCGATTACGCTCTTCGTCCACTTCCAAAAACTTCAGGGGCAGCTCTTCGGCCACCAAGTCTTCCTTCGGCTTCCGGGTGCTGATGTGAGAACCGGGAATAAAGCCGCGCAGTCCCTCAATGCGTACCAATGCACCGCCACGGTTGGTCGCGAACACTTCGGAACGAACGGTCGCGTCTTCTTGTTGCAACTGGCGCACTCGCTCCCAAGCACGCATGTACTCAATGCGGCGAATTGACAGCGTGAGCTGACCATCTTCGTTCTCATCGGTGAGAATAAAGAACTCACGGGTTTCGTCGGATTGCAGAACCTCTTCCGGGCCTTCCACACGGTTGATGGACATTTCCTGGATGGGAATGTAGGCGGCAGTTTTAGCACCGATATCAATGAGTGCGCCTCGGGGCTCTAAGCTGAAAACTGTGCCAGCAACGGTATCACCGGGATTAAAGTGATAGTCGTACTTATCTAACAGTGCTGCGAAATCTTCGTGGGTAAACCCAATATCTGGGCCCTTTTCCTGCTCTACCTGATTGACCATGCTAATGTTTACCTACCGTTTTCTCCGTGATGAGTTTTCTCCTCAGTTCGCAAGGGACCGAGCAAAATGGGTTGAGACCCATAAAGTTGTCTCACTTCTAAGCAGACGAGGTTAGCGGGAGACTAATCTCTCGCAAGAGTTACGATTATACCCGAAAACATTGGCCTTCGGGTCTAAAACTTGTTTGCTACTCTCTGTATCGCTGGTCTGCAAACGGCTTCAACCAATTTCTAGTCGGCCCGCCATCACTGCGATCGCGGCATCACTTTTCTGCCGCGTCGGCACATCTCAGATGGTCGAATTCATGAATTCGCCGAAGGTCGGCATCTTCCCTACGAGCAGGAAGGCCAACGGTAAAAGGCCGATAAAGCATTGCTCTTAAAGGCTTTGCCACGACCCAGCTAAGCCTATTGCCTTGTTACATACTCGATATTCTTGTCTTTGCTCCCGGTTGAAGTTGCCAGAAAGTCGTTCAGAGTTGGCCAGGACGTGAGGGCAAAAGTGCCTCAAAATGGCTCGGCGGCTTGTCCCTACTCACGCCGTGAAGGTACCGAAACGGGCCGATCATCAAGATCAGGACGTAGGTTTCTGGCTTCTCGCAGATACACATGCCCGACTGGCTCATGCAGGACTGGCACCTGTGCATGCATCAACACGCGAATGCAGCGCGGCAAGCTACCCGCTACGTGCATATGCTGCACGTCTAGCAGGGGGACGGCATCCCAACCGGGACGCTGGCGAGCCGCCGCTGCCGGAAACAAAGCGTCTAAATCTTGAGTGACGGAAAACGTGACGCTAATCAAATATTCAGGGCTGAGGCGATTTTGCGATTCAATCGCGTCTAATAGCTCATGGGTCGCATCGGCGATCGCTTCAGCCGAGTTTTGAGACACAGTGATGGCACCCCGGATCCCTTGAATTCGCCAACCCACATTTATTTCCTCCAACATGCCTTACCAGAATATTAAGTACTCTTTATTTTTGAAATATCAAACACGGAATTAATTAGCGTCAATCCTAGCAGTCTCTACCGCAGCAAATCGTATTGGCTGGACTCAGGAACACGTTGTCCAGAATTTGAGGGGGCTTGGGGACGACCCAGCATCCCAACGAAACTGGTTGAGAGGGCGATTGATGTTCACCTGGGCTGCCTGGGCAACTCGCGATCGCTCTTGGCAACCCACACTCGTGCAGCGTCAAGCCTAAAACTTAGGGCTTGCTCCTGGAGGGAGCCACTGCGTGAATGACCAGCTCAGCCCGAACGCCCAGTTCTCGCTCATCCTGAGTTTGTCGTAGGCCGTGCCTGCCCGCAGGGCAAGGATATTGGCGAGCGTGATCACCCTGAAATCAAACACTGACAGAACACTAGGGACGATAAAGCCACAAGGGCAAACCCGAGGTCGAGATTTCAAACTCTAGCCAATTGGTGACCGTTTGCAAGTTAGTTGAGGCTTCTGGAAAGAGTTGCGTCAACATCGACTGACTCCGACCCGGCAAAAACTTTTGCAGCCCCGTCTTTTTCGCTTCAATCTTTTTCACAGGGGCTTTGTCAGGGTCTAAGCCCGCCAGTTCAGCGGCCCAGCGGCGCGCGTCCTCTTCAGTCCCCAACCGATCAACCACGCCTAGCTCCAGCGCTTGTTCGCCGGTAAAGATGCGGCCATCGGCAAATTCGCGCACCACTTCTTCTGCCAAGCCCCTGGCCTGGGCCACGGTTTTGACAAATTGACCGTAGCTGATATCAATTAGTTCTTGCAAAATTGACTGCTCAGCATCGGTAAGTTCACGATCAAAAGCCAGAATGTCCTTGTATGGTCCGGATTTAATGACTTTGAAAGAAACGCCCACCCGGTCTAGTAGCCGTTCCAGGTTATTGCCGCGCAGAATGACGCCAATGCTGCCGGTAATCGTACCGGGGTTAGAGACGATGTGCTTTGCGCCCATGCCGATGTAGACACCGCCCGAAGCCGAGATATTGCCGAAGCTGGCCACGACAGGAATTTCCTTGTCTTGGAGCCGCAGCAAGGCGTTATAGATTTCTTGAGAGTCGCCGACCGTTCCCCCCGGGCTATCAATTCGCAGCAACACAGCCGGAAACTTCTTTTCGATGACTTGCTCCAGCGCTTCTAAAACATTTTTGCGAGTGGTGCCAGCGATCGCGCCACTGACTTCAATGCGGGCGATCGACTGTTGAGCACGAGATTTAAATGGCCAAATCATAGATGGGGCAGGCTAAGTGAAGGTGATGAGTTTGCAGTATTTGCCAAAACTGAAGCCACCGTTGGTAACGGATAGCTTGCTTAATAACAAACGTTTATCGCCCATTGTACCCGCCTGACTGAACCCTCTGAGCAACGCCGGGAGAATGGGGGCGCTGGCTAGGGACTTCAAGTTTCTTTATATTGAAGTAACGTTTGTTCAACAGTTTGGCGATCGCTCACTCCGCCCATGGCCTTAAACCTATCGACGACTAAGCCTCTCTTGCGGCTGCCGATCATCGTTTCGCCCTTTTTTCTGTGGGGCACGGCGATGGTGGCGATGAAGGGAGTGATCCCCGACACGGCTCCTTTCTTTTTAGCGACGATGCGACTGTTACCCGCTGGGGTGCTGGTGCTGATCTTCGCGCTGCTGATGGGCCGGAGTTTTCAAGTCAGTGGGCGGGGATGGTTTTGGATTGCCTTGTTCGGTCTGGTGGATGGAGCCCTGTTTCAAGGATTTCTAGCCCAGGGCTTGGTCCGGACTGGCGCAGGATTGGGGTCGGTGATGATTGATTCGCAGCCCCTGGCGGTAGCGTTAATGGCGCGATGGCTATTCCAAGAGCAGGTCGGCGCTTTGGGCTGGCTAGGGCTGGCGATCGGGCTGGCTGGGATCACCTTGCTCGGACTGCCCGACGAGTGGCTGATTAGTGTTTTTCAAGGCAATTTTACGTTGTCGGAGTTGCCCGCCGATGGCCTGATGCTGCTGCGGTTACTCTTTGACCAGGGCGAATGGTTAATGCTGATGGCCGCGCTATCGATGGCGGTGGGCACCATTTTGATTCGCTATGTCTCGCAAGAAGCCGATCCAGTGGTCGCGACGGGGTGGCACATGGTGCTGGGAGGACTCCCGCTAGCTGCCCTATCCCTGGTGGGCGAGCAGCAACCTTGGGTGGGCATCAGCCTGACGGGTTGGGGCGCGATCGCCTACTCCACTATTTTGGGCAGTGCCCTCGCCTACGGGGTGTTTTTCTGGTTGGCGTCTCGCGGCAACCTCACCAGTCTCAGCGCTCTCACCTTCCTGACACCCGTGTTTGCCCTCTTGTTTGGCAATCTTTTTTTGGGCGAGGTGCTGAGTTCGATTCAAACCTTTGGGGTGTCGCTAACGATTGTCAGCATTTATTTGATTAATCAGCGCGAAACCTTGACCCAGTGGGTGTTGGGTAAGTGGCAACTCATTAATAAACCGCCCGTTGAATCCAACAGTTAAGGGATCGGCGAGAAAATAAGATCCCGGTGTTGATGGGTTGGTGAGGTGGTGGGTAGGCGGGACAGATTCAAGTTGCGAGCATGTCCCTAAAACAATCGGGCACAGGCCAAGTAGTTGACGTCAACTGTATGTGTTTAGCGTCAAGCTACCGCCGATCCCCCTCTATCCCCCTTGAAAAGGGGGACTTCTAACCCATGACTTACGAGCCCCCTTTCTAAGGGGGCGGCGACAGCGGGGGATCTTACGGAACGCTAAACAGATACCGTCAACTACTTGGCCTGTGAAGCGGACGAGAGCTGACAAAGTGCGATATTTGCGCTGGGGCGATCGCGCTTCACATCGCAACTTCAGCAGTGCAGCAGGGTGGCCTAGCGCCCCGCCGCAACTCTCTCAAAAATAAATAATGAATACAGTCTAAGAATTGGAACACCGGGTCACCGTTGCCTAGCTTTTTTGGCTAGACTAACTTTCAACAGTTTTGGACAGTTTGATCAGCCCTGACAAGCTGGTTAAGTGCTTGGGCGCTGATACCGCCGCTGCTAATCACTCTCTAAATTTTTAATTTCGCCATTTATACCTATGACCCGCGCTGTGAACCGACGAGTTTCTTCGCTGATGACTGTTGCTAAGGGAGCGATCGCCACGTCGCTACTGACAGCTTTATCCACTGTGGCACCTACGTTTCAAGCGGTGGCTGAGGCCGCAGAACTGGCCGAAGACAGTCCCAAAGCGGTGCTGGATGAAGCATGGCAGCTAGTTCATCAGGAATACGTCGATTCCACTTTTAATCAAACGGATTGGTTGGCCGTCCGGCAGCGCTTGCTCGATCGCGATTACACGTCTACAGAAGCTGCCTATGATGCTTTGCGCGATGAGTTGCGCCGTTTGGACGATCCCTACACGCGGTTCTTGGATCCTCGCGAGTATGCGGAAATTTCGGACCAAACCGCTGGCGAGGTCTCGGGCGTCGGGTTACAGGTGCAGCGTGATGCGCAGACCCGCACCATTGTAGTGACCACGGTGCTGGACGATTCACCCGCAGCCGAACGGGGATTGCGCGTGGGCGATCGCATTTTGCTAGTGGATGGACAATCAGTGGATCGGCTCAGTGCCAGCGGCGTGGCACAACTGTTGCGGGGGGATGAAAACTCCCAAGTAACGGTGACCTATTCCCGCAATAGCAGCGATCCCCAATCGGTGATTTTGACGCGAGCCCGCTTGGAATTACCGACGGTTGCCCACGACCTCAAGCAAGTCAATGGCTACCGCATTGGCTACATTCGGTTAGATGAATTTAGTGGTCACGCGACCGAACAAATGGTGGAAGCGATCGAAACGCTGTCTGATCAACAGGCCGAGGCGTTTGTCTTAGACTTGCGGGGCAATCCCGGCGGGCTACTTTCGGCCAGCATTGAAATTAGCCGCCTGTGGCTCCAGCGAGGCCCCATTGTCCGCACCCTTGACCGCAACGGCGACCCCTCCGAGATTACGGCCAATCGTTCCGCGTTGACGGATTTGCCGATGGCAGTGTTGGTGAATAACCGCTCTGCCAGTTCTAGCGAAATTTTGACGGGGGCTTTGCAAGATAATAACCGGGCAACGGTGGTCGGCACGACGACCTATGGCAAAGCACTGGTGCAGTCGCTCTATGGTCTATCGGATGGTTCCGGTCTGGCAGTGACGATCGCCCATTACTACACGCCCAATGGCACGGATATCAGCCAAAAGGGCATTACGCCCGATATTGAAGTGCAGTTGAGCAACAGCGAAGAACGTGACCTCTTCCGTGATCTGACTCGCTTGGCGTCTGAACAGGATCCCCAGTTTATTCAAGCGGTTGAATCTCTAGCGCCGACCATCC
Source organism: Halomicronema sp. CCY15110 (assembly GCF_016888165.1). Classification (GTDB taxonomy): domain Bacteria; phylum Cyanobacteriota; class Cyanobacteriia; order Phormidesmidales; family Phormidesmidaceae; genus Halomicronema. The sequence goes on along the minus strand of NZ_JACSWC010000441.1, from coordinate 27,056 downwards.
AAAGCGATCGCTCCATGCCAACAACGCCGCAGCAGGTGGGGCGATCGCCTGACGAATAACCCTCACAACTCTGGTTTATCCGATGAGGATGAAGGGTGTGGGGTGATCGTTTCTAGCCACGCGCTCGCCATTAGCATAGCGGCTCCCCTGCGCCAGTCTCCATCCTCCCAACAACTCATCTCTTCATCCAGAGCCTTCGCGTAGCAGGTTATTTACCGCTTTTCCCTTAAGGGGTTGCTTAAGGCACTAACTCGACTACCTCATTCCACCGCACGTTGAAGCCGGGTAGCCAGCCCCGCAAAAAGTAGTAAAACGACGTCAGCACTTCGTTCCAATAGCGACTGGTGAGGCGTAGAGCTTCGACACTGGGAACCAAGTCTGATAGTTGTGCGAGGGTATCGCCAGTGGGGCTGCTGCTGCCATATAGATTGGTCGGCCAAGCAATCACTTGTAGCCTCTCTTTTTCGAACGTGAGGGCGGCGCGGCGCATCGACAGAGCGGGAGCGACTAACGCCACCCGCTGGGTATCGCGCTGGGGCAAATCTGGATCGGGTAAAGTCCCCCGCTCTTCTAACAAGCCTCTCACGTCGCGCATGGCACCATGAATATTCATGCCAGCATCACCCACCGAGATACTGGCGGCTGGCACCCCGCCATTGATGAGGATTTGGCGTAATGTATTTTCTTTGGCGGCTTTTTCTTCTGCGGAGCCGTACAAGGGGCCAGCGGTTACATACACCAGCGGCGTGCTGCCCTGGGCTCGCAAGCGCCCCTCTAACCGGGCGGCACTGGCCAGGCGAGTCACTAAGATAGGGTCAAGTGCAACCTCGCTATCAATCTGATTAGGAAAGGTCTCTAAGGGCGCGATTAAGTCTACATTGTCCGCGATCACGACCTCAACGACGACTTGACCCAGGGGAATCGTCGTGGGAATGCCCGTCGGGCAGACATCTTCGCAAATGCCCTGTTGCACCCGGTAGGCTTCTTGCACCGCTTGTTCGGCCTGGTTCACGATGGTACGGGCAAAGAGCGGCACACTGGTTACCAGCAAGATAACCAAGGCCACCCAGACATATCGACTTTTTATTTTCTTGTCGGCGAGGGCTAAAATCAGCAGCCCCAAGGTCGCCCCGAGTGGCGTCAACGGCAGCGAAATAATTTGCCAAATCGAACCAATGGTGTCGTCGTTGGGGTCAATGAATGACAGCACAAACAACGTCAAAATAATGGCTCCCCCAAACCACGTCAAAAAGTTGCGGGGGATAAATTTCAGCAGCACGTACCAGATGAACAGCCCCATGGCCGCCCATACCAAAATGCGAGTAAGCAGTTCTAAAACCATGCTGCGCGGGAAAAGCTGAAAACGGCGATCGCTCACCCACCCTCAACGCACTGCAATTGCCTGTGGCAGATAGGCGGCCCTGCAAATGGAATGATACATGCGTTCAATCTTTCTGGCACACTTCAGGGTGTTTTGCCGATCACGACCTCTTTGCCCACGCCCATCGGGGACAGCCCGTAACCCACGCCATCGCGATACGCTAGACAGGTTGCAGTTAGGAATCTTGAGTGACACAGCCAGAGGCGTTGCGGCAGTTATTAGAGGCGATCGCTCAGGGGCAAGTGAGCCCGCAGTCGGCGTTTGAAAAGCTCAAATATTTAGAGTTTGAGCCGATTGATGAGTTTGCCAAGGTGGATCATCATCGATCGCTGCGCACGGGCTTTCCCGAGGTGATTTGGGGACCGGGGAAAACAGTCGAACAGATTGTGGCGATTATGCGAGCGATGCGCGATCGCACCCCCGTGGTCATGGCCACCCGCATCGACTCCGATATAGCGCAACAAATTCGGGGGCTGCTACCAGAGGTCATGTATTTTGAAACCGCCAGAATTTGTGCGCTAGTGCCCATGAATCGTCAACCGCAGCATCCCGGCATCATGGGCATTTTGACGGCGGGCACGGCGGATTTGCCCGTGGCGGAAGAGGCGGCAATCACCGCAGAACTCTCCGGGTTTAACGTGCTGCGGCTGTGGGATGTGGGGGTCGCCGGCATTCACCGCTTGTTGCGCCATCGCGATATGGTGGCCCAAGCCGATGTGCTGATTGTGGTGGCGGGTATGGAAGGGGCATTGCCTAGCGTGGTGGCGGGCTTCTCGGATGTGCCCATTGTGGCGGTGCCGACCAGTGTGGGCTATGGTGCCAATTTCGGCGGGGTGTCGGCATTGCTCACCATGCTCAACTCTTGTGCCACGGGGATCGGCGTGGTGAATATCGATAACGGCTTTGGAGCAGCGATGCTGGCAGGACAGATTTTGCGGACTGCTCAACGCCTTCAGGAAAAAGGCGATCGCTTCTAGAGAACCGATTCGGCTGAAACATGCAGCACAGTCTCACGCCTCAAACCAACGCACAAAGAACCGATTGCAACTATTGTGGCCGGAGTCGCCCAGGGGCGTTTTGACGGGCTCAAAGCCCGATTTTTGATACAGGGCGATCGCGCTGTGCATGGCGTCAAAAGTTTCTAAGTAGCAGCCGCGATATCGCAAGGTGATAGCTGCATCGAGTAATCGCTGCATCAGGTGTCGTCCAATGCCTTGTCCGCGAAATCCGGGCAAGAGATACATTTTTTGCAGCTCGCACAGGTGTGCCTGTTCACAGGGGAACGGCGCGATCCCGGCACCGCCAATCACCTGATTGGCGTGAGTCACGACGTAGTACAGAGCGCGATCGCCCACATAAGCATTAGACAAATGGTCGAGTTCGGGATCAGCCCAGGCAAAGCCGGGACGATTAGCCCCAAACTCCGTCAAAACTTGGCGAATGATGGCGGCAATGGCAGCATCATCCGATGGCTGAATTTCGCGAATCTCGAACGTCATAGCAGCGATAAATTAGCGCGGACCAGGATAGCGGCGATCGCGGCGGGTAAAGAGCTTCAAAAATGGCAGGCGATTTTGGACCTGTCCAGGATTGAGTTTTTCGCCCAGTTTGTTGAGGGCATTGGGTTCAGCTGTGGGGGGGGCAGGCTCGCCACCGGGAGTTTGCCACCAGGCCGACACCGTTCCCCCGGCCAACCCCGCGATCGCCCCAAAGATGATGCTGGGGACAATTTCGTAGCCCAACAACAAAAAGGCGAGCAAAAATACCAGCCACAGTTTCAACGCAACGGGAAAGATTTTGTCAGTCACAATTGACCCGCAGATCGACAGACTTGCCGAACGGCCCGACTCCATGCCGGTGGCAGCAGACCGTTCAACTCATTTACGCCTCTACTATAGTCGCCAATTGAGCAGGCAACGGTTGAGTGGTATCAACCCGTTTCACATACGGCTGCTCTTCAGCGGTGAATGGCTCTAACTGTTGGTTGGCGAGGACAGCAACGGTCGCATCGGCAATATCGCCCTGGCGATCGCGCACCCGCTGCTCTAACACCTTTGTCGGCGCGTCACAGTGAACCAGGGTTAGAGGAACGTTGTGGGTCTGAGCTTGGGCGATCGCCAGTTGTCGAGTGGCGACGCGATCGAACTTCGCATCCAAAATCACGGTATAGCCCAAACTCGCCAGCAAGCCTCCGAGTGCGGTCAGCCGGGCGTAGGTTTTTTGAGACATCTCCGGCGTGTAGAGACTGTCGTCGCCCCGCTCCCGCAGAGGCACTCCGGCCAGGTGCTTGCGGACGGCATCCGAGCGAATGTAAATGCCTCCGAGCTGACGGCTCAATGCTTGAGCGATAGTGCTTTTGCCCGCCCCAGACAGCCCTGACATTACCAGTAACCGACCGGCTTGGGGCTGCACATAAGACCAGGCCAGCGTGTAATACTTCGCCGCCTTGTCCGAGGCCGCTTGTTTGGTGGCCTCATCAATTGAGGGATCGCCCAACAAAAACGAGGTGACCTTGGCCCGCACGTAGGATTGGCGGCTGACGTACAGCGGCAACACTTGCAGTCCTTCCCAATCGCCGGTGCATTCAACATAGTGGCTTAAAAAGATGGCCGCTAAATCCTGCCGTCCTTGCACCGTCAAATCCATGATGATGTAAGCGATGTCAAACATGACATCCACAAACCGGAACGGCTCGTTGAACTCGATGCAGTCAAACAGGAGGAGTTCGTCTTGCCAGTAGCAAATATTGTTGAGGTGTAAGTCACCGTGGCAGGCCCGAATCTTGCCCTGATCCAGCCGCTGTTGCAGCAGCGCTGATTGCGTCGCAAAAAACTCGTCGGTGTAGACTTTCGTGTCGTCAAACTGTTGTTGAGTTTGCGGGCCACCAATGAAACCGACCGTCTGCTCATAGTTTTCGTCGATCGACTGGCGAACATTCTCAACGGTGCCAAAGTTGCGAATGTAGTCACTGGTTTCGGCTTTGAGGTGAAAGTCGGCGATCACCTCGGCGAGCTGCCGCAACAAGTCCTCAGACAGTTTCCCTTGCTCAAAAAGGTGACTCAGCAGCGTCGATTGCGGAAACTGCCGCATCTTGACGGTATATTCCACGATTTCGCCCGCTCCAGCAGTTCCCAAGGCGTAGCGATCGCCCTGCTGCGCGATCGGCAACGCTTCTAGATATATAGGGGCCGCCGCTCGCTGATTCAGCCGGAGTTCTTCCGCACAAAAATGTTGTCGCTTCTCCAAGGTCGAATAGTTGAGGAAGCCAAAATCCAATGGCTTTTTCACTTTGTACGCAAAGTCCCCAGTCAGCAACACATAAGACACGTGAGTTTGCATTAACCGAATGGGGGGCTTCACCGCATGGGGATAAAACTCCGGTTGGAGCATTTGTGCAATCAGCGGGGGCAAAGATGAGTCAGCCATAAATACCTAATCTTTTGGCAATAAAAAACCAGGGATAAACATCCCTGGTTTCGTCGTAATCAATCAAAATTACTCTGCGGCGGGTTCAGTAGCGGTGACGGGGCTGACCGCAGTTGCCGCAGAGTCATCACTCGTGACCGTTCTCGGCGCGGCTACATTCACCAGAGTCTGGTCGGTTTCCGCGATCGCCTCAACCCCTGCCGGTAGTTTCAGGTCACTAATGTGAAGGTTCTCACCCACCGCTAGACCAGAAACATCGATATCCAGAGTTTCCGGAATGGCACCAGGCGCACAGCGAATCGCTAACTCAGACACCATGATGTCCAGTGTGCCCCCTTCATCCTTAACTCCCGTGGCCGTACCTGTGTAGTTAACCCGCACCACCACATCTACACTGGACTGACTCGCGATGGAAAAGAAGCTCAAATGGTAGAGCATGTCTTTCCAAGGATGAGTCTGCACTTCGCGCAACAATGCCTGACCGTTCCAAGGCATTTCGGGCACAGTGACGTTAATCAGTGTGTTGTTGACCGAAGCGCTGCGCACCAAGCGCTCTGCTGAGCGCTGATCGACAGTGAGAGAAACCGCAGTATCGCCGTCATGTCCATAAAGAACAGCGGGAATTTGTCCCTCGCGGCGCAAGGCTCTGGGATTAACGCTAGCATCGCGTTTCTGACACTCAATTGACAGTTTCATAGGACTTACTTACAACTTCAACAGGATTTCTGTGGGCAAACAAACAAACGAACAATCAAGCTACTTGAGAGGCACTACCATTTTCATAAAGCAGAGCTCTTTTGGGGCCGTGGATGGGGTCTTCCACGATGATGGTCTGGTCACGACTGGCCCCCAGCGACACAATCGCGATAGGGACTTCCATTAACTCAGCCAAAAACTTGAGATAGTCCAGCGCCTGGGGCGGCAGGTCTTCGAGCAATCGACAAGCAGCGGTGGATTGCCGCCAACCCGGAAGAGTAGTGTATATCGGTTCGCACTGCGCAAACAACCGTCCACTACTGGGTAATTCTTTATGAATTTCCCCATCGATTTTGTACGCCGTGCAAACTTGGATTTCGTCTAACTCATCCAGCACATCGAGCTTCGTGATCGCTAAGCAGTCAATCCCGTTAATGCGCACGGCATAGCGACCAATCACGGCATCAAACCAGCCACAGCGTCGCCGCCGTCCGGTCGTAGTGCCAAACTCCGCCCCCAACTCGCAGAGCTTATCGCCTAGGCCGCCGATCAATTCGGTCGGAAACGGCCCTTCACCCACGCGGGTCGTGTAGGCTTTGGCAACGCCAATCACGCGATCGATCATGGTCGGCCCGACGCCAGAGCCAATGCAGGCTCCCCCGGCCACGGGATTAGAAGAAGTGACGTAGGGATACGTGCCATGATCAAGGTCAAGTAGCGTACCTTGCGCCCCTTCAAAGAGAATGTTTTTGCGATCGCGAATCGCTTGATCAATCAACAAAGAGCCATCGACCACATGGGGACGCAGCCGATCAGCATAGCCCTTGTACTCTTCGATGACCGCCTTCGGATCAAGCGGTTCTAGGCCATACAGCTTTTCGAGGACAACATTCTTGTATTGGATCGTCCACTCAATTTGCTCATCGAGCCCGTCCATACCCACAAGGTCAATCATGCGGATGCCGACCCGCTCAGACTTATCGGCATAGGTCGGGCCAATGCCGCGACGGGTCGTACCGATTTTTTTGCTGCCGCGCCGCTCTTCCGAGGCTTGGTCTAACAAACGGTGATACGGCATCGTCACATGCGCTGCTTCAGAAATGAATAACTTTTGGGTCGAAATGCCGAACCCCTCCAGCATGTCCAATTCTTTAATAATTTCGCGCGGATCAACGACAGTGCCACTACCAATGACACACTCGGTATCGGGATACAAAATGCCCGAAGGAATCAAGTGCAGCTTAAAAATCTGACCTTGAACAACGACCGTATGACCTGCATTTACGCCGCCCTGATAACGGACGACTACGTGAGCCGATCGGCTCAAGAGGTCAGTGACTTTCCCTTTCCCTTCGTCGCCCCACTGGGCACCAATTACTACGACGTTTGCCAATGTCTTAAGGTCTTCTGTTCACACAAATGATCATTATCCGCAAATTTTTGCAAGCCTGTCAAGATTTCATTTTTTCAGCTCAAGTTAGATCATTGCTGTGTCAGTCAATCCGCGATTTAGTCGTTGCTGACTGTACACCAACAGGATTTCCGCCCTGCGGCTTCAACCTGAGGTGAATTGACAAAATTCAAGCTAAACGTATGAGTTTAAAACGGTAATGCGTTGTTTGCGCTAAAACGGTAGATAACTTCCAAGATGTTTTACAGTTCTTTACGCTTTTATTCATTTCATTCCAGGGGTTTTCATGAGTTTGTATGCTGAATTACACCGTCATTTGGGCGGTTCTGTTGTACCTAGAGTCTTGTGGCGCTATTTTGAGCGCAATCGCCCGGATGTGTCCGATCGCTTCGCGGATTATCCCGATTTTGAATCGTTCTACACCCGCCCTCGTAACACCCTCGCTGAGTATTTAGAGCTGCATACTCTGGTGGAAAGTGTTCAGACCCACGAGGCATTGCCCTATTTTGTGTATCGATTGATTCGGGGCGCTTACATCTTTGAAAACCTGGCTTACTTAGAGTTGAGATATACCCCCTATCTCAGAACCCCTGAGCATTTGCCCCAGCATGAACGCATCGACAAGATGGCAGAAATTATTGAGGTGGTAGGGCAAACCAGTCAGCAATCGGAATATCCGATCGTGACGAAGCAGATTCTCTGTATGCATTCCAAGTTGCCCTATGAGGTAAACCAGGCAATTGTGGAACTGGCGGCTCAATATCCCCAGTATGTTTGTGCCGTAGATTTGGCCGGAGGCGATGCCAAGTATGGGGAGCGCATGGACGAATATATTGCGCTGTACGCCCACGCTCGGGACTTAGGCATCAGCACTACAGGCCACGTGTTTGAAACCCAAGATGGCTGTCATCCGGAGCTACTGCCTTACCTCATGCGCATCGGTCACGGCATTCAGATTCCCCTCCAGCGTCCCGACTTGTTGCGAGAGGTCGCAGCGCGAGGGCAATGCCTGGAAGTGTGCCCGACCACTTATCTCAAAACCGGCACATTAGATGACTTGCGACAGTTAAAAGTGGTCTTCGATCGCTGCTTTGATGCTGGCGTTGATATTGCCATCTGCACCGACAACGCAGGATTGCACAATGTGCGTTTGCCCTTTGAGTATGAAAATTTGCTAACTCAAGACATCATCGGTTTCGATGAGTTACAAGCCTGCCAAGCAGCCGCTTTTCGCCATGCCTTTGCCTGGCCTCACGAGCGCCAGCCTGGTTCCGTCATCGAATCGATGCTGCGGCGACAACAACTCACTAGCCTGCTAGAAGAAGTAGACGAACCAGCGGTGCATTAGTAGCACCTGTCACCACGGAGGAGAGAAGTCGCGTTGATCGACCGCTCTTCTCTGCTTAGGGCATACCTCGTCCCGCGACGACAAAATCTGCGCCAGAGGGTGCGACAGGTGGCATGATCCTAGATAATGGGTAGGTTTTGTAATTATCTGTTGCGTTCAACCAGCACTAAGCACATCATGCGTACCCATTACTGCGGCCACCTGCGAGCCTCCCATACCGGCGAAACTGTCACCCTGTTTGGTTGGGTCGATCGCCGTCGTGATCATGGGGGCGTGATTTTCGTGGATTTACGCGATCGCACGGGTATTGTCCAAATCGTAAGCGACCCCGAGCGTACACCAGGGTCTTTTGAAACCGCTAATGACCTGCGGAACGAATATGTCGTGCGCATCACTGGCAAAGTCAGCCAGCGTCAAGACGGGGCCGTCAACCCCAAGCTGCCCACTGGCGAAATTGAAATCTACGCTGATGAGATTGAATTGCTGAATGCTGTGCGCAAGCAATTGCCCTTCCAAGTGTCTACAGCGGAAGCTGAGTCAGTTAGGGAAGAACTGCGCCTACGGTATCGGTATCTCGATTTACGTCGCGAGCGCATGGCCCAAAATCTACAAACTCGCCATGCCGTCGTCAAAGCGATTCGTCGCTTTTTAGAAGACGCCGAGCACTTCATGGAGGTGGAGACGCCGATTTTGACGCGATCGACGCCTGAGGGGGCGCGCGACTTCATCCTGCCGTCGCGGGTCAATGAGGGTGAATGGTTTGCCCTGCCCCAGTCACCGCAGTTGTTTAAGCAAATTTTGATGGTGTCGGGGGTCGATCGCTATTACCAGATTGCCCGGTGTTTCCGCGACGAAGACTTGCGGGCCGATCGCCAGCCCGAATTCACTCAACTCGACATGGAGATGAGCTTTCTCACCCAGGACGAAATTCTCGACCTGAACGAACGGCTGGTGGGTCACATTTTCCAAACGGTGCAAGGGATTGACGTGCCTCGTCCATTTCCTAGACTGACCTATGCAGAAGCCATGGATCGGTATGGCACCGACAAACCCGACACCCGCTACGGCCTGGAACTGGTGGAGGTGTCTGACCTAGTGGCCAATTCTGGTTTCAAGGTCTTTTCGGGAGCGGTGAAATCTGGCGGCATGGTCAAAGTGTTGCCCATTCCTAACGGCAACGATGTCATCTCAAATGTGCGCATTAAACCTGGCGGCGATCTTTTCAAAGTCGCAGCAGAAGCAGGAGCCAAGGGCTTGGCCTATATCCGCGTACGGGAGAGTGGCGAAATTGACACCATTGGTGCCATTAAAGATAACCTCAGCGCCGAGCAAAAGCAGGAACTGCTAAGCCGTACTGGTGCTCAACCCGGCACCCTACTTTTGTTTGGGGCTGGCCCCGATGACATTGTGAATCCCACTTTGGATCGGGTGCGGCAGGCGATCGCTAAAGAAATGAACCTGATTCCCGCCGACCAACTCAACTTGCTGTGGGTGACCGATTTCCCCATGTTTGAGTGGAATGCCGACGAACAGCGGCTAGAAGCCTTGCATCATCCGTTTACGGCTCCTCGACCCAGCGATATCGGCGATCTAAAAACGGCCCTCGCCCAAGCCTACGATCTGGTGCTGAATGGTTATGAAATCGGCGGCGGCAGCTTGCGTATTTATCAACCCGAGGTGCAGCGCCAGGTGTTTGAAACCATTGGCCTCTCTACTGAAGAAGCCCAAGAAAAATTTGGCTTTTTGCTGGAAGCGTTTGAATATGGCACGCCACCCCACGGCGGCATCGCCTATGGCTTGGATCGCCTGGTGATGCTGATGGCGGGCGAAGAGTCCATTCGGGATGCGATCGCGTTTCCAAAAACCCAACAGGCCCGATGCTTGCTCACCGAGGCTCCTTCGACCGTGGATGCCCAGCAGCTCAAAGAATTGCATGTGGCTTCGACCTATCGACCTAAGCCCAAGTCCGAGGCCGCAGATAGCTAACTCCAATCAACGGGAAAACCCTTGATGTCGGGGCTTTTCTGCCGCCAAGTTTTCACAACTTTACAACAAGTCATAAGGATTACTACAAATACATAAAGCTGAGACCGTTCGCTCTCAACATCACGATAGGATTTGGTTAATCGATGTCCGAGACGAGTCTGTTAGAACCCTTATGCTCATAGTTTTGTTGATTTTTGGTCTCAGTTTAGTGCCTGCCTTAATCTCGACGTGGATTAGTCTGCGCTCGCGTGGACAGGTGCAGGCGGAATTCGGGCGGGCCATGGAAGCAGCAGCTCGGGGTGGTTTGAAAGCAGCCATTCAGCGCGATCGCGACCTGAACTATGTCGAGGGCATTGGTTACGTCATTGGCGATTTTAGCTGTGAGATGAATGCACGATCGCCCTATCTACGCTGCGCCATGAACCCTTGCGGCCCCTGCCATGGGTGCCAGTATTACGAAGCACCGGTTATCCGAGAGGTCATCAAGACGCCTCCAGTCACGACCAATGCCTGTCCAATTCCGCCTATGCCTAATACTTGCCCCTTACCCGCTTTTTCCAGCGTGGCCTAACATCTCCCCTCGTTGTTGAAGAGCCACCTCATCACTCAAAAGTTTCGATCAGTCAGCCGATTCCATTGCTCTATAGCTAGCACTCCGGCCCAGGTCACCCCTGGGTCTTTGTTTTGGTTCGCGATGCCCCCAAACCGCCATCTTGGTAGCGATCGCATCATGGGCAGCGGTGGAGTGAGACGCTGCTGCCTTGACGACAAGACGTTAGGGATCCCTCAATAGCGTCAAAATCGCCCGCGGATTATCCAACTCGCCAACCAAGCGCCGCATGGGTAACGGCGCAGCCCGCACCAATGTGGGTGTCGCTGTTACTTGATCAGCTTCCGCCTGTTCAGGATGCTTGGAAACGTCGATCATTTGCAGGGTATACGGTTGGCGGCGGCCCCCTTCTAACACTCTCTGTAACGTGGTGAGAATTTGCTCAGTCGCGGCGGAATAACCAGACACAAATAGCTTTAAGACGGTTCCGGTCGTCTCATTGGGGAGTTCAGCGGTGCCTGTCGGTTGATCCGTCAGGGCAGGTGATGCCGATAGATCCAGCACTAAATTATGGTTTTCCCAAAGTTGCGGAAAGCGCGATCGATAAGTTTCTAACACCGATAAATCGAGACCATCGGGGTCAAAGCGCAGGCGCGTCCACTCTAGATTGCCCAAGTCAAAAATGGCATTCAAGAGTCCCTGATAATGATAGACAAAGGGATAAGCCTCAGCGGCAATATGAGTCGTTGCCGTGGCGGTATTTTGCCAGCAATCCACCGTCGCGGTAAATGCCGGCACCAGAAAGTGCGGCGACTCCGGCAATCCTAGCTGCTCTTGTAAAGCGCCACAAAGATTCAGGTGCCACTGCACTCGTTTCTCATAATCGCGGCAATAAACTACATCCCCCCCCGGCGTAAAGACCGCAATGCCTTTGAACGCCGGAGGAGGTAGTGAATGAATCGAACTCGACATCAGTACAGAACTCTAAACCCGACCTCTGAGCATCTGCGCCATTTCATTTTGTCGGGGGGACATTTCCAGCGCCGTTTCCTCAGTAATTCGCCCCGTTTCATAGAGCGCATACAAGGACTGGTTCATGGTACACATGCCGTCAAAGCCGCACTTCGGCATCAGGGCTTCAATTTCATCCAAGTCCCCCCGGATGATGTAGTCCTTAATGGCGTCAGTGTTGATCAGAATGTCGTGGAAGGCAGCACGTTTGCCGTCGGTGGTGCGGCACAGCCCCTGGGCAATCACCGCCACGAGCGATTCCGCTAGCGAAATCCGCACGGGGGTTTGTTGGTCGGGTTCATACAGGTTCAGAATCCGCTCGACGGTTTTGACCGCACTGTTGGTGTGCAGCGTCCCCACTACCAAGTGTCCGGTTTGGGCGGCTTTCATCGCCGTGTTGACGGTTTCTTTATCCCGCATTTCACCCACGAGGATGATGTCTGGGTCTTCCCGCAGGGAGGCTTTCAACGCATTTTTAAATTCCAGGGTGTGGCGGCCCACTTCGCGGTGCTTGATCAGCGATTTGCGACTTTGATGCACAAATTCGACCGGATCCTCAATGGTGATGATGTTTTTCGTCATCTCCTTGTTGATGTAGTCAATCATCGCCGCCATCGTGGTGGATTTACCCGACCCAGTGGGGCCAGTTACCAACACCAGGCCCTTGTGGTAATGGCAAATATCTCGAAACACGCTGGGCAGATTGAGCTGCTCCATGCTCAAGATCTTGTTGGGAATCAAACGAATAACGAGCGATGGCCCGGTTAACGTATCAAAGATATTGATCCGAATGCGGGAGAAATCAAACTGGCCCGCGCCGTCAAAGTCCAAGGTCTGCTTGAACTGTTGAATTTCTTCTGGCTTGAGCACTTCGGCGAGCCAGCCGTAAAACGTCGGTTCATCGATAACGGGATAATCGGAGGTGGCAATCTGACCGCGATCGCGAAAACGGGGCACTTCTCCAACCCCCAAGTGAATATCCGAAAATCCCTTATCAAAGGCTTCGCGGCAAATTTGCTCCAGCGACAGCGTCGATTTAGCAGGAGTCGTGGGTGGGGGCGGCGCACTGCGGCGAGGTGCCGCCGCACTTGGCGGCGCGGGGGGTCTACCGGCTGCTGCCCGACTGGGCGGGGGCGGGGGCGGCATCCGCGAGGGCACCGCAGGTGGACGTTGAGATTCGGCAGACATAGGACGCTTTCCGTAGATTTACAAATATCTCACGAGGGACATTGCCGACGCAGTGGCCGATGCCCTTGACCATTTTTGATCACCCATAGGTTTCCCTATTGTGCAGCTGAATTTTCGCTCTGGGGTACTCACTTGTGGACTTTGTTACGCCGCTCCCAAATAATTGCCCTCATTGCTACAGACAAGCCCTTCCCATGTTACCTTTGTAAAGTTGTCTAAAATCGCACGCTCGACTTTTTGGGTGTCTTAACGAAGACTGTCGGGCGGAGGTTAAACCCGAAAGGAGTCAAAAAAATATGCCTGTAGTATCTTTGCCCCAGTTATTAGAGTCTGGGGTTCACTTTGGTCACCAGACCCGACGCTGGAATCCCAAGATGTCTCAGTACATCTTTACGTCTCGTAATGGGGTTCACATCATCGATTTGGTGCAAACCGCTCAGCTCATGGACGAGGCGTTTGTCTACGTGCGTGAGGCCGCGGCCAAGGGCCAAAAGTTTTTATTCATCGGCACAAAGCGTCAGTCTGCTGGCATCATCGCGCAGGAAGCGACGCGCTGTGGTGCTAACTATGTTAACCAGCGCTGGCTGGGGGGCATGTTGACCAACTGGGAAACGATTAAAACCCGGTGCGATCGCCTCAAAGAATTGGAAAAAATGCAAGAAACGGGCGCACTGGCCCTCCGCCCGAAAAAAGAGGCGGCAGTGCTGCGTCGTGAACTAGAAAAGCTGCAAAAGTATCTGGGCGGTCTGAAAACGATGCGTCGTCCCCCCGATGTCGCGCTGATCATCGACACGCGACGGGAGTACAACGCCGTTCAGGAATGTAAGAAGCTTGATATCCCCATCGTGTCATTGCTGGATACGAATTGTGATCCAGACGACGTAGATATTCCGATTCCAGCCAACGATGATGCCATTCGCTCGATTAAGCTAATTGTGGGTCGCTTGGCCGATGCCATTTACGAAGGAGCCCACGGCAGAGTCGATTCGGGCGCAATCTACGACGACTATGACGGGGCAGAAGCCGATTTCGACGGCGAAGACGAGATTCCGTCTGCTGATAGCCAGGATGATTCTGAAGAATAAATCCAGCGATCGCGTTACACGATCATTCATGAAGCAACTAAGTAAGCAACGAGGGTAACATGGCAGAAATTCCTGCAAAGTTGGTGAAAGAACTGCGCGGAAAAACCGGCGCAGGCATGATGGATTGTAAGAAAGCGCTGAAAGAGACTGAAGGCGACTTAGAAAAAGCCGTGGAATGGCTGCGCCAAAAGGGCATCTCTTCTGCGGCCAAGAAAGAAGGTCGGGTTGCCGCCGAAGGCCTCGTTCATAGCTACATCCACGTGGGTGCTCGCATTGGTGTCTTAGTGGAGGTCAACTGCGAGACTGACTTCGTTGCCAAAGGTGACGACTTCAAAAGTTTGGCCCAAGATGTGGCGATGCAGATTGCTGCTTGTCCAAACGTGGAATACGTCAAAGTTGATGAAATTCCCCAAGAGTGGATTGAGAAAGAGAAGGCCATTGAAATGGGCCGCGAAGATTTGGCGGAAAAGCCAGAAAATATTCGCGAGAAAATTGTTCAAGGCCGAATTGATAAGCGACTGAAAGAACTGTCTCTAGTGGATCAGCCGTTCATCAAAGATCAAAACATCACTGTAGATGAGTTGGTGAAAAAGACAGTTGCCCAGCTCGGGGAAAACATTCGGATTCGACGCTTTGCGCGGTTTGTTCTGGGTGAAGGCATCGAGAAAGAAGAGGTCGATTTCGCTGCCGAAGTTGCTGCCCAAACTGGCGGCAAGTGACGCCCTTGGGTGTGGTTGTGAAGTTATAGCGAGCCAGGTAAGTTGTTAATTGCTGACCTGGCTTTTTTATGACATTACGTTGGCTAGGTTCAAACAGGCCAAGCACCCGTGCCCATTGACAGGGGAACCTGAGGCAATATGAGGTCATCAAGATCCGCCGTTCAACGTCGGGGTTGCATAATGACTTTCGGACGAATATCTTGCAGCTCGTTTTCCGGTTCGCCTGTTCACGGTTGAATTGGTCGCTGAAGTTGTATCTAACTCAAGATGCTGGCAACTGCTCCTGATTCAAGTTGCGAACATCTGCCGCTATTGTGATTGAAACCTCATGGCCAGAAGCCTTGACCAAATTGCGACAGACCTCGCCAAATTAGACGCTTCCACCCAAGATCTTGATCAAGCTCTACAAACGGTTTACCAAAGCTATTTAGGGATCATTGGTCAAGCCGTCAAACGCCAGTTAATTCTGGCCGCGTACCACCTATGTACGCAGGCATATCCAGAAGAGTTTATTGCGCTCACGGTGGCACAGCGCGAGCAGCTACAAACCGGTTTACGTCAGCTGGCGGCCCAAGGACAAGACCAAATTGCTCAACTAGGCCAAGTCAGCAATCTCGCTGACTTGGCGGCACAACTCGAAGAAGCGGTAGTTGCCAAATACGGAGCCTTTGCCTCAAACACCGATGACGACGATGACGATGATCCGCAAACGGCATCGCCTGATGAGTCCTCTCCACTGGCTGACTTGCCGCCCCCCGCAGAGACATCGACCGTAGAGTCTGCTGACTCATCGTCGATGGTTTCAGAGCCAGCGGCTGCACAGGCTGCCTCGACGCCGGGCTCGTCTGCAGCGGCGGCAGAACAGTCTGATTTTGATGCTGCTTCTGAAGAAGCGGCGGTGATGCTACAGCGGCTGAGTACATCACTGTCCCTATTTTCGATTCTGGAAGCCGAGCCCCTCACCCCGATCAGCCTCGCCAAACGCCATGTGCTCTTAGAACGTCATCTGCGGGCAATTTTGCGAACCCTTTCGAGCTTGGCCAATCACTTACTCAAGCAGGCGAATGTTTTGCCAGATCTGCCAGACATGGTGATTGCCGCGGCGACTGAAGCGGACGGTGATAGTCCAGGGCCAAGTCAACCTAATTTAGTCAGTGTGCTAGTTGAGATGGCCGATCGCCGTGATGACCTTCAAGACGATGACGACGAAGTGCTTGATGACGACGACGCCTTTGAGAGTGACGAAGAGCCCGAGCATGAGATGACTCACCTGGTGGCGATTAATTTGCGCTTAGCAGATGTGGAATTTGCCGATGCCCAGGCCGCGTTGTGGCGCGGGCGCTTGCAGGAGACCCTGTATAAGCTCAAACGTCTCGGTCGTCGGTATCGCACGCTGCGGCAAGAGCAAGCCCGGGCAGAGGCAGAACATGCTTGGCGGGCCATCTGGTTTGACGACTAAGGCACTTGCAATGTTGTCCTGCTGGCAAGCGATATCGGGCCTGCTTCAACGGCAATCGGTTTTGAGGGACGGGGGTTGGGCTGGTGATCTGTGTTAATCGAGCACCGACTGGATTCATCGGCTCGGTGAACGCAGCGTCACCCTCGCGATCGCCTTATTTCAGGCTTCAAACGCGGTCCACGCTGCCCCTTGGATTTTTCTGGTCAGGCGATGGGTGACACCAGGGCAGCACACTGCAGAAGCGTGGTTCTAGCTCCTACAGCCAACTGGATTCACCGCAGGACTAGGCAGTCGAGTCTAAATTGCTCCCAGGGCCTTGACCATTCTGCCACTCAGTCACCCGACTGCCTAGTCACGCCTGAGCTAGCTCCCTTCAACTTGATCGCGATACTCATCGGCCGACATGGCATCGTCTAGATCTTCCAGATTTTCGGCTTTGATTTTGATCAGCCAGGCATCGCCGTAGGGGTCATCCACAATCTGCTCAGGGGAATCCACGATCGCTTCATTCCGCTCCAGCACATCGCCATTTACCGGGGATTTCAAATCTTCCACCGCTTTCACTGACTCCACCGTGCCAAAGGTTTCGCCTTTTTCGACGGTATCACCCACGTCCGGCAATTCTAAAAAGACGATGTCGCCCAGCTGATCTAAGGCAAAGGCGGAAATCCCGATCGTCACGATCGCGTCATCTTCATCAACCCGCGCATATTCGTGGGTGTCCAGGTACTTCAAATCATCGGGAAACTCAAGGGCCATGACCGTTCTCTCTTGTAATCACGCGCTGTTGCCAGTGTCGCACGCCTGTTAGCGTATTTATCAACCCCAGTTGTGTCAACTCATGACGTTTTGCGTTTATAAAAAGGTTTTTTCACGACTTGAGCGGGAAACGTCTTGCCGCGAATTTCGACCGCTAGGGATTGTCCCACTTTGCCCAGGTTAGCGGGGACGTAGGCTAAGGCGATGGGGTAGCCCAACGTTGGTGACAAGGTACCACTGGTGACAATGCCCACGGCTGCCCCATCCTGCATAACGGGATAATCGTGACGGGCGATGTTGCGCCCCTCCATCTGTAGCCCCACTAAGCGCCGCGCCACGCCGTCCGTACTTTGCTGCTCTAGCACTTGACGACCGATAAACTCGCCCGCCCCATCTAGGTGAACGAGCCACTTCAGTCCCGCTTCTAGCGGGGTGGTGTCGTCAGTGATGTCTTGACCATACAAGGCCATGGCGGCTTCGAGGCGCAGGGTGTCGCGAGCGCCGAGACCGCAAGGCATGACGCCATTTTCGACGAGGGTTTGCCAGAGTGCTTGCCCACCGTCGGCGCTCATCATTACTTCAAAGCCGTCTTCGCCGGTGTAGCCAGTGCGGGCCAGAAACGCGGGTTGGCCCAACACGGTGCCTTCGATGTGGCCAAACCGACCGACTTTGTCGAGATCTTCGGCGGTGAGGCGCTGCAATTGGGCCACCGCTTCCGGGCCTTGGACAGCGATGAGGGCGCGATCGCGCGACACATCCTCAAACGCGATATCAGCTGACAAATGCTCCGTCATCCAAGCTTTGTCTTTGTCGGTGGTGGCCGCATTCACAATGATGGCGACCCGCTCGCGGCCATCCAACTCGGTGCCCTGAGAGTAGATGATCAGGTCGTCAATGATGCCCCCTTGGGGATTCAGCAGCACGGTATATTGGGCTTCCCCCGGCGTCAGGCGGCTGAGGTCGGACGGCACTAGCGTTTGCAAGGCGGCCAGCACGCCCTGCCCCCGCAAAAAGAACTTGCCCATGTGCGATATGTCGAACAGACCCGCCGCTGTGCGCACGGCCTGATGCTCTTGTTTAATACCGCTGTACTGCACGGGCATTTCCCAGCCGGCAAATTCGGTGAAGCGGGCTTTGAGATTGGCGGAAAGGTCGTAAAGGGGCGTACGCAAAGAGGTCATGGGCGATGGAGGGATAGGTCGATCGCTCTTGATTGTAAGGGGTATTCCGCCCCCTGGCTGCTGGGGACTGGTTTCGCGTCACGCGGCTACTGAGCCCCCTGAATACCCTTGGCAAGGGGGCGGGGGCTCCAACAAGCACGCTCAGCAGCTACGTGTCTCGACGCCGCCGGGGGCTGGAAGTCGGGGTTAGCTGACGTAGTAGTCGCGGGTGCCACGGGCGCTGTGGGCTTCCTCTAACCTTTCGAGGGCGTGGACATAGGCGGCGGTGCGCGGGGGAATGGCGAGGTTTTGGGCAATGCGCCAGATTTTTTCCGCTTCCTCAATTATTTTAGTTTTGAGCCGATCGCTGACCTCGGCTTCAGTCCAGTACAAGCCACTGCGATTTTGCACCCACTCGTAGTAGCTGACGATAACGCCTCCCGCATTCACCAAAATGTCGGGAAACACATATACCCCTTTGTCTTCGAGAATGCGATCGCCCTCTGAGGTAATCGGCCCGTTCGCCACTTCAAAGATATATTTGGCCTGCACCAGGGGGGCATTGTCGGCGGTGATTTGGTTTTCCAACGCAGCGGGAATCAAAATATCCACATCCAGCGTGAGGAGATCTTCATTGGTGATAGTTTCTTGACCATCGACTAAATTACACACCGTACCTTCGCAATACACCGCTTGTAGGCTGCGGGTCGAGGCTTTGAACTGTTGCAAACTGGGAATATCGAGGCCGCGATCGCAATACACCCCCCCGCGCGAGTCGCTGACGGCGACCACCTTATAGCCTGCATCAAAGAGTAACCGCGCAATCACGCTGCCCGCATTGCCAAACCCCTGCACCGCGACGGTGGTTTCGGCGGGGATCCGGTCAAACTTGGACAACATCGCCTGGAGCACATAAAACGCCCCAGTGCCAGTGGCCCGATCGCGCCCCTGACTGCCGCCCATGCCCAACGGCTTGCCCGTGATCACCGCTGGGCATAATTGGCGACGAATGATGCTGTACTGATCCATCATCCAGCCCATAATCATCGGGTTGGTGTAGACATCCGGTGCCGGAATGTCGATATCCGGGCCAATGAAATCGGCGATCGCATCCACATAGCCCCGGCTGAGTCGTTCCAACTCAAACTTCGAAAGTTCCTTGGGATTGAGCGTAATCCCACCTTTTGCCCCACCAAAGGGCAGATTGACCGCCGCGCATTTGAAGGTCATCCAAAACGCGAGGGACTGCACCTCATCCATGCTGACCTTGGGGTGAAAGCGGATGCCCCCTTTGGTCGGCCCCCGCGTATCGTCATAGCGCACCCGATAGCCCTCAAACACCCGCAGCGAGCCGTCATCCATCCGCACAGGAATCGAAACCTTGAGACTGGCTTTGGGAAACTGCAACCGCTCGCTGGCATCCTCGGAAATCTGCACATGTTTCAGCGCCCGCGCCAGTCGCCGATTTGCATCCGACAATAATGAAGCTGTCATGATACCTCTTTTCATCGCCAACGATGACCCCTAGTGGCAACGATGTAGGAGCCATGATGTGGCTGAATAAATTGTGATTGGATAATGTCATTGTCCCGTCTACAGTCAGGGCATTTGAATGTATCCAGATGAATTGTCACTGGAGTCTACAAAACTTAAAGGCTGTCGCCCCTGAGTCGGCCAGAGCTCTACAATCTGGGCATACTAGCTACGCTAAGCGGCTAAATACATTAGCAAGCTTGGTTACCACATCCGTAGTATTTCGGATGTTGAGTAAACCCTATAGGCCCTCATGTCTAATCTCAATCGTGAGTCTCAACCCGTTGATGAGCGCTCTTGGTTATCCGCAGGAAAGTCCTCGTTTTTCTTGCCTTTGAGCCTGACTTTATCGCGTGAACATCTGGGTCAGCTATTTGATGAGTTGTCGGTTGCCGGACTCCTGATTAATCCACAGGGTCGATTTTTGGCCGCTAATCAACAAGCGTGCGACTTATTCGGTGTTGGCCCACAAAAGTTGCTGGAGCGATCGCTCCAGCAACTTTTAGTCACCGCTGAAACACCAAACAGTGATGCGTTAATGCCCCCCATTCAGGCATCTTGCCATGGACTTCTGACCTTGCAGAATGACCATGGGCAACCGCAATCATTACATTTTTCAGTAATTGCGAATGTGGGGGAGGATATCCATTTATTAATGTTGCAAGAAAGTCAGCCAAACATCTTTCAGGGATTACAGTTGGCGGCGGCGATCGCCCCTTCGCTACCGCCCGAGAATGCCTGTTATGCGCTCGCGGATACCGCTGCCCAACTGCACTTACAAAGTGTCGCGCTGAGCGCCTGTGCCGATGCCGTTGTCATTACCGATCGCCACGGCACGATTGAATGGGCGAATCCCGCGTTTACTCAACTCACGGGCTATAGCCTGGATGAGGCGATCGGGTGTAATCCGCGTGAGTTGGTCAATTCTGGGCAACAGGATCCAGCCTTCTTTCGACAGCTTTGGCAAATCATTACGGCGGGAGAGGTGTGGCGCGGCGAAATCATTAACCGTCGCAAAGATCAGACCCACTATGTCGAAGCCATGACCATCACGCCGGTATATAACCAGGCCGCAGAAATCACTCATTTCATTGCCATTAAACAAGACATTACCGAGCGCAAAATTGCGGAACAACGCCAACAAGAACTCACCGCCCAGGTTAATCACTATGTGCAAGCCTTAGAACAAATGAATCAGGCATTGCGACTGAGTGAGCAACGATATCGCCACGTCATCGATACCCAAACGGAACTGATTTGTCGATTAACGTCAGACGGCACGCTGACCTTTGTCAACGAAGCGTATTGTCGCTTTTTTCAGCGCTCGTCCGCTGAGTTAATGGGGAGTAACTTTATTGACCTCGTGCCCCCTGAGCATCAGGCGCAGGTGAGGCAACAAATCGTCGAATTGCAGCAGCTTTCGAGCGATCGCCCCATCGTGACCCATGAGCATATGGTGATCGGGGCCACCGGCCAGAGGGCATGGCACCAGTGGGTGAATCAGGCCTTTTTTGATGCGCAAGGGCAGCTGATCGAGATTCAGGCGAGTGGCCGCAACATTACCGACTATAAGCAGGCCGAGCAAACCCTGCGCGATCGCGAGCAACAGCTCAATCTTTTTTTCATGCAATCGCTAGACGGCTTCTTTTTCATGATGCTGGACGAGCCGATTGCATGGCACGACAGCGTCGACATCAATGCCGTCCTCGATTACATCTTGGCTCACCAGCACATTACAAAAGCTAATCAAGCCTTCTGCCAGCAATATGGGCTGAGCCAAATTGATCACATTCTGGGGTGGACCCCCAACGACTTCTTTGCCCACGATCGCCCCACGGGTCGCGCCATTTTTCGACAGTTATTTGACGAGGGTCGTCTCCATATCGACACCCATGAGCGGCGGGTTGACGGTACCCCCATCTGGATTGAAGGGGACTATCTGTGTCTGTATGACGATGCCGGGCGCATCACTGGGATCTTTGGCGTTCAGCGCGATGTCACCCAATTGCGGGATGCCGTTGCCAACTTGGCCGAGAGCGAACAACACTATCGGCTGTTGGTCGAAAACCAAACTGATTTCATTCTGCAACTCGCGCCTGATCGCACGTTACTGTTTGCCAGTCCGTCCTACTGTCAACTCTTCGACAAAACGCTGGCGGAGTTGATTGAGACGGACTTTCGTCCCCCTGGCCATCCCGATGATCACGCCGCCGTCCAGCAACAGTGGGACGCCCTGTGGCAACCGCCCCACAAGAGTCGCTTAGAGCAACGCACCCTCACTAACCAGGGCTGGCGGTGGTTGTCTTGGTCGAACCAAGCCGTGTTGGATAAGGCCGGACAGGTGACGACGATCGTCGCCGTGGGGCGCGACATCACCGATCGCAAACAGGCTGAGCAGGACTTGCAACGCTCTGAACAGCGGTTTCGCAATGTGTTGGAAACGCTGGCGATGGTCGCCATCATGACCGACTCGCAGGGCAATATTTTATTCGCCAATGACTATGTGCTATCCCTGACGGGTTGGCAGCGCGATGAGGTGATCGGCCAAAACTGGTTCACGATGTTTTTGCCGATAGAAATCCGGTCAGAGTTACAAGCGATTTTTAATCAGACCATCAATCAAGCAGATTTTCCGACTTATTACGAAAATGAAATCGTCACGCGAACGGGCGATCGCCGCCTCATCGCCTGGAATAATACTGTGCAGCACAATGACCAGGATGAGGTCATTAATTTCACTTGCATTGGCGAAGACATTACTGAGCGCAAACAGGCCGAGCGGGAAATTCGCGACCTCTCGCAGCGTCTGGCGCTCGCCACCACATCTGCCGCGCTGGGCGTTTGGGAACTGGACTACACCACGGGTCAGTGTGTGTGGGACGAACGAGTGCGGCAAATCCATGGCCTAACTGCCGACCTAGAGCCGCCCAACTTTGAAACTTGGCTGAGCACGTATCTACATCCTGAAGATAGCCATCAGATGGAGGCCTTGGAAACAGCATTGCATCAGGGCGAGAATCAGCTCCAACTAGAATTTCGGATTAGACAAGCCGACGGCGAAATTCGCAATCTCGAAGCGCATCTGACAGTGGTGCGCAATCTGGATGGCGCGGTACAACGACTCATTGGCTTAAATCGGGATATTAGCGATCGCAAAGCCAGCGAACACAGCATTCGGCAACTGTCGAGTCGCTTGCGCCTGGCTACCCAGTCGGGCCGCATTGGCATTTGGGAGTTCGCCCCTGATACTAATACGCTGTGGTTTGACGCCCGCATGTCAGAAATTTATGGCCGGGAACCCATCGCCAAAGACATTGCTTACGACGATTGGGCGGCGAGTATTCATCCTGAGGACGTGCACGTTTTAGACCGCGAATTGGCTGACCTGCGTGGCGATGCCACCGAAATGCACAAGCACTATCGGATTATTCGCCCCAATGGTGAGGTGCGCTACGTCGAAGACCACGCCATCATCATTCGCGATGCCCGCGGGCAAGTGCAGAAGATGATCGGCATCAATCTCGACGTGACGGAACGCGCCGTGGGCGAGCAGGCCATGCGGGAAACGTCGCAGCGCCTCGCGATCGCCAGCGAAGCCGCACAACTCGGCATTTGGGACTGGGATATGGTCACCCAAACCCTGACGTGGGATGAGCGGCAGCATACGATTCACGGCCTGTCTCCTGGTGAGTTTGAGGGCACCTACGAAGCCTGGCAGCGCTTAGTCCACCCCGATGATTGGCCCGGCTTGCTGGCCACGTCAAAGGCTGCACTACAGAGGGATGCCATTTACAGTGTCGAGTTTCGGATTATCCGGGCTGATGGGGCAGTGCGATATCTCGAGACCTATGCGCAGATTTTGCGCGATGCGGCGGGGCAGCCCATTCGCATGATTGGTGTGAATCGCGATATTAGCGATCGCCACCAAAAAGAAATCATCTTGCAGGAGACGACCCAGCGCCTCACCCTCGCGACTGAAGCCGCTCACCTCGGGATTTGGGAATGGGACATCGCCAGCGATCGCACCTTTTGGGATGAGCAGATGTACGAGATTTACGGCATCACCGTCGCCGAGCATTCGGGTCGCCATCAAGACTGGTACGCCATGGTGCATCCTGACGATCTGGCCATCGTCCAAGGCGAAATTGCAGCGCAGCAGTCAGAACAACCGGGTTTTCATTCGGAGTTTCGCATTATTCACCCCACTGGCGAGATCCGCCATATTGAGGCCCACGGCTACTTTGTTCGCGATGCTAACGGACAGGTGGTGCGGGTCATTGGGGTGAATGAGGATATTAGCGATCGCAAGCAATCGGCACTGGAGCTCGTCGAAGCCCATGAAATTCTCCATGCCCTGATGCACAATTCCCCCGCCATCATCGAACTGTATGACGAAACCGGGCGCTATCACAAAGTCAACGCCATCACGGCTGAATTTTTAGGCAAACCCGCCACTGCGATTGAAGGACACTACTTTTCTGACCTGCATTCTCATGAAGTAGCTGCTCTCTTCATGTCACGGGTTCAGCAATTGGTCGCGACCCAGCAACCCCTAGTGATCGAAGACCGCCTACAAAAAGACGGCCAAGAGCGCATCTTACAGTCCGTGCTGTTTCCCGTATTGTCACGGCCCGATCAGCCCCAACTTTTGGGATTAGTGGCCACCGACATTACCGATCTCGTCACTGCGCAAGACCGACTACGCCAGCAGGCTGAGCGCGAGCGACTGCTGCGCGAGCTGACCGCAAACATTCGCCACAGCCTCGATCTCGACACCATTTTGCAGACAGCGGTGATACGGATTCGCGAATTTCTGCACACCGATCGCGTCCTCATTTATCAGTTCGCCCCCGATTGGAGTGGCGATATCACCGTGGAGTCGGTCGGTACCGAGTGGATCTCGGTATTAGGCGAAACGCTGCGCGATCCCTGTTTTGCCGATAAGTGGACAGAGTCTTATCGCCAGGGACACATCAGCCAAATTACCGATGTCAGCACCGCCGATGTTTTGCCCTGCTATCGCGAGTTCTTGCAGCATTATCAGATCCAGGCGAATCTGGTGCTGCCCCTCGTGGTGAATGAGCAGCTGTGGGGCTTGTTGTGCATTCACCAATGCCGTAGTCCTCGGCATTGGCAACCCGACGAAGTCGAGTTTGTGAAGCAATTATGTGAGCAAGTCGAAATTGCGGTCCAGCAAGCTCAGCTGCTCGCTACCTCGCAACGAATTGCCCAGCAAGAGCAACTGCTGAATGAAATTGTTAACAGCATTCGCGACAGCCTGGACTTGCAGGAAATTTTGGAGCAGACGACTCAAACTCTGTTAACCGTGTTTCAAGCGGGGCGTTGTGCGATTTCACTGCGCATGACAGACGACGATACTTTGGAATATTGGGCATCGTCTGCGCAACCCGGCCTAGCTTCGTTGCAGGGGCAGCAAGTGAGCGGGCAGGACTGTCTCCTCATCGCGGCAGTCTCCTCGCAAGCGGCTCCAGTGGCCAGTCATGACGTCACGCAGGATCCTCGCCTCACCGCAGTTGTGGATATTTTGTCACAACTCGACATCGGGGCCATGTTGACGGTGGCGATTCGTGACCAAAATCAGTTCAAGGGTCTCCTCTGCATACATCATCCCGTGGCGCGACAATGGACTGACCAGGAATGTGCGCTGATTAAACAAGTGGCCGACCAGTTGGCGATCGCCATTCAGCAGGCGGAGCTGTATCAACAGGCCCAAGCCGAGTTGCAGCAACGGCAGCGACTCGAAGATCAGTTGCGACATGATGCCCTGCACGATGCCCTCACTGGCCTGCCCAACCGCGCTCTATTTTTAGAGCGGCTGCAACTGGCCCTGCGGCGCTATCAGCGCCACCAGCGCGACCCCGTCGAGGTGCCGCCAACCCACGCCTCCACCGAGTTTGCCGTCCTATTTCTTGACCTCGATCGCTTCAAGGTCATCAATGACAGTCTCGGCCATGCCGTGGGCGATCAGCTATTACAGCTAGTAGCAGAACGGCTCACCAATTGTTTGCGAGACATCGACATTGCGGCCCGGTTAGGGGGCGATGAATTTGTGGTGTTACTCGAAGATCTCGCGGAGCCGCAGTTTGCCATTGAGGTGGCTCGGCGCATTCACAATGTGTTGGAATTACCGATTTTTCTCGACGATCGCGAAATCTTTATTCGCGCCAGTATTGGCATCACGTTTAGCAGCAATTACCATACTGCGCCGGAGCAAATCGTGCAAAATGCCGATATTGCCATGTATGAAGCGAAGAAAGGCAGCCACGAATATGTGGTGTTTGATGCCTCCATGCATGCGATCGCCCTAGAGCAGATGACGCTGGAACATGATCTGCGCCATGCGATTAACCGTGAAGAATTTCGGCTCCATTTTCAACCGATTGTCGCCCTCTCAACGGGGCGCATTGTGGGGTTCGAAGCATTGGTGCGGTGGCAGCATCCCACCCGAGGGCTCCTCTATCCAGGAGCCTTTGTCGAAGTTGCCGAAGATACCGGACTCATCGCCGCTATTGACCTGTGGGTTTTGAATCAGGCTTGCCAACAGCTCCGTCGGTGGCAGCAGATGGAGCCAGAGTTTCAAGACATAACGATGAGTGTCAATTTGTCGGGGCGGCAATTTTCGCAACCCGATCTCATCCAGCAAATTGACCATGCCCTAGCTGCCGCAAATTTGGCCGGGCGATCGCTCAAGCTCGAGATTACCGAGAGTGTCTTAATTACCAATAGCGCCCTCGCGGTGCAAACCCTGAATGAATTTCGGGCGCGCGATATTGCCGTCTGCATGGATGATTTTGGTACCGGCTATTCATCCCTCAGCTATTTGCACCAATTTCCGGTCGATATTTTAAAGATCGATAAATCGTTCATCTTGAATCTTAATGCTCGCCAGTCTAATCCGCGTGATTATGAAATTGTGAAAGCGATCATTAACCTGGCCCTTAATCTCAATTTAGTAGTCATTGCCGAAGGCATCGAAAATCACGATGTTCTGGTGTACTTGCAGAAAAACAAATGTCAATTTGGCCAGGGCTATTACTTTGCGCCAGCCCTCGCCACGCAAGGGGCCACAGCTCTCCTGCGGCGACCTCCTTTTTAAGGTCATCCCTTATACACAAGTTGGTGCATCGCTTGTCGGGGAAAGGTTGCAGCGATCTGTTGCGGCAGTTTTATGGGCTGTTGTAGAACCTCTCCTAAGCCCTCCGGGCAGGCTACGCCCACGCCAGGAGAGGAACCGGCAGCCTTGATAAACCTCTCCTTGGTAAGGCTACTAAGTACACATAAATCCCTCCTGGGCTAGTGACCATCCCTGAAAGATGGCCTCAA
>NZ_JACSWC010000440.1 GCF_016888165.1 Halomicronema sp. CCY15110 | reverse complement strand
TACCCCTGTTAAGGTGAACGTTTGTTCTGCTTTTCCTCTAACAGCTTTGCCGTTGAAACGTGAGGATGTTTAGGGTTGTAGTTGTCCTTTTTGGGCGGCTTTTTAGGTCCTCTCGGGGAGGATGAAAACCGTTTGAGATTGACCTTCGCTGCCCACGCTTTCAAGCTGTCAGCAAAGGTTTCTAGTGGCATGGTGCCAAAGGGTTGCCACAGGGGGTCAGGCAAGGCAATCATCATGCCTCGAAAAGTTCCTTGGACTTCTTCAACGACATAGAAGTCAGATAAGCCGGCTTCAATTTTGCCCACCCCATGCACGGATTTGAGCGCCGCTTTGACGGTGGCGAGAATGTTGAAGGCCATCACGGCGATGCAGAAGACAAATAAGGCCGCCCTGGGATAGCCCAAGGTTTTTAATTCACAAGCAAAGACATCGGTGATGATTTGAAACATGCCTTCGACGCTCCAACGCTCTAAATAGAGGTCCGTGACCGTCACTGCGTCCACGACTGAAGCGGGCAAATGGGTGAAAATTGCCACTTCACTATCCCCCTGGCGAGTGGGCTGATGCAGTTGCACCACCAGCCGTCTGGCGACCAATGAACATCCTGATTCATCGGTGATTTGAACCGTTTGCTCGAACACTTCACCGGTCTGGGAAGTGCCTACCCACTGTAATGGCGTCAAGGGCTGCCAGGGGAGTTGCTGATGCGCTCGGGTAATCCAGTAGGCTCCTTGGCTAGCAAGGCCAAACAGCAACGGGCGGGTACAAAAGTTGCGGTCCATAATCCAGACTTGCTTGGCCTCAACGGTGGCCAGTAGCGCTGGGGTCAGGGACCGTTCTTGGGCGTGGCCGTCCTCACAGGGGAACACATCGGTAACCAGCATCTGTTCCGGATCTAGCACTGCAATCGATTGACCGGGTAAAGGACCCGACCGGGTCGCCTGCAGGACCGCCAAACGATGCTCGGTAGCCCCCAAATGATTGCCATCGGCGATCCGTAGTGTGTAGCCCGCTAACCGACTCCCAGGGGCCATACCGAGTGCCTGAACCAGCGGGGACAATTGCTCATAGCTATAGCGGACAAGCGCTTGGGCAATCCCGGGTTCGAGGCCATTCAACTTGCTGTAAAAGGCGGGTTTGGATACCCCGATGCGCTGCTCAAAGGCTTTGTAGGCGGCATTGACCGAGGGGTGGATTTGGCTGACAACCAAGCTCATCAGACTCACCACCGTGGAAAACAACAGTTCTCTCGTGTATTGCTTCTCTGCAGTCCGCTCAAACAGGTCATCCAACGCCTCAGCCGCAAACCCCCGTTCCATCAAGGCGCGGACCATGATGCTCACAGGGCTGGCTTCAACGAACTGCTCAAAGAGGGGATTGATAAGCATCGTACGACTCTCTACAGTGGTTGCTCTGTCCTTACTTAAGCTAACTGTTGAGCTCTGAAAACCCAGGTTTAGCCCGACTATTTAGTACATTTGGTCACCTTAACAGGGGTA
>NZ_JACSWC010000044.1 GCF_016888165.1 Halomicronema sp. CCY15110 | reverse complement strand
CAACGCTGTTGGTCCAGCCCTTCTTGCCACAGCAGCGCCAGCGTCACGCCTTTACCTTGCAGCTCGCGATGCACCGCCGCATAGTCAATGACCTTCTGGTCACCGGAAGGCGGTTTACCTTTGCCCAGTTGCATTTGGGCTTCGCTATCGCTGAGTTGGCTCAACTGGTCGTAGCTCAGACCTTTGCCACTCGCGCGTCGGATATAGTCCTGCACGGTGGAACGGGCCACCG
>NZ_JACSWC010000439.1 GCF_016888165.1 Halomicronema sp. CCY15110 | reverse complement strand
ATCCCGGTAATGGCAGTGCTTGGGTGGCTGGGTAGCTGGGTGCCTGGGTCAGTTACGTGTCTGGAGTAGGTACTTTAGTTGCACGCGCATCCCTAAGTTCACCCTTCCTCTGAACTTGCGTTCCGGTGAAGGCTCCAGGGGAATGCTCACGTCATACTATCGACAATCGGCAACTCAGTTCCTGATGGGGCTGAGTTGTTTTCGTTGTTGCACCAGTTCGATCGCTAGGGCGATCGCCGCTTCCATACTGTCTGACCGGGCAATGCCCCGGCCCGCAATGTCAAACGCTGTACCGTGGTCTGGCGAGGTGCGCACAAACGGCAGTCCGATGGTGGTGTTCACCGCTCGGTCAAAAGCGAGTAACTTGACGGGGATCAAGCCCTGATCGTGATATAGCGCCAGATAGGCGTCAAACGGACTGGCTTGGGCATCGGTATGCCAGGCATGGCCCGCACTCACCCACATCGTATCGGGGGGGATCGGCCCCGTCAGTTTGACCTGGGGGTAACGCTGCTGAACCGCCGCTAACCAAGGGATCAGCCAGTCCACTTCTTCCGTGCCCAATTTGCCCGCTTCGCCACTGTGGGGATTGAGGCCCGCGATCGCAATGTGGGGGGTCGCCAGGCCAAAATCTTGCCGTAAACAGGTCACCAAAAGGTCGAGTTTCCGAGTCATTAACTCTGGGGTGAGGGCGGTGGGCACCTGATGCAGCGGGATGTGGGTAGTTGCTAACAAGCAGCGCAGGGGCCATCCTGTGTGAGGCGATCGCGCTGCAAATAACATGCCAAAGCGGTCGACCTGGGCGCGTTCAGCCAATACTTCCGTTTGCCCCGGATATTGATGACCCGCTGCATGCCACACCGACTTTGCAATGGGAGCCGTCACCACCGCATCAAACTCGCCCTTTAAGGCTCCCGTGATGGCCCGATTTAACCAGCAAAAGCTGGCGTGGCCCGTCACCGCTGTCGGCTCTCCGAGGGAGATTGTGTCCAACTCAGCGATCTCGACTTCCGCCTCGACCAAGGGCATTTGGCTCAGATCCAGTTCTAGGCCCACGCTGTGCCGCAGATTGGTCAGGGTTTTAGCTAAACCGGGAGCATCACCCACCAACGTTACCTGGGCCACCGTATGTAGCGTCGGATGCGCGATCGCCTTCAAGACAATTTCGGGACCAATGCCCGCTGGATCTCCCAAGGGAATCGCCAACCGAGGCCGCTGCTCCGCCGGGGGGGATGGGAGAGCGGATCGACTCGACTTCATCGAGAAAGCTTGCTGCATAAAGATTGTCTGGGTTAGTTTAGAATGGTTTTACTGTAAACGGTTTGAAAACTTGAACGGCTCGTCGTGTTGAGCAAAGCTGCATTTTGTTGCAAATGTGTCCGTCAAGTAAATCAATTGTTACGATAATTTTAAGAATCATTCGACATTTAGGATCACAACCGTTATGGGCCGTGTAGGGGTATTGCTATTGAACTTGGGTGGGCCAGAGCAACTAGAAGATGTGCGCCCTTTTTTGTTCAATTTGTTTGCTGATCCTGAGATTATTCGTCTGCCCGTGCGCTGGCTCCAAAAGCCGTTAGCATGGCTAATTTCTAACAGTCGAGCCAAGCAATCACAGCAAAACTATAGCCAAATTGGCGGCGGTTCGCCCCTGCGACGCATTACGGAGCAGCAAGCCACCGCTTTACAACAAAGCTTAGAGGCGGCTGACCAACCAGCGGATATTTATATCGGTATGCGGTATTGGTATCCCTTCACCGAGGAAGCGATCGCCCGGATTAAACGCGATCGCATCGAAGAACTAGTCATCTTGCCGCTTTACCCACAATATTCCATCAGTACCAGCGGCTCTAGCTTCCGTCTGCTCCAGAAACTGTGGAAGGAAGACCCCTCGCTGGAAAGAATTCGCTACACCGTCATCCCTTCTTGGTATGCCCGTCCTGGTTACGTCAAAGCCATGGCTGAGTTAATTGCGCAGGAACTTGATCAATTGCCTGATTCCAGCAAGGGACACATTTTCTTTAGCGCCCACGGTGTTCCGGTGAGTTACGTCGAAGAGAATGGCGACCCTTATCAGCGGGAGATCGAGCACTGTGTCGATTTGATCATGCAGGCCTTAGGGCGACCAAACGAACACACCCTGGCCTATCAGAGTCGGGTGGGGCCAGTGGAGTGGTTGCAACCTTACACTGAGGACGCGATCGAAGAACTCGCAGAGCAAGGCGTTAATGACTTAGTCGTTGTCCCGATTAGCTTTGTGTCTGAACATATCGAGACCTTGCAAGAAATCGATATGGAGTATCGGGAAATTGCGGAAGAAGCTGGCATCGAAACCTTCCGACGAGTCCCCGCCCTGAATACTCATCCCGGCTTCATTGATGACATGGCCAAAATGGTTATGGAATCTTTAGAAGCTCCCCGCCGCCTCTTTTCAGACGTGGTTGAGCCGGATAAACAGGTTAAAATTTATCCGCAAGAACGCTCTGCTTGGGGTCTCACGCCAGTGGCCGAAGTGTGGAATGGTCGGCTAGCGATGGTCGGCTTTTTAGCGTTGATGGTGGAGTTGATTAGTGGTCATGGGCCGCTCCACTTGGTGGGTTTGCTGTAGTTATAGCCCCAAGCGATTTGCTTGAGCGCCATCTGCTACGGATACATGCCATCGGCTATGTGTCCTACAGACACTTAAGGAACTTGCGTGTCAATAAAATTCCTATAGACCGAGTTTCGACTTCGCTCAACTCTCGATGCTGGTAGGTTGAGCGAAGTCGAAACCGGATTGATCGGGTATTTTATTTAATTGCAGATGCCTAAACACGAGTTATTTTTTTAGCGCGAATAGACTGTCGTGTTAACAGACTGTTTACTATCTCAACGTTCGCTTGGAGCGAAACCGCCCCTGGGCTTGCAAGTGTCTCGCATCCACGCACAAGGGACGCTTTGTTTAAGCAGTCCGTATATTTGCCCAGAGGCGACCTCAAGAAACGAGTTAGCGCTCTCATGAACAGACACAGCTGTTGAAGTTCAGCCGTAATCATCGCCCGCAATGTGAAGCGTGATTGGGTGATCTGCATGAGGGATCGGGAAAGTGATTGTTCAGAGAAGTTGCGAGCCGCCATCAGGTGGTATGGTTCAATCTTGATGTGGCTTCCCCGATGTCTGCCGTGATGGTGGGCGAAGTTTGGCAGCGCAGTTGTCATCCCGTTGAGCCATTAGACTTGAGGGCGCAGGGGTCGCAAAGCTCAATTTATTAGATCAACAGCTTGAGGTAGTTTTGACCCCGATTCAAATTGGTGCGTTTGTCGTTGCTGGTCTGTTCGCAGGTGTGTTGGCGGGGCTGCTGGGCATTGGTGGTGGCACAGTTTTAGTCCCGATCTTGATTACGCTGGGGTTCTCACCCATTCAAGCAGTGGCGACTAGCAGCTTGTCCATCATCATCACCTCTTTGTCTGGCAGCATTCAAAACTGGCGCATGGGCTATCTAGACTTCAAGCGAGTTTTGCTGCTGGGGTTGCCCGCCGTTATCACGGCTCAGATTGGTGTTTTAATCGCCAGTGCGCTGCCCCAATCGCTGCTGCTCTTGGCGTTTGCGCTGCTGCTCATGCTCAACATTTATTTGGTGGGAGTCCGTAAGCAATTAGCCAAGCGATCGCCTAATGAGGTTCCGGGGGCAGCGGCTCAGCCTGTCATGAATCCGACAGCAGCACGGGTGTTGACTGGAGGCATTGCCGGATTTTTGGCGGGGCTATTAGGGATTGGTGGCGGTGTGATTATGGTGCCCTTGCAAATGTTGTTGCTAGGGGAAACGATTAAGCGATCGATTCAAACCAGCCTGGGAGTGATTGTGCTGACAGCGATCGCCTCCACTTTTGGCCACGCTCTACAAGGCAATGTGGTTTGGTTTGGCGGCATTATTCTTGGTTTTGGAGGATTAATTGGTGCTCAGTTGAGTACACGCCTCCTGCCCAAGTTGCCTGATCAGGTCGTCTCGCTCCTCTTTCGCACCTTATTAGCCGTACTGATTGTCTACACGCTATGGCAGGCTTGGCAGCAAGCTACGGTCACTTAGGGACTTGCGCGTAAAAAAGATCCCCATGAACCGAGTTTCGACTCCGCTCAACTCTCGATACTGGTAGGTTGAGCG